>NZ_JACMYP010000006.1 GCF_020889705.1 Bradyrhizobium altum | reverse complement strand
CCGGGGACCCACCGCCAGGCCGGCCCTGGAGGCCGCCGCAAAATCCCCCTCGCCGGGCTTTTCCTTTGAACCTTTTACGCAGCGCCAAGACAAAACTGCGCTGGGGATTTCAGGGCCCAGCGTCTGGCGCAGCGCTGTGGGACGAGGATATTCCGTCTACGCGGCGCTGTTGCATTTTATAAATTCAACCTTAAGTTTGGTCCCCAACAGTTGACGGCTCACGCCCTGAGAGATCCCCAGTCCGTCAACTGGGAAAGCCCCGCATCCAGCCTGCGGGGCTTTCTATTTTCGGGATGCTGGAACCTGCCGCCGCAAGCACCGTTAGGTGGCTGGTTGCCGGCACGATCTCCCCAAGGCCCGCCGGCATCAGACCTCGCGAGTCCACTCGCGGGGTTTTGCTTTTTAGAGGAGGTCCAACCTAGCGCGTCCTTGATTGGCAGTGATGGGCATTCGATGAGATAGACGGCCGTGCCTCCAAGGCTCGACCACGAAAGCCCCGTTCCAGAATTTTCCTGGGCGGGGCTTTCCCGTATCGCGCGCTGCATGAGCGTGTCGCAGGTCGTTCAATGCGATGGCTCGCGAAAGCTTGAGAACGCGGCCGCCCGGAGCGGTCGCAAAAGTCGTGCAGGCCCCTGCCCCGCGCTGCGTTTTGCTGCTATTTCTTGGCGCGTCTCACCCGAGCCAAAACAAAATCTCTGAATTCCCAGGAGGACAAGAAAATGCGCTATCTGCACACCATGCTGCGCGTCCGCAATCTCGATGTCGCGATGAAATTCTATCAGGACGCGCTGGGGCTGAAGGAAGTGCGCCGCATCGACAATGACAAGGGCCGCTTCACGCTGGTGTTTCTCTGCGCGGAGGAAGATCTCCATCTGCTCAAGTCGCTGCCGCAAAGCCGCGGCGCGCCGCTGGTCGAATTGACCTACAACTGGGACGAGGAGAAATACGGCGAGGACCGCCATTTCGGCCATCTCGCCTACGAGGTCGACGACATCTACGCGACCTGCGAGAAGCTGATGAAGATGGGCGTCACCATCAACCGTCCGCCGCGCGACGGCAACATGGCGTTCGTGCGCTCGCCCGACCTGCACTCGATCGAGATCCTGCAGAAGGGCGATTCGAAGGCGCCGGCCGAACCATGGGCCTCGATGCCGAACACCGGGCACTGGTAAACGCCGCGCCCGCCCGCACGTTCCTAATCCACGTTTCTCCATCGGCGAAGCGCGGAGCGATCGCGAGGAACATGACGCAGCAGTTGACGTTGCCTCCTCACACGAATGCGAGGAGGCGAGGAGATGGGAAAAGGACTTTTGCTTTGGCTGTTGGGTGTGCCGATCCCGGTGATCATCGTGCTGTGGTTACTGTTCGGTCACTGACTGCGCCTTGACTGCTATCGACGAGGCTCTGCCGCATCGCGGCAGAGCCTCTTTTTTTTGCGCTCGGTACAATTCACCCCGCGCTTTTCCCTGACGGTTCGGCTAAGAACGCGCGCAAAGCGCAACAGCGGAAAGAAAACGCGTGATGGACAGCAAGCCGCAACTGACGATCTGGGGCCGGCCCAATTCGGTCAATGTGCAAAAGGTGCTCTGGTGTCTCGCCGAGCTCGACCTGCCCTATCAGCGCATCGATGCCGGCATGCAGTTCGGCAAGAACGATCAGCCTGACTATCTCGCGATGAATCCGAATGGCCGCGTCCCGACGCTGGTCGACGGCGACTATGTGCTGTGGGAATCCAATTCGGTGATGCGCTATCTCTGCATGGCCTACGGCCAGAGCTCGCCGGTCTATCCGCGGGCGCCAAAGGCGCGCGCGGCCGTTGACCGCTGGCTCGACTGGACGCTGTCGACGCTGCAACCGGTCGAGCGCCCGCTGTTCTGGGGACTGGTGCGCACGGCGCCGGATAAGCGCGACATGGTCCAGATCCAGAAGGACGCCGATGCCGCGGGCGTGGTGTGGCGCGTCGTCGAGGCGCAGCTTGCAAGCCGCCGCTACATCGAGGGCGATCAGTTCACGATCGCCGACATCGCGCTCGGCGCCTTTGCGCGGCGCTGGTTCGGTGTCGAGGGCGTCACGAAGCCGAAGCTGCCCCATCTCGAGCGCTGGTTCGGCGAGATCGCGCAGCGGCCGGCCTTCGTGCGCATCGTCGCGCCGCCGATGTCGTGAGCGGCAAGCCGCTCAGCGTCCGCTGGACACCCCTGCACCGACACTGATGGCGCCACCTAACCTCACGCAGGTGTCGGAGCCCTCGACCTTGACGAAGCCCGGTCCGTACGACGCGCAGGAATTGCTCCGCGTCACGGATTTCGACGGCAGGGTTCTGCCGGCATCGGGCGGCGTCTGGAAATTGCGGCGGTCGCCGGCTTGCGCGAACGCAGCGGCGGGAAGCAGGACGGCGATGACGGCAAAGCAGGTCTTGCGCATCCGGCCTTTTATCGCGCGCGGCCGGATCAGGCTAGCGCACGAATCTGACGCCGAACGTCTTGCCCTCGCGCCAGACCACTTCGCAGGCGCGCCCGGTGCGGGCGTCGCGCGAAAACGCCAGCCGCAGCTTGGCCGGCAGCGTGTTGTTGTCCTGCACGGTGATTTTCGCGCCCGACGAGGACATGTCCTCGACCACGCACGGCCGCGCGGCGAATCCGCCGTCGAGCGTGATCCAGCCGGATTGACGCAGCGATTTGCGCGTTTCGCGCTTCTTGGACCCTAGAGCCATCACATCATCCCCAAGCCCAGCCGTATCGCCGCTGACTTTACAAAAGGTTGCGAAAGACCGGCGGATTGCAGTGATTGTGCCGTTGCTCACAGTGAGCCGAACCGCACGGCAAGCCGCTCGCCCGCGCGATAATTCGTCGAGTCTGCTGGATTTCCGGTTTGGCGCCGATGGCGCTCCCTAGCGGAATCGAACCGCTCTCTCCACCGTGAAAGGGTGGCGTCCTAACCGATAGACGAAGGGAGCAAAACTCCCGGCAAATCAATACGTTAGACGTGAGATATGCCGAACTGCCGTGACCTGCAACCGGCCGCGACGGGCGAACGTATAGTGGCGATTGGCCGGACGGGCAAGCGGTCAGAACGCTTTTCCCGGATTGCCCGCCCAGGCCACCTACGGGAGATTACCTGCACGACAATCCGGCCTCGATCGAGGTCCAGAAGCCGCAATGCGACGGCGCATGCGCATGGGCCCGCGAACCGCCCCCATGAATCAGGATGGCGGCGGCAAGCGCGACGACGACGGTGGGAATAACGAGTTTTCGGAACGACATGGGCCTGCGCATCGAACGACATCGTGGCCTAACTAAGGCCTGCAGGCCGGATCGATGTCTGGCGACAGCGCGCTAGTGATTGGTCACGCTCGCGACGTCCTGACGATTGGTCGGCTGCGTCGCCGCCGCCGGCGTCTGCTTGATGCAGGTGCTGCAGATCACGAGCTTGCGCGCCAGCCGGTCATCGGCATCTGCTTCCGACAGTTGCGTCTCCGCCACCGCCGGCGAAACATTCCGCGCATGGCGTCGCGGCTGCGGCGAATTGGGGTCTTGTCCCGCGCCGTCCCAGGCCAGCGGACCGGTTCCCGGCGGCGGGGTCGTCATGCTGTATTGCTGCGAAACCTGCGCGCAAGCGCCGAGCGCGATCGGAAGAAGAACCACAGCGGCCTTGCGGGCCCAGTTCCGGAATGCAGACATGATCACACCCACACGCTATTCGTACTGCAACATTCGTACTGCGACCTAAGAGCAGAACCGCTAAGAAATCGTTTGCCCTGATTGTTCCGTCGCATCCAACCGCGACGGCATCAAGACGGGATTGCGGCGCCAAGGCGTAAATCAAGACGCAAATCAAAGACGCTCATCCGGAGTCCAATAATGCCAGGCACCAACGATCGCTTCGACGGCAAGCGCGTGCTCGCCGATCTCAACGCGCTGCGCGCGATCGGCGCCTACAAGACCGGCGTGCACAAGCCGACATTCTCGGAGCCGCATCTGCGCTCGCTGGACTGGCTTGCGGCACAGCTGCCCGATGCCGACCTCACCGCGACGATCGACGGCATCGGCAACGTGTTCGGCACCAGTGCGAAAGCGGGACCGAAGCTGCTCGCGGGCTCGCATCTCGAAAGCCAGAACCATGCAGGCTGGCTCGATGGGCCGCTCGGCGTGATCTATGCGCTGGAGGCCGCGCGCGTCATCAACGGCGATCCCGGCATCAGCGGCGCGGTCGAGGTCGCGGCGTGGTGCGACGAGGAAGGACATTTCGGCAGCTTCCTCGGCAGCCGGTCGTTCGCCGGCACAGTGACCGAGGCCGACATCGATGCGGCGCGCGACCGCTCCAGCGATCGCACCATGCGAGCGGCGTTGCGCGATGCTGGCTTCGCCGGCCGCCCGCGCCTCAGCGCCGAACCCGGCCGACACATCGGCTATCTCGAAGCCCATATCGAGCAAGGCGACACGCTGGAATCTAGCCGGCTCAAGATCGGCGTCGTCACCTCGATCGTCGGCATCTGGCAATATCGCATCACGTTCACCGGTGAGCAGAACCATGCCGGCACCACGCGGATGGCGGTGCGCAGGGATGCCGGCCTGGCGCTGGCGCGGTTCTGCGTCGCGATCGACGACAGCTTCCCTGCGCTGTGCGGACCGCGCACGGTGTGGACCACCGGCCGCATCACGCTGGACCCGGGCGCGCCGAGCATCATCCCAGGCCACGCCGACATGCTGTTCCAGATCCGCGACGACAATCCCGAAGTGATCGCACGGCTCGAGGCGCACCTGCATCGCCTGGCAGAAGAAGCCACCGCGCAGGGCCGCTGCGGCGTGAAGGTCGAGCGGATCCGGACCGGCGTGCCCGCGATGATGACGCCTGTGTTCCAGGACGCGATCGAGGCCGCGAGCGCTGCCTGCGCCGGCGGCAAATCCATCCGGATGCCGAGCGGCGCCGGCCATGACGCCCAGGTCCTCGCCACCATCATGCCGGCCGCGATGCTGTTCGTGCCGTCGATCGGCGGCATCAGCCATCACTGGAGCGAGAACACCGACGACGCCGATATCGTCACGGGCGCCGCGGTGTTTGTCGAAACCTGCCGGCGCCTGCTGGCGGGTTAGAGCGTTTTCGAGCGAAGTGGACACCGGTTCGCGTGAAGAAAACGCGTCCAAACAGGAATCTAGAGCTTCGGTTCTGATTCAATCAGAACCGAAAAGCTCTAGCCGCCTTGCGAACGCCGCCCCGCGGCATTGTCGCCATCAGGTTGGCCCGCCCCGATTCCGGATCTCAGCGAAGCCAACGCGTGCGAGCCCTGCGCGGTCACCCTCCGCGCGGTGAAGAAGACATACAACAAGCAGACGTCGATCAGGATCGTGCCGGCCATGACGCTGTAGGCCCACGGGCTTTCCACCAGCTTCACTTCGACCAACACGCGCGACAGTCCGAATCCCACGACCCACGCATCAAAGCTCATGCAAATCCGGCGAAACGTCTCGGCATCCAGCCGCCGGATCAGCCAGGCACCGAACGGTATGCCGAGGACCACGCAGGGAACGAGCACGAACAGGATGCTCCGGCTCTCTTCGATGAACAGACCGAGCTTGTAGTACGCGATCGCAGTCAAGCCGGACTCTGTCACCCGAACCAGTGCGAGACCGGCCCGAAACTCGTCTTTGACCAGGCCCTGATTATTGAAAAGGATCGCCAGCGGCGGTCCCGAGATGGTCGTGACCGAGTACAAGACCCCGAGCGCCGTTCCAAACGGCAAACCGACCAGCCATTTCGACTGGATCGGCTTCCGCCACCCGGCCGCCTGCACCAGGATCAGCGGCAGAATGATCGAGTAGGTGGCGAATTTGATCCAGCCCGGCTGCAGCGACGTCAGGGCAAAGGCTCCGACTGCGATGCCGGGCAGCATGCCGATGAGAATGGGCAGCACGCGCCGCCACACCGCGGGAACGCCGCTCAGGTTGATGCATAGAACATACAGGTTGACGAAGACTTCGACGATGACGACCGCGGGATTGAGAACGCGGTTGGTGTAGAAGACAAGCGCGACCGGCACCGTGAGCGAGGAAAACCCGTAACCCAGCGCACCGTTAACAAAGGCCGCAAACAGGGCGATCACGGCAAGAACGATCACAGCAGAATCAATCGAAGACATCTTTGGCTTTTACCGGATCAGTCGCTTTGCCCGCGGCATTATAGCCCATGGAAAGCGACGCGGTGCCGAAACTTGCCGCCGCCACGTCGTGCCACGGCCACTCGCCGTGAAGTTCGCCCGATCTGCGGCTCAGCGACCTCGTCATGCCGTGAGCCACCTTGTCGATGTGCCTCCCATCTCGCTCCGACACGCCATCGCCGCGCGGCTCGCAACATCAAAGCAAGCTTACTGGACCGACAATCGTCATCCGAGCACAGTTCGGGTACCGAGGCGCTGCGCCTGGAACGCCGCACGGGGGCGTTTGGCTGCCAAGGAACTGCCCGACAGCCGGTCGTCGCCCTCTGCTTTGGGCTGATCGAGGCCCGCACCGCGCTTTCGCCGGCAACCGTGGCATATTGGACACGAGAACGGCGTCAGCCGGGAGGATTCCCCGATTGCCCGATTTGCAATCCGCTGAACTTGCTGCCATTTCTTCAGCACGCATCGCTTTGGTGCCATTAAGGGAGCCGTCCGGCTCATGTTGTTGCTTGAGTCGCTTCCGACTGTGATTGGCGCCGCCGCCATCGCACCTGCGCTGCTGGTACTGTGGCTGGTGATTGCCGCCGACGAGCGCCCCGGACCACCGGTACAGGTTTGGCTCGCCTTCGTGCTCGGCGCGGCCAGCATCTCGCTGCTTGGCCTCGCGCGAATTCCCTTCAACGCGCTGCTCGCCATTCCCGACAATCCCTGGGCGACGCAGGCAGTGCGCGCGCTGTTCGGCGTCGCGGCGCCGGAGGAGATCGTCAAGGTTCTCGTCATCGTCGCCATCTCGACGCGCCGCCGCGCCTTCGCCGATCCGATGGATACGGTGGTCTATGGCGCGGCTGCCGGACTTGGCTTTGCCGCCTATGAGAACCTCGCCTATCTGGTTCAGCACAAGGACATGTGGCGCGCGCTCGCGGCGTTGCGCAGCGTGCTCACCGTGCCGTTCCATGGTGCGCTCGGCATCATCGCCGGCGCCTACCTTGCGATCGCGCGCTCCGGCGGCGCGCTCGGCGCCTACCGGGGCCACCGCGACTGGGCGCGCATCACCAACTGGTCGCTGGTACTGGTCGCACCGGTCGCGTTGCACGCGGCGTTCGATTTTCCGCTGCTCGCGCTCCAGCGCATTCCCGATCTCAGCTCGACCACGCGGCTGCTGCTCGGCTCGGCCAGCGTGCTGATCGGCTTCTCCTCGATCGGCTTTGCGATCCGCCTGGTGCGCCGCCTCGGCAGGCATCATGCGCCGCGCACTGATGTCGCGCGCGAGCGGCTGAGCCAACTGCGGCGGATGTGGGCGCTGCTGCTGGTCGGCGGCGGCACCGGCTTTGCCGGGGTCTCCTTCCTGCTCACCTCGCTGCACCACTGGTACGTCAATCCCGAGCGCAATGCCTCGTTCATCCTGGTCCCGATCGGCTTCACCTCGATCCTGATCGGACTGGCGCTGCTGATCGCGACCACCACGGTCTATTTCCTCGGCCGCAACCGGATGCGGACCGCCGCGGAGGGCTTTCCGTCCGCGCCGGGCCAGAGCTAGGATACGCCACACGCTCGCAGACTTTACGGTTGCAGACTTTACGGTTGCAGATTTGGAGAGCCGCGATGACCCTGTCCAACGATCTCGACAGACTGCGATCGGAGATGCAGGCCGCGGTCAAGCAACACTGGAAGGCGTTCCTGTTCGAAGGCATCCTGCTCGTGATCCTCGGCATCGCGGCGATGATCGTGCCGACATTCGCGAGCCTCGCCGTCACCATCTTCCTCGGCTGGATGTTCCTGATCTCAGGCATCGGCGGGCTGATCGTGACCTTCTGGGCGCGCAACATGCCGGGTTTCTGGTGGTCGCTGATCTCGGCCGCGCTCGCCGTGCTGGCCG
Organism: Bradyrhizobium altum; assembly: GCF_020889705.1. GTDB lineage: Bacteria > Pseudomonadota > Alphaproteobacteria > Rhizobiales > Xanthobacteraceae > Bradyrhizobium > Bradyrhizobium altum. The sequence goes on along the minus strand of NZ_JACMYP010000006.1, from coordinate 81,192 downwards.
GCATGGTGTTGCTCGCCCGCCCGATGCAGGGCGTGCTGACGCTGACCATTGTCATCGGCGCCTATTTCGTCGCCGAGGGCGTCGCCACCATCATGTATGCGCTGGAGCACCGCCGCGAATTGTCGGGACGCTGGTCCTGGCTCCTGATCGCCGGCCTGATGGATGTCGTCGTCGCCTTCTTCATCATCGCGGGCCTGCCGGAGTCGGCGGGCTGGGCGATCGGCCTCCTGGTCGGCCTCAACCTGATGTTCGGCGGGGCGACCCTGATAGGTATGGCGTTGGCGGCGCGCAACACCTGACGGCGGACCGGCTCGCCTGCGGCTTTGGGGGGTGACAGGCCGATATCCGTCGGGTATAGAGCCGCCATGATCACCGTCGCCACCAGCTATTTTTGGTACTTTAGCTACGACAGCTCGCTGGCGGCAGGAGGATCGCGCTCAATCTGAAGAATTGCAGCAAACGTCCAAAACAAGCCGCCAGACCTGGCGGCTTTTTTGTGTGCCGGCAGGTCCCGAACTCCAAAGGAGCCAGCCGTGTTGAGTACGACAGACGATCTTCGCATCAAGGAACTAAAAGAGCTCAGTAGGCCCGAAGAGGTGATGCGGGAGGTCCCGCGCACCCTGACGGCGACCCGCGTTGTGATGGGCGCCCGCAACGCCATCCACGCGATCCTCAACGGCACCGATGACCGCCTGCTGGTCGTCGTCGGCCCCTGCTCCATCCACGATCCCGCGGCGGCCGTCGATTACGCCGGGCGTCTCGCCAACCTGCGCGAACAGCTCGCCGACCGCCTCGAGATCGTGATGCGGGTCTATTTCGAGAAGCCGCGCACCACCGTGGGCTGGAAGGGACTGATCAACGATCCCGATCTCGACAGCAGCTTCGACATCAACAAGGGCCTGCGCCTTGCACGCAACGTGCTATCGGCCGTGAACAATCTCGGCCTGCCCGCCGGCACCGAATTCCTCGACATGACGACGCCGCAATACATCGCCGATCTGGTCTCGTGGGCCGCGATCGGCGCGCGCACCACCGAGAGCCAGATCCATCGCGAGCTGGCGTCCGGCCTGTCGTGCCCGGTCGGCTTCAAGAACAGCACCGACGGTGGCGTGCGGATCGCGGCGGACGCGGTGAAATCGGCGTCGCACCCGCATCACTTCATGGCGGTCACCAAAGGCGGCCGATCGGCGATCGCCGCGACCGGCGGCAACGAAGACTGCCACGTCATCCTGCGCGGCGGCCGGGTGCCGAACTATGACGCAGCGAGCGTCGATGCGGCCGCCGCCGAGCTCGGCCACGCCGGTGTCGCGCCGCGGCTGATGATCGACACCAGCCACGCCAACAGCAGCAAGAAGCCGGAGAACCAGCCGCTGGTTGCCGCTGACATCGCACAGCAGGTCGCAAGCGGCGAACAGCGCATCATCGGCGTGATGATCGAGAGCAACCTTGTCGCGGGACGCCAGGACGTCGTGCCGGGCAAGCCGCTGACCTATGGCCAGAGCATCACGGACGGCTGCATCGACCTCGCGACGACGGCTGACGTGCTGATGCAGCTGGCCGATGCCGTCGACGCGAGGCGCAGCGTGCGGCGTGATGGCCTGCAGGAGCGTTCGGCCTGAGACGGTCGAACGGATTGAGTGCTTGCTAGCGGTGCGCACCAGATCGCGCTCCGCTAGCTCTCCGAGACATTGGCGAGTTGGTAGCCGTTCGAGCGCGAGGCGCACAATTGGGGTGCCATACGACGGGTTTAGGGTGTTTAATGGCCGCGGGGCTCTGGATCGGAAAAGGAGTTCCCAATGGCCGTAACCGTCGAGCAGAAGAGCTACGAGATGCCCCCACAGGAGGGGATCAGCATCGCGCAATTTCTCACCGTTGCCGACATCGAGCGATCGGCTCGCTACTACGAAAAGGTATTCGACGCACGCATTCTGAGCCTCGGAGACGGCAACGCGCCAGGGTATCTTCAGCTCGCAAATATCTGGATGATTTTGAACGTCGGGGGCGGACCGACACCGGACAAGCCGACGGTATCGCTCAGCGTTCCAGACCCGAACCACATCAACAGTTTCCTGAATATCCGCGTTGCGGACATTCAAGCGTGCTACCGACTGTGGAAAAGTCGAGGAGCCGATTTCATCACCGAGCCGTTAGAGAAATACGGCGAGTGGCGCTGCTACATCCGCGACCCTGACGGTTATCTTATCGAGGTGGGACAGAGCACTACGCTCAAATACGGCTAGCGCTCTGGCTGCACTGGGTGCGGATTTTGGGGTGCGGATTTTGCCACTTACGAATCTCCGCACGGGGAATCCTCGCCCCCTATGCGGCGTGACCGTTGATACGAAAGCCGGCACCGCGCCAGCGTCGCTGCCGACCTAGCAGCCGCGGCAGATGCTCTTGATCTTCTTGTCGAGCGCAGCGTCTTCCTTGTTTGCCTGGCTGTTCGGGTCGCTGATATTCTTCTCGTTGCCAACGTCGCCGCGGCGTGGCTGACGATGCCCGACCGGCGCCTCCGGCAGCGGCGCGTTCTTCTGCATGGAGGACGATCCGCCCTGTTGCTGCGCCCAAGCCTGGGACGTTCCAACCTGGGGCGCTCCGACCGCAACCAACATCAGAGCCATCAACAAAACAGTCTTTCGCATCTCGCGTCTCCGCTTCTCAACCTATCGCGCCCGTTCCGGCAACTCGACGGTAGCACAGTTGCGCCGCCCCTGCGCTGCGCAATCCTGTACCTTCCGTATATCGGCCATCGTGCCAAGGAGCCAGATTCCCGCGGCGACCAGCACCACAAAGAAGTCGAACATCACAGCATTTTCGATGCCGCGGCTGCCCTCGTCCTCAGGCGGCGGCTGCCGTCCGTCCCCGGGCCCGCTCATGACCGCCTTAGGATTGCGGCGGATAAAGATGAACGTCACCGCAATAATCGACGATACGGTACCGCCGCTCCACCGGATCCTCACCTTCGCGGGAAGCCGGCTGCGACAAATAGGTCGGGCCGATCGGCGCCTTGCCGTAGCCCCCGGGGATGTCGAGCACGTAATCCGGCTGGCACAGTCCGGAAACGCGCCCGCGCAACGTCCGCATCAATTCCTGCCCGGCTTCGATCGTGGTGCGCAAATGCGCGGTGCCGGGCGCGAGGTCGCCGTGATGCAGATAATAGGGCTTGATCCGGCACTCGACGAAGGCGCGCATCAGCGCCGCGAGCGTCGCAGCATCGTCATTGACGCCGCGCAACAGGACGGACTGGCTGACCAATGGGATGCCGGCGTCGGCAAGGCGCGCGCACGCGGCGCGGGCATTGGCGCCCAGCTCGCGCGGATGGTTGGCGTGGATTGCGATCCAGGTCGTCGCCCCGTCGACCCGCAGCGCCGCGACCATCTCGGAATTGATGCGTTCGGGATCGGCGATGGGAACGCGGCTGTGAAGGCGGATGATCTTCACATGATCGATGCCAGCGAGATCGGCCATGATGTCGGACAGCCTGCGCGACGATAGCATCAAGGGATCGCCGCCGGTCAGGATGACTTCCCAGACTTCTTGATGGGTACGGATGTACTCCAGTGCCCCGCGATAGGCATCGTCGGACAAGGCCGAGGCCTTGCCCGGCCCGACCATTTCGCGCCGGAAACAGAACCGGCAATAGACCGCGCAGACATGGACGAGCTTGAACAACACCCGGTCCGGATAGCGATGCACGATGCCGGCGACCGGCGAATGCGCATCGTCGCCGATCGGATCGGCGTTCTCGCCCGGCTGCTCCACGAGCTCGTCAGCGCTCGGGATGAACTGCCGCGCGATCGGATCGGCGGAATCGGCCGGATCGATCAGCGCCGCGAGCTCCGGCGTCACCGCGACCGCGTAGCGCGCAGCCACCTGTTCGAGGTCGGCAAGGGCTGCGACCGGCACGAGGCCGGCATCAGCCAGCTCGCGCGGCTGGCGCAGCGTCGCCGCCCATTTCGGATCGATGCTGTTCATGGCTCTCCTGCAGGCGGCGTCCAGACCACCTGGTCAATTCGTGGCGCGCCGCTCGCCAGCATCACCAGCCGGTCGAAGCCGAGTGCGACGCCGCTCGCCTCGGGCATCTGGCCAACGGCGGCAAGGAAATCGTCGTCCAGCGGATAGCGCTCGCCGTAACGGCGGGCCTTCTCGTCCATGGCTGCGGTGAAACGATGGCGCTGCTCGGTCGCATCGGTCAACTCGCCAAAGCCGTTGGCGAGCTCGACCCCGCAGGCATAGACCTCGAAGCGCTCGGCGACGAGTGGCTCACCCGCCTTGGTGCGCGCCAGCGCGGCCTCCGGCGACGGGTACTCGAACAGCACCGTCAGGCGGCCCTGTCCGAGGTTGGGCTCGACATGCTCGACCAGCACCTTACTGAAGATGTCCGACCAGGTGTCGTCGTCCGCGATCCGCACCCGCTCTCGCGCGGCTGACGCCAGCGCCTCGCGATTGCCCTCGCCGCCCGAGATCGTCGCCAGCAGGTCGATGCCGGCGAAGCGCTCGAAACCTGCGGCAACCGTCAGCAGCTCCGGCTCGGCAAAGGGATCGGCGATCTTGCCACGGAAGGAAAACCGCCCGATCCCGGTCGCCTGCGCGGCATGGGCGATGACGACGATCGTGTCGGCCATGATGGCGTCGTAACCGGCATTGGCGCGGTACCATTCCAGCATGGTGAATTCGGGCAAATGCAGGTCGCCGCGCTCGCGATCGCGGAACACCCGCGCGAACTCGTAGATCCTGGGCTCGCCGGCCGCGAGCAGCTTCTTGCAGGCGAACTCGGGCGAGGTGCGCAGATAGCGTGGCGCAGCTGTGCCATCGGCTTGCCTGAGTTCGGTACGCGGGGCGTGCAGATGCGTCTCGTTGCCCGGCGATATCTGCAGGATGGCGGTCTCGACCTCGGCAAAGCCTTGCTCCTCGAACCACGCCCGGAGCGCCTGCGTGATCGCGGTGCGCGCCCGCAGGAATGGCCTGCGATCAGCGTAGCGTGACGGCGTCCACCAGGGCGAGGGCTGGTCAAGCGCGGTCATCGGTCGGCCGATCCAACGGTTGCGGATTCAACATCAACAAGCCACCGCCCCGATTTAAGAGCCGGGCGCAAATCCTTGATTCCATACAAATACATGGTCGACACGGTCTTGGTCGCAGCGGAACGCGGCGAAGCGACTCCCTTCTTGTCGAAAGATGCCGGCATTGTCCATGCGTCGCCGCGGCTGAACCTGAACACCGGCTCGCGCGTCCCATCGCCAGTTCCGCGGAAGCACGATGGTGCCGCGGTCGGCTGGTCGAGGCCTCTACGTCCTGCAAACAGGGACATTCTCGGTTCCCCCAAGCCTTGCCGAACATAACGAGAAGGCTCGAAAAATCCCCGGCAAGGACCCTCGTTAGCGGCCCCCCGAGGGCTGTTGCCGGCGGTTGGCAAACTGCCGAATTCGGCCGCAAAAGACTGGCATCTCAGGGACAAATCAGTATGTTGCAGCCCGAAATCGCCGCCACGGCCGAGGGGCTGCCGGTCCGGTTTGCGCCCCCGCTTCTCAAATTCAGGAAAACACCTTTGAAAGTCATCGCCAGTTCCATCCGCAAGGGCAACATCATCGAGCAGGATGGCAAGCTCTATGTGGTCCTCTCCGCCGAAAACATTCATCCCGGCAAGGGCACCCCCGTCAGCCAGATCGAAATGCGCCGCATCGGCGACGGCGTGAAGGTGTCGGAGCGTTACAAGACCACTGACCAGGTCGAGAAGGCTACCGTCGAGGATCACAACTACAACTACCTCTACGAGGACGCCGACGGCTTCCACTTCATGAACAACGACAATTACGACCAGGTCCAGGTCTCCAAGGAGATCGTCGGCTCGTCTGCGCCGTATTTGCAGGAGAACATGACCGTGAAGCTGTCGATGCACGACGGCAATCCGGTCGCGATCCAGCTGCCCCAGCGCGTGACGCTGGAAGTGGTGGAGACCGAGCCCGTCACCAAGGGCCAGACCGCCTCGTCGTCGTACAAGCCCGCGATGCTGTCGAACGGCATCCGCACCGGCGTGCCGCCGCACGTTTCCACCGGCACACGCATCGTCGTGATGACCGAGGACGGCTCCTACGTCGAACGCGCCAAGGATTGAGCAAGGATTGAGCGGTGCGGTGACAGTCGTAATGAACCATCATCGCTCATCAGGCTGTTGTTTAGCCTCAAACTTTCCGGAAACTGCTACACACTTTTCCGGAACTTGCTCTAATCTCTCGCGATCAGACATGAGCCGGGGAGTGCAGTGAACAGGAAGGTCGTCAGCTTCTTCAGTTGCTGGCTGGCAGCCCTGCTCTTGCCTCCTCCCGGCGCTCATGCCGACGAATTCCGGACGCCTTCGATCTCGGCCATGCGGGTCGAATGGCGCTCGGTGCTCGACCAACTCCGGCAAGAGATCACCACCCGCCCGGCCATTGCCTCCAGCTTCACGTTTGCCGGACAACGCCGCATCCCGGCCACCGATCCGCGCGCGACGCCCGCGCTGGTGCAGCTGAATGCGGTGACATCGCCGCTCTTCCCCGGCATTGCGCAGAGCCCGATCCCGGTGCTGCTGCCTTTCGACCCCGCAAGCTATCTCGACGCACGACAGAACGGCGCACCGGACAGCCTGCCGGTCGCGCGCTACCAGGCCGACTTCCGCGCGGCCGATGTCTTCCATGCCGGTGCGTCCGGCTATGACGCGGTGTTCTCGCTCGACCCGGGCGCCGGCGACGGCATGCCGCCGCGGACCTTTGCCAAGCCGGTCGAGGTGCAGATCTCGGGCTCGATCCTGGTCTACGACCTCGCCGACCGGCTCGGCGGCAAGGGCGAACCGGTCAAGACGCTGGCCGCGCAGCTTCCGGACCTCCGCCGCTTCATCCGCGAAGGCTATGTGCGCTACGCCTTCACCCGCTTCGGGATTCCCTATGTCGTCTCGATCCAGTGCCTCGACAGCGCGCCGCGGCCGAAGCGGCTCGCGTGCCGCGAGGCCTATCCGGTGGCCGAGCGCTTCCTGAAGGCGTTGCGCATCGCCGGCGGCCAACCGTCGCGGCCGCGCAGCGACGTCGCCTCCGACGTCGCCGAGCGGCCGATCGCTCAATCGGCTGATTTCACCTACCGCCCGAGCGGCGACATCGTCGCGGGCAGCAGCGGCCGCAGGCAGCAGGGTGGCCACGCCGACTTCACGGTGTACTCGCAGATCCGCTTTCCGCTGGAGAAAGCGCCGGCCTTCGCGCATTCGCAATCCTTCGCCAGGCGCAAGGCGCGCGCGACAGTCGACGAGTATCCCTGGCAGGACAATTTCTGCGAAGCGCGCAGCTTCGAGGTCGGCCAATGCACCAGCGGCTACGGCCATCAGGGCCAGGATATCAGGCCGGGCGCGTGTCCGGCCGACAGCAAGGACGGTTGCGACCCCAGGCAGCGGGCGGTCGTCGCGGTGCGCGACAGTATCGTGATCCGCTCGGTGCAGCAGCAGGCCGCGACATTGCAGGTCAACACAAGCACCGAGCATGTCCGTTTCCGCTACATGCACATGAACCCGTCCGTGATGGATGCCGACGGCCTGCTCAATGGACGCCACCTCAGCGAGGGCGAGAAGATCGGCGTGGTCTCGAACTATCTCGACCATCCCAACGGCACGTCGCGGCATCTGCATTTCGACGTGCAGGTGTTCACGCGCGACGGCTGGCTCTGGGTCAATCCCTACACCACGCTGGTGTCGGCCTATGAGCGGCTGATCCGCGGCCGCGGCCGCGAGATCGGCCCGGAGCCCGGACCTGCCGCCGCGGTGGCCCATGCCCTGCCCGACGACGTCGTGCATCGCATCGATACCCAGGAAGGCGGCGGCAATTAGGACGTGGTCGAGCGAAGCCTGTCCCGCACTTGATGCGGGATGGACACCGGTCCGGGGCGCACTGCCAAAATATCGAAAACAACCCCATGCAAAGTAGCCGGCGGCTGCCGTCGTTCGACACGACAACTTGACACGTCGGGCAAATCAGCGGCATTATTCCATTATTCCGAAATCGTGCAAATGCCGCTCGCCCCCGGGGCCATGGCGCTCCGCGCCACATCGGTCGCGACATTGCGCGGATTGGGAAGCTGCACCGTGTTGCGATAGGCCGAATTGCCGATCACGAGCGCGACGCGCCGCTCGGCAAACGCGTCCGCCTATTTCTTCCAGGGCGCATCGCCGCGTGCCGCGGCGTCCGCGAAGATGCCCTGCTCGTAGTCGATGAAGGCGCGCACCATGGCGCGATAGGCGGCTTCCGCAACCTTGGGCGACAGCCCGTCCGCTTCCGCAAGCGCCATCGCCTTCTTCACCACCGCCTCGGCGCGCTCGGGCGCCTCGACCTGCGCGGGGTTGGCCTTGAAGCGGGCGGCTTCATGGACGTAGCGGCCGCGCTCGGCCATCAGGCGCACGATCTCGCGGTCGAGCCGGTCGATGTTGCTGCGCACCTCGCCAAGCGTCTTGCAGCAGGCGCCGTTGTCGACGGTGGGACTGCCCCACAACGCCGGCGCGTTGGTCGCAGGCTCCTCGGCCCACGCCACCGCAGGGATCAGAAGCGTCAACAGAACCACCGGCAATCGCATCGAACGCCTCCCAGTCAGCGAGCATGACGGGCGATTGTTAAGCCGATTTTGCGCGCCGATGGAAGTCGCGATGGCGACGGAGCGACCGCGAATTCCATCGCGAACCGCATCGATGCGATCAGCCGATCTCCATTCCGGCCAACACCTCACCGACCTGCTTCTGGGCGTCCGGGGGCAACGGCAGGATCGGACGCGGAGGCTCGGCCGCACAGATCCCTCTGAGATTGGCGATCGCGTAGGCGACCCGCAGGCTGGAGAATGTCTTGAACAGTTGCCAGACCGGTTGCAGCCGCGCGTCGAGCTGCCGCGCCCTGGCGGCATCGCCACTTGCCACGGCACGGACGATGTCGACGCAGACCTTGGGGAAAATTCCTGCGAGAACGCTGTACCAGGTCTCGCCACCCGCCAGCAGCGCCTCGGTGCAATTCCAGTCGGCACTGTACCCCAACGAGAAGCCGTTCGGCACGACGGCGCGCAATTCAGCGATATGGCCCGACAGTGTGGAAGCGTCCAGCGCGGGACTCTTCACCGCCAGGATTCCCGCAACGTGACTCAAGCGGCCGATCAGAGCCGGAGTGAATCGAAAATGCGTGGTGCCCGGATTGTCGTAGATGCAGATCGGCAATCCGCTTTCACGCGCCACCGTTTGAAAATGCTCGAACACCTCATCATCGGTCAGCGGCGTATAGGACACCGGCGCCAGCAGGCCTGCCGCCGCGCCGGCATCGCGCGCATCCTGCGCCAGCTTCACCGCATCATCGGTGCGCAGCGCACCGACGCCAACCAGGATCGGCGTCTTGCCCTCTGCGAGGGCGGCCGCCGCCTGCACGGCACGCCGCCGCTCATCGCGGCTGAAATACGGGTATGAGCCGGTGCTTCCGAGCAGACCGATCGAATCCACTTTCGCCGCGATCAGAGGCTCCAGCAATGTGCGAAGCGCCGCCGCATCGACCTGCCCATCTCTGTTCGAGGGCGTGATCGGGAAGGCGGAAAGCCCCTTGAGATTGACCATCGGTTGCTCCTGTTCGTTGACCGCCGCGCGAGCAGCGCGATCGCATTGCGGTCGTCACCGCCGCGCCATCAATCGCCGCGCCCAATTCCGCTTGCAAGGTCCAGTTTGCTGCGGACTTCACGGCAAACTGGTCCAGTGCTTGACGGCGCGTGCGATCTGCGGAATTGGGCCGGCGTCGATCGGAATTGCCGGCGGCTATTCCAGCATCGTGGTCAGCTGCGCGCCCTCATCGGCGACGAACACCGCGATCAGTTCCGCCGGCTCCGTGGTGCTCGCATTGGCCGAGACCATGTGGGTCGAGCCCGGCGGCTCGAAGAAGGATTGGCCGACCTTGAAGGTCTCGACCGGCCCACCGCCGAGCTGGGAACGGATCTCGCCCTTGGTGATGTAGGCCGTCACCGAGCCGGAATGGCGGTGCGGCGGCGTGAAGCCGCCGGGACCATAGAACACGCGCACGACGGTGACGCGCTTGCCCGCCACGTTCGGCAGCGCATGCGAGGTGATGACCTCGACCTTGTCGAGCGGCGACGCCGCATTGGCGCTCGCGCAGAGCGGCGCGATCACCGCGGAGATCGCGTCCATCGGGGTCGGCAGCGCCTTGCCGATCACGAAGGCCGAAGCCAGTCCCGCGATCACGGCCAGCAAGACCGGCCGCGGCGGCCGCGCGAACGAAAGAGATGGTGTCATCGCCATCGAGCTCATCGGTTGGTCTCCCCTGTCAATTGCCGTTCGTTCCGCCTCACGAAGCCGCTGCGGCCGCCCGCTGCCGGCGCGCCGGCGGCGTCCAGCGATAGGCAGCACCGAACCGGTTCCAGACATTGATCGAAGCGATCGCCGAGGTCAGGTAGGTCAGCTCCTTTTCGGAGAATTCAGCGGTTGCCTCCGCATAGACCTCGTCGCTGACGCCGTTCGGCAGGGTCGTCAGCGCTTCGGTCCAGGCCAGCGCCGCGCGCTCGCGGGCCGAGAACTGCGGCACCTCGCGCCACACCACGACGAGGTTTAGCTTGTCGACGGGGACGCCGAGGTTCTCGCCTTGCAGGATGTGATACTGCACGCAGAAGGCGCAGCCGTTGATCTGCGAGGCGCGCAGCTTGACCAGTTCGAGCAGCTGCTTGTCGAGACCGGCCTTCGCCGCGAACTGGCCGAGGTCACGCACGACGGCGAAGACATCGGGGGCGAGCTTCTCGAAGTCGGCGTATTCCTTGCGGGCATGTGACATTGGCTTGGCCTCATGTTATCAGTGTACTGATACAATATCAGAGCTCTGATATTGAGCAAGACGCAGACATTCGCGAAGGCAACATGGCGGGAATGCAGAAACGAGGGAAATCCGGCGCAGCCGGGCGGCGCCCGGCGGGGAAAGCGGCGGCCGGCAAGGTTGCGATCGGTGCGGGATCGGCCGCAGACGCGCTGCCCGCCTCTGCCGTCCCGCCGCCCGGCGAAGGCAAGCGCGGCGAACAGGGCTATCTCGCCTACCTGCTGCGCCAGGCGAATGCGGCCTCGCGGCTGTCGATGGAGCGCGAGCTGGCAGGCCTCGGCGTCACCTCTCCCCAATTCGTCGTGCTGACGATGCTGAAAGCCTATCCGGGCCTCTCGGGTGCCGATCTGGCCCGGGTGGCATTCCTGACGCCGCAGACCGTCAGCGTGATCATCCGCAACCTCGAGCGCGACGGCGCGATCCGCAAGACGCCGCATCCTGTCCACGGCCGGGTGCTGCAGTGGACGCTGACCAGCCATGGAACCGCGCTCCTGGAGAAATGCCGGCATATCGCCCAGGCCCAGGAGCGGCGGCTCGCCGCCGGCCTCGACGCCAAGTCGGAACAGGTGGTCCGGCAATGGCTGTCAAAAATCGCCACAGATTTGCAAGATACATAGCTCCTGCGGCGGCGTGGCTTTTGGCTCACCCGATCGGCGCCGCTACACTGGCCCGATGAAACAGCCTGATTCTTTGAAATCCCCTGCCCGCCGTGCCGTCCTGAAGGCGGCGCTTACGGCAGGCGTGACCCTCGGCACTCCGCTCGGCGCACTGGCGGCCGCGCCTCCAGGCTTCGACCAATGGCGCGACAATTTTCGCGCCCGCGCACTGGCAAAGGGCATTTCGGAGGCGACCTGGAATCGCTGCATGGGACGGGTCGAGCCCGACATGAGCGTGTTCAAGCAGATGCGCAACCAGCCTGAATTCCACGAGCAGATCTGGCAGTACATTAACCGCCGCGTCTCGGACTGGCGGGTCATCCACGGCCGCGAGGCGCTGAAGAAGAACGAGGCGCTGTTCGCGCGGATCGAGCGCGACTTCGGCGTCGAGCGCGGCACGCTGCTCGCGCTGTGGGGCGTTGAATCAGCCTATGGCGATCCGCTGGTGCAGCAGAACCACATGACGCCGGTGTTTCCCTCGCTTGCGGCGCTCGCCTGGAACGAGCCGCGCCGCAAGGCCTATTGGGAGACCGAGCTGATCAACGCGATGAAGATCGTGCAGCGCGGCTGGAGCACGCCGCAGGAGATGAACGGCTCCTGGGCCGGCGCGATGGGCCATTCGCAGTGGATGCCGGAAGTCTGGCTCAATGTCGGGTTCGACTATGACGGCGACGGCAAGGTCTCGCCGTTCGGCCGCCCGGACGACGCGCTCGGCTCGACCGCGAAATATCTCGTCAATCGCGGCAAGTGGCACCGCGGCGAGCACTGGGGCTACGAGGTTCATGCACCGGGCGGCGGCGCCGGCGGCAGCCGCACCTATGCAGCCTGGGCCAGCGCCGGCGTCGTCAGAGCCGACGGCCAGCCGTTTCCGCAACCGAACGCGTCGGCGCAGCTCTGGATCCCGGTCGCGGGCGGCCCCGCCTTCCTGCTCGGCCCGAACTTCAATTCGGTGAAGAGCTACAATCCGTCGATGAACTACGCGCTGGCGATCTGCCATCTCGGCGACCGCTGTCTCGGCGGGCCGCCCTTCATCCAGCCGTTCCCGGGCTCGGAGCGCGCGCTGACGCTCGCCGAGGTGCAGGAGATGCAGACGCGGCTGACCAAGGCCGGCTTCGACACCGGCGGCACCGACGGCCGCGTCGGCAACGACACCATGCAGGCGATCAAGGATTTCCAGACCAAGACCGGCCTGTTGCCCGCCGACGGTTACGGCGGACTCAAGGTGCTGGCGCGGTTACGGCAAGGTGGCTAGCGAGCAGCACGTACTCCGTGTCGTCCCTGCGAAACCAGGGACCCATAACCACAGATGATGATTGTTGCACACCGCTGGAACGACAAGTCCCGTTCACAACATCGGCCGCGGAGTATGGGTCCCTGCTTTCGCAGGGACGACGACGGTTGGGATGCAAATGCGCCGCTCAACTCCTCGCAATGACGGAGACTATTTCGGTTGCCGCACCACGCCGCCGGCATTCATGCCGCCGTCGATCACGAGCTCGGTGCCGGTCACGTAGCGCGACCCATCGGAGGCGAGATAGAGCACGCCCTGCGCAATCTCGATCGCCTGGCCGGCGCGGCCGAGCGGCGTGGCGAACCTTGCGCGCTCTTCCGGATCGATCGGTGCGTTCTGGCCGGCGCCCGTCGCGCCTGTCGGGATCTTGCCCCAGATCGGCGTGTCGATGATGCCGGGATGCACGGAGTTGACACGGATGCCGTCGTTGACCTGCGCGCATTCCATCGCGATCGACTTGGCGAACAGCCGCACCGCGCCTTTGGTCGCGCTGTAGCCGGAGAGCGTCGCCGCACCGCGCAGGCCGGCCAGCGACGACATCATGATGATCGAGCCGCCGCCATGCTTGCGCATCAGCGGCAGCGAATGCTTCACCGACAGGAATACGCCGTCGAGATTGATGGCGGTTTGCCGGCGCCAGTCTGCGAGCGACATCTCGACAATCGAAGGCGCCCCGATGCCGATGCCGGCGTTGGAGACCATGATATCGAGGCGGCCATAGCGCTTGCCGATGTCAGCGATGACCTCGATCCAGCGCTCCTCGCTGGTGACGTCCTGCGGCAGGAAAATCACCTCGCGACCAGCCTTCTTGAGCCGCGCGGCGAGCTCGGGTCCCCTCAACTCGTCGATGTCGGTCGCAACAACCGTCGCGCCTTCCTGCGCGAACAATTCGACGATCGCCTCGCCGATACCCGACGCGCCGCCGGTCACCAGCGCGACCTTGCCTTCAACCTGTCCTGCCATGTCCACTCCCAACGTTTCTTATTTGATCACCGTCGGGCCCTGATCCGGTACCGCGACGTCGAGCACACGGAATTGCACACGTTCGGTGCCTTGCCAACGGTCGACTGCAAGAGAGCCCGCCACGTGCAATTGCTGGCCGCGATTTTGCGTCAAGGCGCTGCCGAGCTTCTGTCCGACCGAGCGGAATGCGATACCGTTGACGATGGAACCGTCGCCGGACTTGAAGCGCAGCCGCAGATGCGCCTGCCCGACCTCGTCGGCATAGACCAGCTGATGCGACGGCAGCGCGATCACCGGCTCGGGATTGGCGGCACCGAACGGTCCTGCGCGATTGAGCGTCGCGGCGAATTCCGGCGTCACCGCGCGCGCAGTGACGGCGCCATCGATGAACAGCTCGTTCTCGTGACGCGAGTTGGCGACGTCGGCCGCCAGCGCGCTCTCCATGTAGGCGCGGAATTCGGCGAGCTTCTCCTTGCGCAGCGTGACGCCGGCTGCCATTGCGTGCCCGCCGCCTTTCATCAACAGGCCGTCATGCACCGCCTGCCGCACGGCCTTGCCGATATCCACGCCGCCGATCGAGCGGCCCGATCCGGTGCCGATGCCGCCTGGCTCGAGCGCGATCGCAAAGGCCGGCCGCGCGAACTTCTCCTTCAGCCGCGCTGCGACCAGCCCGACCACGCCGGGATGCCAGCCTTCCGCCGCTGTGACGATCACCGCGCCCTTGTCCTCGAGGCCGAGCGAGGCCAGCGCTTCGGCTTCGGCCTGCGCCTCGGCCGCCTGCTCGATCACCCGCCGTTCGGCATTGAGGCGATCGAGCTCGGCCGCGATCCGCGCGGCCTCCGAAACGTCGCCTTCGAGCAGCAGCCGCACGCCGAGATCGGCGCGCCCGATACGGCCGCCGGCGTTGATGCGCGGCCCCAGCATGAAGCCGAGATGCCAGGCCTCCGGCGGACCATTGAGCCGCGCCACATCCATCAGCGCGGTGTGGCCGACATGGTCGCGGCGGCGCATCGCAATCAGACCTTTTGCGACAAAGGCCCGGTTGAGCCCGATCAGCGGCGCGACGTCGGCGACGGTGCCGAGCGCGACATGATGCAGCACGCTGAGCAGATCGGGCTCCGGCATCTCGCCCGTCCAGAAGCCGCGCTGGCGTAGCTCGCGGTTCACCGCCACCAACGTCACCAGCACAAGGCCGACGGCCGCGAGATGGCCAAGACCAGAGAGATCGTCGGGCCGGTTCGGATTCACCAGCGCATCGACCTCGGGTAACTCGTCGCCGGTCTGGTGATGATCGATCACCACGACCGACATGCCGAGCTTCTTGGCTTCCGCCAGCGGCTCTATGCTGGTGGTGCCGCAATCGACCGTGACGAGCAGCGTCGCGCCCTTCGCCGCCAGCGCGCGGACGGCGTCGACGTTCGGCCCGTAGCCTTCGAAGATGCGGTCGGGAATGTGGATCAACGGGTCCAGTCCGCAATGGCGCAAATGCCAGGTCAGCAACGCCGCCGAAGTCGCGCCGTCGACGTCGTAGTCGCCGAAGATCGCGACCTTCTCGCCGTGCACCGCGGCGTCCGCGATCCGCTTGGCAGCGGTCTCCATCTCGGTGACCGTGTGCGGGTCCGGCATCAGCTTGCGGATGGTCGGGTCGAGGAAGTCGGCCACCTCGTCGATCGCGACGCCGCGGCCGGCCAGCACCCGCGCCAGCATTTCCGGCAGATTGTGCCGCTGCACGATCGCGAGCGCCCGCGCCGCCCCGCGCGCATCCAGCCGGTCGCGCCAGAGTTTTCCGGTCAGCGACCGCGTCACGCCGAGGAACGCCTGTGGCACCTCGACGGGCAGTGCGGATGCGTGCAGCGTCATGATCCCTTCTGGAGCCAGAGCGTTTTCGAGCGAAATGGGCAGCGGTTCGCGTGACGAAAGCGCGTCAAAACAAGTCCAGGGCTTCGGTTCTGCCCAATCAGAACCGACCCTCCAGGAAGGAATCGTAACGCTTCGATGACGAGCAGACCAGTTCTAGCAACCCATCCGGCTGGCGATTTCCCCGAAATCCTTGGCCACGATGTCCCACGCGCAGGTGGCCTCGAAATCGACTTTCTGCAACGGACCGTATTCGGTCGGCCGCGCGACGAACGCCGTCTTCAGGCCGTGCTTCTGCGCGTGCTTGAGATCGTAATTATGCGCGGCCACCATCATCACCTGCTCCGGCGGCAGGCAGAGCAGTTTTGCCGCGCCGAGATAGGTTTCCGGATCGGGCTTGTAGTGCTCGAACAGCTCGGCCGACATCACGAGGTCCCAGGGGAGACCTGCGAACTTCGCCATGTTGGTGAGCAGCGCGACGTTGCCGTTCGACAGCGGCGAGATGATGTATTTGGTCTTCAGCCGGGTCAGCCCGGCGACGCTGTCGGGCCACCCGTGCAGGCGATGCCAGCCCAGCGTGAGGTGCTGAAGGTCGGTCTCGGTGAGGCCCTTGACGTCGAACTGCGCGACCAGCTTCTCCAGCGAGCGGCGGTGCAGGGCGTCGAGGATGACATAGCCGTTCTGCGGGTTCTTGCGCACCTCGTCCATCGAGGCCGCGTAGACCGCGCGCCAGCCATCGACCAGCGCGGTCCAGTCGGCCTTGATGCCACGCGTCTCGCCCCATTTGGTGAAGTCGTTGATCAGGCTGGTGCGCCAGTCGACCACGGTTCCGAACACGTCGAACACCAGTGCCTTGACGCCGGAAAGATCGGACATGAGTGCCTCCCGCTTTTGTTGTTCTTGATCGCGTTACTCTCTCTTCGTCATTCCGGGATGCGCCGCTTGGCGCAGGCCTCAGATGCGCAATTGCGCATCGGGGAATCCATACTCATTGTCGTGGTTATGGATTGCGGGCTCGCGCTTCGCGCGCCCCGGAATGACGACCACTGTTGGGCTCGTCTCAGTCCAGGTGGAACTTCTCCAGCTGGCGGTGTTCGGCCTTGATGTAGCGCACGGTGCCGGTGACCGAGCGCATCACGACCGTCTCGGTCTCGATCACGTCCTTCTTGAACTTCACGCCTGAAAGCAGCGAGCCGGTGGTGACGCCGGTGGCGGCAAACAGGCAGTCGCCCCTCGCCAGATCCTCGATGCCGTAGATCATCTTCGGATCGGTGACGCCCATCTTGTGGGCCCGCGCGCGCTTCTCCTCGGTGTCGAGGATCAGGCGGCACTGCATCTGGCCGCCGATGCAGCGCAGCGCGACCGCTGCCAGCACGCCCTCGGGCGCGCCGCCGGTGCCGATATACATGTCGACACCGGTCTCATCGGGCTTGGCGCAGTGAATGACGCCGGCGACGTCACCGTCGGTGATCAGCTGCACGGCAGCGCCGGTCGAGCGCACGCTGTTGATGATGTCGGCATGGCGCGGACGGTCGAGCACCAGCACGTTGATGGCGGTCGGGTCGACGCCCTTGGCCTTGGCGAGCCGGCGGACGTTGTCGGCCGGCGGCGCGTCGAGTTCGATCACGTTCTTGGCGTAGCCCGGACCGATCGCGATCTTCTGCATGTAGACGTCAGGCGCGTGCAGCAGCGTGCCGCCATCGGCCATCGCCATGGTGGCGATCGAGCCGGGCATGTTCTTGGCGCACAGCGTGGTGCCTTCGAGCGGGTCGACGGCGATATCAACTTTCGGGCCGGCGTTGAGGCCGACCTTCTCGCCGATGAACAGCATCGGCGCCTCGTCGCGCTCGCCCTCGCCGATCACGACGGTGCCCTCGATCGGCAGCTTGTTGAGCTCGCGCCGCATCGCGTCGACCGCGGCCTTGTCGGCGGCCTTCTCCTGGCCGTGGCCGCGCAGCCGGGCGGCCGACACCGCTGCGCGCTCCGTCACGCGCACGATTTCGAGCGTCAGGATGCGCTCGAGCAGCATCTGCGGCGGAACGGAAATATGGGTCGACATCGGCGTACTCCTTAAGCCTCGGGGGACAGGCCAGCCTGCCCGCATCAATCGTCTCACGCCCGACCCGTTCAGGTCATGCGTTAGTTTTTCTCGATCCGGATCACCTGCGGCCGGCCGCTGATGACCTTATCGCGTTGCACCGCGGCCAGCGCACGATGCACCGCATCCTCGCTGGTCGCGTAGGTAATCAGAATGACCGGGACCGGTGAAGGTTTTTTGGCCGCACCGTTCACATCGACGCCATCCGGATGCCGTTGCACGATGGACTCCAGAGATATCTTCTGTTCCGCGAGCCGGGTGGCGATTGTTGCGGCAGTGCCTGCAAGATCGCGCGCCATCAGGCGGATATAGTAACCACCCTCATGGCGTTCCATCGGCGCCTTGGAGGTGTCGCGCAACCGCTC
This sequence comes from Bradyrhizobium altum, assembly GCF_020889705.1. Classification (GTDB taxonomy): domain Bacteria; phylum Pseudomonadota; class Alphaproteobacteria; order Rhizobiales; family Xanthobacteraceae; genus Bradyrhizobium; species Bradyrhizobium altum. The sequence continues at coordinate 63,103 of NZ_JACMYP010000006.1, read as the reverse complement.
CACCGGACGCCCGAACGGCTTGGCACGAATGCCGCGGGCGACGTCGGCGATGTCGGCGACCACGGCCGAGGCGGTCGCACCGCCGCCGGCGCCGGGGCCGACCAGCGTGATCGGCGGAATTCCCTCGCCGTCGATCGCCACCGCGTTGGTGACGCCCATCACCTGCGCGATCGAGGATGATTTCGGCACCATGGTCGGATGCACGCGCTGCTCAATGCCCTTTGCGGTGCGCACGGCGACGCCGAGCAGCTTGACGCGGTAGCCGAGTTCCGCGGCGGCCTTGAGGTCTTCCGGCGTGATCGAGGAGATGCCTTCGACATAGACCGCGCTTTCGGCGACCTTGGTTCCGAAAGCGAGGCTCGCCAGGATCGCAAGCTTCTGCGCGGTGTCGTGACCATCGACGTCGAACGACGGGTTGGCTTCGGCGTAGCCGAGCCGCTGGGCATCCTTCAGGCATTCCTCGAACGACAAACCCTCCTGCTCCATCCGGGTCAGGATGTAATTGCAGGTGCCGTTGAGGATGCCGTAGACGCGGTTGACGCTGGTGCCGGCGAGGCCCTCGCGCAGCGTCTTGATGACCGGGATCGCCGCACCGACCGCCGCCTCGAAGTTCAACGCGCCGCCGTGCTTCTCGGCGGCGGCGGCAAGCCGCAGCCCGTGCTTGGCGATCAGCGCCTTGTTGGCGGTCACGACCGACTTGCCTGCCTTCAGCGCGGTCTCGATCGCGGAGAGCGCGGGATCGCCGGCGCCGCCCATCAACTCGACGAAGCAGTCGATATTGGGATCTTCGGCCAACGCCTGTGGACTCTTCGCCCAGGCGATGCCGCGCAGGTCGAGGCCGCGCTTCTTGGCTTTCGAGCGCGCGGTGACCGCGACGACGCGGATGCCGCGGCCGCTGCGCTCGGCCAGCGCCCGTCCTTGCGTTTCGATGAGGCGGACGACATCGGCACCGACGGTGCCGAGCCCCGCTATGCCCACGTTCAGGGGTGCGACCATGGATTTAAGGGACCTGGAGATTAAGCAACCTGGAAGGATTAGCGCCGGTTGGCGAGAGGAACGACGTTGTGCAACGTTTCGATGCCGCTTTCAAGGAAGCGGCGCACGCCGCGCGCGGCCTGCCGGATGCGCTGCTCGTTCTCCACCATCGCAATACGGACATAGCCTTCGCCATGCTCGCCGAATGCGACGCCGGGCGACACCACGACGCCGGATTTCTCCACCATCAGGGTGGCGAACTGCATGCTGCCGACCGCCTCGAATGCCTTGGGCAGGGGCGCCCAGGCGAACATCGAGGCCTGCGGCGGCGGAATGTCCCAGCCGGCGCGGCCAAATGACTCAACCAGCGCGTCGCGGCGCTTGCGGTAGGTGTCGCGCATCTCGCGGATGCAGTCGTCGGGACCGTTCAGCGCGGCGGTCGCCGCCACCTGGACCGGCGTGAAGGCGCCGTAGTCGAGGTATGATTTGACCCGCGCAAGTGCCGCGATGATGCGCTCATTGCCGACCGCAAAGCCCATGCGCCAGCCGGCCATCGAGAACGTCTTCGACATCGAGGTGAATTCGACGGTGACGTCGAGCGCGCCGGGTACCTGCAGCACTGATGGCGGCGGGTTGTTCTCGTCGAAATAGACTTCCGCGTAGGCGAGATCCGACAGGATGAAGATGTCGTGCTTCTTCGCGAACGCGATGAGATCCTTGTAAAAGTCGAGGTCCGCGACATAGGCGGTCGGATTCGACGGATAGCAGACGATCAGCGCGATCGGCTTCGGAATCGAATGCTGGATCGCCCGTTCGACCGCCTCGAAGAACTGCGGCGTCGGCTCCGACGGCACCGAGCGGATCACGCCGCCCGCCATCAGGAAGCCGAACGCATGGATCGGGTAGCTCGGATTCGGGCACAGCACGACGTCACCGGGCGCGGTGATCGCCTGCGCAACGTTGGCAAACCCCTCCTTCGAGCCGAGCGTCGCAACCACCTGGGTATCGGGGTTCAGCTTGACGCCGAAGCGGCGCGCATAATAGGCGGCCTGGGCCTTGCGCAGGCCGTTGATGCCACGCGAGGCCGAGTAGCGGTCGGTCCGCGGCTTGCCCAGCGTCTCCTTGAGCTTCTCGATGACGTGGGGCGGGGTCGGCAGGTCCGGGTTCCCCATGCCCATGTCGATGATGTCGGCCCCGGCATTGCGCGCGGCCGCCTTGGCCTGGTTGACCTTTTCAAAGACGTAAGGCGGCAGACGGCGAATGCGGTAAAAATCTTCCATGGGACCCTTGCTCCGACAACCGCAATGCCAGAATCGTCCCCCTTGGTTGACTTGCGGAAGCCGGCTCGGCCTCTTACAGAAATCGCACTGAATCAATGATTTAGAGCGAATTCAGGCGCACGGTCTGGGGACAGCGGCCGGATCTGCGGTTGAATTGGGTTTCTTTTAGCACGGCCGCCGGGCGGCGCCAGCGCTGATCGGCCGATCTCGCGCGCTCACTTCCCGCTTTGGGCTGCCGTCGCGGCCTGAGCCTGGGCCTGGCGATCGCGTGCGGCAATCAGCTCCTGCTCGATCTTGGCCTGATCCGCCGGCTTGATCGTCGGATCGGCGCGATCGGGCGGAATATCGTGGACCGGGAGGTAGCCGTTGGCATCCTTTGGCCGCGCCGGCGCATCGGCCGGCATGGCCATATCGGCAATCGTGCTCGAGCACCCGCTCAGCGCCAGCATCGACGCGAGCAGCGCTGCGGCCGCGAGCCCCCTGTTCATTCGATCGATCGGCATGCGCCGAATTGTCCCCAACAAGCTAGCGCGCACGTCGCACATTGCCGACACGGGTCGCACTGGTACGAGCCTTGCAGCGTCCCCGCTGCATCTAATCCCAGCTTTAGACGTTTCAAACCATTGTCGCCCGAAACGCTTAAAGCGGGAACACCAAAAGCGACCCCTGAGGCTTCAATATGACGGAACAAAGATTTCTTTATCGCACCGCAACAGAGCGAAACATCGGCTTTTGACCGATTCTCGCTACCGCACCGCGCGATGACGCCCTCCAAACGACGCGATATTGTCCCTCAGATGAGCAACGTCAGTACCGACACCCAAGCCGCCCCGAAATTCAACGCCGAAGCCTTCGCCATGAACATCGCGCGGGCGATGGAGAGCAGCGGCCAGGCGCTGGCAGCCTATCTCAAGCCGCGCCAGACCGGGGAAGTCCGCGACAAGCCGCCGAACGAGCTCGGTGAGGTCATCAAGACCTTCAGCGTGATCGCCGAATACTGGCTGGCTGACAAGGAGCGCGCCTCCTCGCTGCAGATGCAGCTCGGCAAGGATTACCTCGATCTCTGGGGATCGGCCGTGCGCCGCATGGCCGGCGAAGCCGATGCCAAGCCCGCGATCGCGCCGGCCCCGCGCGACAAGCGCTTCCAGGATCCGGAGTGGAAGTCGAATCAGTTCTTCGACTTCATCCTCCAGCTTTATCTGCTGACCGCGAAATGGGCGCAGCAGCTGGTCCACGACGCCGACGGAATCGATCCGCACACCCGCAAGAAGGCCGAATTCTACGTCCAGCAGATCACCAACGCGCTGGCGCCATCGAATTTCGTGCTGACCAATCCGGAAGTGCTGCGCGCCACCGTCGAGACCAATGGCGACAATCTGGTCCGTGGCATGAAGATGCTGGCCGAGGATATCGAGGCCGGCCACGGCACGCTGCGGATCCGCCAGTCCGATTCGAGCAACCTTGAGGTCGGCGTCAACATGGCGACGACGCCGGGCAAGGTGATCTACCAGAACGAGCTGATGCAGCTGATCCAGTATTCGCCGGCGACGGAGAACGTGCTGCGCACGCCGCTCCTGATCGTGCCGCCATGGATCAACAAGTTCTACATCCTCGATCTGCGCCCCGAGAAATCCTACGTCAAATGGTGCGTCGACCAAGGCATTACGGTGTTCGTGATCTCCTGGGTCAATCCGGACAAGGAGCTCGGCAAGAAGACCTGGGCCGACTACATGGCCGAAGGCCCGCTCACGGCGATGGACGTGATCGAGAAGGTCACCGGCGAGATGAAGGTGCACACCGCCGGCTATTGCGTCGGCGGCACCATGCTCGCCTCGACGCTCGCCTATCTCGCCGAGAAGCGCCGCCAGCGCGTGACGTCGGCGACGTTCTTTGCCGCGCAGGTCGACTTCACCCACGCCGGCGACCTTCTGGTGTTCGTCGACGAGGACCAGATCTCGGCGCTGGAACGCGATATGCAGGAATCCGGCGTCCTCGAAGGCAGCAAGATGGCGATGGCCTTCAACATGCTGCGCTCGAACGACCTGATCTGGTCGTATGTCGTGAACAATTATCTGAAGGGCCAGTCGCCCTCCTCATTCGACCTCCTGCACTGGAATTCGGACGCGACGAGGATGCCCTCGTCGAACCACTCCTACTATCTGCGCAACTGCTATCTGGAGAACCGGCTGTCGACCGGCACGATGGTGCTCGACAACACGCTGCTCGATCTGTCGAAGGTGAAGGTGCCGGTCTACAACCTCGCGGCACGCGAGGATCACATCGCGCCGGCGGAATCGGTGCTCTACGGCTCGCAGTTCTTCGGCGGCCCGGTGAGATATGTGCTGTCCGGCTCCGGCCATATCGCCGGCGTGGTCAATCCGCCGGCCTCGAAGAAGTACCAGTACTGGACCAACGACAACATCAAGGACATGAAGCTCGCCGACTGGCTGAAGGGCGCCGAGGAACACAAGGGATCGTGGTGGCCCGACTGGCGCGGCTGGCTGGAAAGCCATGATCCGGAGATGGTGCCGGCGCGCATTGTGGGCTCGAACGGGGCGTCGGTGCTCGAGGACGCTCCGGGCAGCTATGTCCGCGTCCGCGCGTAGCGCCAAGTCTTCGCGTACCGCAAAGTCTTCGCGTAGCGCCAAGTCTTCCGCTCAGCTATAAACAGATGGTCCCGACGGTCGGGAATCGAATTCACGTGAGGGGGAGACGATGACGCGCGAACTGTTCTGGCTGTCGCTGACGGTGATCCTGACCGGGCTGCTGTGGATTCCCTACATCATCAACCGCTGCCAGGTGCGCGGCCTCTCCGGCGCCATGGGCAATCCCTCGCGCACCGACAAGCCGCATGCGGAATGGGCCAACCGGCTGATGTTCGCCCACGACAACGCGGTCGAGAATCTCGTGATCTTCGCGCCGCTGGTCTTGATCCTGAACGCGGCCGACTATTCCACCAAATGGACCGTGCTGGCCTGCGCCGTCTACTTCTGGGCCCGCGTCGCGCATCTGATCGTCTACACGCTCGGCCTGCCGGTGTTCCGCACCCTGGCCTTCACGGTCGGTTTCATCGCCCAGGCGGTGCTGGCGCTCGCGATCTTCAAGATCGTCTGAGCAACACATTCGCGCCGGCGGCGGTGATGGCCGCGCCGGCGCTATTCCTCGCCCTTGCGCACCACGATGTGCAGCATCGTCGCCGGCGCCTCGTCGAAACTCTTGATCTCGCCGGTGTCGGACGAGACTTGGGTCCACGCCCCGGACTCGGCGTAGGTCGCCGCCAGCCAGTCGGTCGCGGGATAATTGTAGTAGCGGCCGATGCTGTCGCGGCCATCGCCATGGCCGATCTTGTAGCTCGCGTAGAAGATGCCGCCGGGTTTCAGCGCCCGATGGATGCGGCCGAGGATGCCGACCAGTTCGTCGCGCGGCACATGCAGCAGGCAGGCGCTGGCCCAGACGCCGTCATAAGCCCCACGATCCTCGAGCTCATCGAACAGCATCGCCTCAACGGGATGGTTGATGCGGCGCGCCGCGACGTCAGCCATCTCGGGTGAGCCGTCGGTCGCGCGCAGCACGAAGCCTTCGGCGAGCATGACCGCGGCATGATTGCCGGCACCGCAGCCGAGTTCGAGGATCGCGCCTCCTGGCGGCAGCAGCTTGAGAAAACCTGTCAGCCGGGCGGACGGTGCTTTCGCCCACCCGGCATAGGCCTCGGCATTGCGCCGGTAGAATTGCAGCGTGGCGTCGTCCACGATGCGCCCCTCGCCATCAGCCGTCGGCCAGCCCGAGCATCAGCCGCATGTTCTGCACCGCGGCGCCCGAGGCGCCCTTGCCCAGATTGTCGAGCCGGGCAACCAGCACCGCCTGGCGATGCTTGTCGCTGGCGAACACATAAAGCTCGAGCTGGTTGGTCTCATTGAGCGCCTCCGGCTCGATCCGGCCGCCCTTCGCCGCTTCGTTTTGCAGCGGCATCGCCGAGACGTGTTTGCTGCCGGCATACCACTTCGCCAGAACAGCCTGCAGGTCGGCGCCGGTCGGCTTGCCCGGCAACGTGTCGAGCTGCAGCGGTACCGAGACCAGCATGCCCTGCCGGTAGTTGCCGACCGACGGGATGAAGATCGGCCGCCGCGTCAGATGCGAGTAAAGCTGCATCTCCGGCACGTGCTTGTGCTCGAAGCCGAGGCCATAGAGCTCGAAGGCCGGCGCCGAGCCGTCCTCGAAGCTCGCGATCATCGACTTGCCGCCGCCCGAATAGCCGCTCACCGCGTTGACGGTGACGGGATAGTCCGCGGGCAGCAGGCCGGCATCGACGATCGGCCGCAGCAGCGCGATCGCACCGGTCGGATAGCAGCCCGGATTGGAGACCTTCTGCGCATTGCGGATCTTGTCGGCCTGGTCGGGCGCGAGCTCGGCGAAACCGTAGGCCCAGTCGGGCGCGACGCGATAGGCGGTCGACGCATCGAGCACCTTCGGCGCCGAATTGCCCATCGTGTCGATCAACGCGACGGTCTCCTTGGCGGCCTCGTCGGGCAGGCAGAGGATCACGAGATCCACCTGCTCCATCAGCGCACGCTTGGCGCCTGCGTCCTTCCGCTTGTCGTCGGCGATGTGCTTCACCGCGACGTCACCAATGGAGTGCAGCCGCTCTTGGATGCCGAGGCCGGTGGTGCCGGACGCCCCGTCTACGAACACGGTGGCCTTGATCGCACCGCTGTTGGCTTTCGGCTGGTTGGTATCGGTGACGGTCATGACATGCTCCTTTCGAGCTCGTTCGTTTCGTTTGCTAACACGTCTGGCCGCACCTCCGCTGCCGATCCGGGGCTGTTATCCCTAGATTGAGCGCATCCTGGTCCACGACAACAACCCCCGCTCACGGAAACAGCGCGATCTGCTCCAGCCCGGTGGTTTCGGGCAAGCCGAACATCAGGTTCATATTCTGGATCGCCTGTCCGGCCGACCCCTTCACAAGATTATCGAGCGTCGAGAGCACGATGGCGCGGTTCTTGATCCGGTCGGCGACGACGCCGATCTGAACGTAATTCGAACCGCGCACGTTCTGCGTCTGTGGTAGCACGCCCTTCTTCGTCACATATACGAACGGCTCGTTGGCGTAGGCCTTTTCCAGCTCGGCGCGCAAATCGTCGGGCGTAGCCCCGTTGAGCTTGACATAAGATGTGCAGAACTCACCCCGCGCCATCGGAATGAGATGCGGGGTGAAGTTCACTGTCACAGCCGAGCCAGCGGCTGCGCCGATCTCCTGCTCGATCTCCGCCGAGTGTCGATGGCTTCCGATCGAATAGGGCGACAACCCTTCGCCGGCCTCGCTGAACAGCGTGTTCTGCTTCAGTCCGCGTCCGGCGCCGGTGACGCCCGACTTTGCGTCGATGACGATATCGTCGACGTCAATCAGCTTTGCCTTCGCCAGCGGAACAAGCGCCAGCAGCACCGCCGTCGGATAGCAGCCGGGACAGGCCACCAGCCGCGCGGCCGTGACCTTCTCCCGGTAGAGTTCGGTCAGCCCATAGACGGCCTCGTCCTGCAATTCGAGCGCCCGGTGCTCATGGCCGTACCATTGCGCGTAGCTGTCTTTGTTGCGCAGCCGGAAATCCGCGGACATATCGAGGATCTTGATTCTGGGATTGGCTTTCAGCACCGCGGCGATGATCTCCTGCGTCGTCCCATGCGGCAGTCCGCAGAACGCGGCATCGAGCCGCGTCCAGTCGACTTTTTCCCATTCCACGAGTTTTGGCAGGTCGAGCATGAAGAAGTGCGGAAACACCTCGCTCATCGCCTTGCCGGCATGGGTGTTGGCGGTAAGCGCGGTGATTTCGGCATTCGGGTGTCGCGCCAACAGGCGCACCGCGTCGGCGCCGGTGTAGCCGGACGCGCCCAAAATTCCGATTTTCTTCTTCGTCATTACTCGCTCCTCGGAAGCGTAGTCATCTCGGCCTGTATCATCGCGAAAGCCTGCGGGCGCACCTCGCGCATCAAAGCCGCGATGTCCCGGGCACCGGCTTCGGCCTGTAATGCGAGCGTGTTGCCGACCGCCGCGAAATCGGTTTCAGACTTGTGCTGGTTCAGCTTGAAACTGCCCTCCACCTCTTCCACCATCATCTCGAGGCCCACGATGGCCTTCTTCATTGCTTCCAGCCGCGCGGCGGTCATCTTGCCCGACACCCACGGCTTCTTCGGCAGCAGCCGGTCCTCGAACTTGGCGCTCAGCGCGTCGATCTGAACCGCAAGTTCCTCGTCCGACAGGGTCCGCACCGGCCCGGTCAGATGCACGGCCTGATAGAGCCAGGTCGGCACCTGATCGGGCGACACATACCAGTCCGGCGACACATAGGCATCCGCGCCGGTGACGGCCAGCAGCCAAGGGCCCGCGTGCGCCAGCTTTACCAGCGGATTGTGACGGGCAACATGAAACAGCGCCCGCGGCGTGCCGTCGGCGGCGTAGGTCAAATAGAACGGCAGCGCGGAGGCGATCGGCTTGCCGCCGTCCCACGCGCAGGCGATGCCGAAACCGCGCGCTTCCGCAAAGCCGAGGCTCGCGGCGCGGTCAGGCTTGAAGGGCGGTGGCGTATACATGGTCGAAACTCCTGCATGACGAAGGAGCCGCCAGATCGAACCGCGTGTCTTTTTTCAGGAGAGCGCCGCGGGAGGAGATCCGGCGGCAGAGGCGATGGTCTTAAACGCGAGCGACCGCCCGTACCGCGAGAATGCGGCGGCGGCGGGCGATGACGATGGTCGCGGCGTTGATCATGGGCGCGGCTATAAGGCCGCGCCCCCTTGACGTCAAGAAAAACCGTTCAGATCGCCGGATTCCACGGCGCCGGCACGACGCGGTAACCAACGCCGTCCTTGACCACGTTGCCGAGGCCCGGGAACGGATAATGGAAGCCCTGCACCTGGAGCCGCTCCGCAACCACCATGTCGTAGATCCGGCGGCGGGTCTTCTCCGCCACGTCGCCGTCCTGGTCGAAGAACGCATGCCAGCCGGGGTTGGTGGCGAACAGGTTCGGATTGTTGGTGACGTCGGACTGGATGAAGACCTTGTCCGGGCCCGAGGCCAGCACGTAGGAGGTGTGGCCCGGCGTATGCCCGACGGTCTCGACCGAAGTCAGGCCCGGCGCGATCTCCCTGCCCCACTCGTAAGGCGTGACCTTCTTCTTCAGGCCGGCCTCGAAGATGTTGCGGTTGTTCTTGAACAGGCCCGCCATGCGCCCGGCCGGCGCCCGGCTCATCTCGCCGTCATCCATCCAGAACTTCCATTCGGTCGCCGGCACCAGCACTTCGGCGTTCGGGAATGCCGGCGTGCCTTCGGCGGTCAGCAGGCCATTCACGTGGTCGCCGTGGAAGTGCGAGATCACGACCATATCGACATTCTTGGGATCGAAACCGGCCGCGACGAAATTGTCGGCGAACAAGCCATTGGCCCCCTTCGTGCCGGCCTTTGCCAGTGCGCCATTGCCGGTGTCGATCACCACGAGCTTGCCGCCGGTGTTGAGCACCAGCGGCGCAAACCAGATCGTCATCATGTCGCGCGGCATGAATGCCTTCTCCAGCGCAGCATTGACGTCGTCCCGCTTCGCATTCGGAATGAAGGAGTCTTCCAGCTTGAAGACATTCTTGCCGTCGGACACCGCGGTGACCAGGATGTCGCCGACCTTGTAGCGATAGAAGCTCGGCGCCTGCTTGTCGGCGGCGGACGCTGCGGCGGCCGCGGGAACGGCGGGCAGCAACGGTGTGGCGGCGATACCGGCAGCGCCGGTGAGAGCGCGACGTCGTGTCAATTCCATGTATTGTCCTTCCAACGAGATAGTGATGCGCCCGGTGAATTCGCCTTGTGGGGCGAGGTTGTATCAGCGTTTCGATGCTCGCGCGATGACGACAGCGCGCGCTATTGTTCTCCCGGCTAACCCCTGCACCATGGCCTTATTCCGAAACTCACTACACCACCCGCCACATCCACTCGACGACCTGGCCGATGACGTCGCCGAACAGCAGTAGCGCGGCCGACCAGACCAGCGCGGAGACGAAATTGGCGATCTGGAACTGCCAGTACGACATCTCGAAAATGCCGGCGGCAAGCGGCACCGAGGCACGCAGCGGGCCGAAGAAGCGGCCGATGAAGATACTGGGCACGCCCCAGGTCTTCACGAAGGCCTCGCCGCGCGGCAGAATCTCGGGGTAACGCGACAGCGGCCACATCTGCGCGACCTGCTCCTTGTAGCGATAGCCGAACCAGTAGGAGACCCAGTCGCCGAGCGCGGCCCCGATGCCGCCCGCGATCCAGATCGGCCAGAAACTGATCCCGCTGACGCCGATCAGGGCGCCGATCGCAACCAGCGCACCCCAGGCGGGCACCAGCAACGAGATGAAGGCGAGCGATTCAGCGAACGCCAGCAGCATGACGATCGGAGCGGCCCAAGCCTGGTGATGGCGGACGAATTCGGCGAGGGCCCGCGCAAAGTCTTCCATCTCGTCGAGTGCCCTCCGCTGCGTTGAAAACTGAATGAACCTTTGTAGCGGCACACAGCCTAAGAACAGGTAAGCCAGCCCATTGCGTGACATCAAGTCACAAAGGCGGGGATCAAACGTGATTTCCGGCAAGGCCCCTGCGGTCCGGGCTGGCTGGCACCTCCCTTATAAGAAAAAGGAATCACTGGATGATCGGGTCACTGATGATGTGCGTCGGCGTTCTCGTCTTGTTGTTCGGAATGCTCGCGGGCATCGTTATGGGTATCCAGCACGACTTCACGTTGGGGCCGGCGCATGCCCATCTCAATCTCGTCGGCGGCGTGCTGCTGTTCCTGTTCGGCCTGTACTACCGGGTTTTCCCGGCTGCCGGGCCACGCCGTTGGCGAAGCTGCAAGCCTGGCTGCACATTGCAGGCGGCATCCTATTCCCGGCCGGTGTAGCCCTGGTGCTGCTGAAAGGGGACTCATTCATAGCCGCCCCGATCGTTGGATCGCTGATCGTCGTGGCCGCCATGGCCCTGTTCACGGTCGTTGTATTTCGCACCTCGCAGGCGTAATCGCGGGCTCCTATCTACACAGGCGGCTGGGCCCTGAAGGCGCGGCCGCCCCCATTTGGCAGCCCATCCGTGGCATAGTCAGAGCAACCGATTCGCTGCGCCATGACCGGCGCACCACTTGAAGAACCATGTCCAAACCGCTGAAGTCAAACGCCAAAAGTAAATCCGCCGACGATCTGTTCGGAGCCCCGGAGCCGAAGGGACGCGCCCCGGCGAAGGCTGCTTCCCGCTCCACAGGAAGCGCCGAAGCCGGCTATACGGCGGCCGATATCGAGGTGCTGGAAGGGCTGGAACCGGTCCGCCGGCGGCCCGGCATGTATATCGGCGGCACCGACGAGAAGGCGCTGCACCATCTGTTCGCCGAGGTGATCGACAACTGCATGGACGAGGCCCTCGCCGGCCACGCCACCTTCATCGACGTGGAGTTGACGACCGACGGCTTCCTGACCGTGACCGACAATGGCCGCGGCATCCCGGTCGATCCGCATCCGAAATTCCCGAAGAAGTCGGCGCTCGAAGTCATCATGTGCACGCTGCATTCGGGCGGCAAGTTCGACTCCAAGGTCTACGAAACCTCGGGCGGCCTGCACGGCGTCGGCGTGTCCGTGGTCAACGCCCTCTCCTCGCGGCTCGAGGTCGAGGTTGCGCGCAGCGGGCAGTTGCACCGCATGACCTTCGAGCGCGGCCATCCCAAGGGTAAGCTCGAAGACCTCGGCAAGATCAACAACCGCCGCGGCACGCGAATCCGCTTCAAGCCGGACACCGACATTTTCGGCGCCAAGGCGGCCTTCAAGCCGCAGCGCCTGTTCAAGATGACGCGCTCGAAGGCGTACCTGTTCGGCGGCGTCGAAATCCGCTGGCGCTGCGACCAGGAGCTGTTGAAGGGCGTCGAAGACGTCCCGGCGGAAGCCAAGTTTCACTTCCCTGGCGGCCTGAAGGACTATCTTGCCGCGGCGATCCATGCCGACGCGCTGGTGCATCAGGATATCTTCTCCGGCAAATCCGGCCGCAGCGGCGCGCATGGCGCCTGCGAATGGGCGGTGGCCTGGACTGCGGATGCCGACGGCTTCCTGTCGTCCTACACCAACACGGTGCCGACGCCCGATGGCGGCACGCATGAATCGGGTCTGCGCAGCGCATTGCTGCGCGGCTTGAAGGACCACGCCGAGCGCGCCGGTCAGGGCAAGCGCGCGGCCTCCATCACCTCCGAAGACGTGATGGTGGGCGCGGCCGTGATGCTCTCGGTGTTCGTGCGCGAGCCTGAATTCCAGGGTCAAACCAAAGACCGCCTCGCCACCGCCGAAGCGCAGCGCATCGTCGAACAGGCGATGAAGGATCCGTTCGACCACTGGCTGTCAGGCAATCCGAACCAGGCCAACCGGCTGCTCGACTTCGTGATCGATCGCGCCGAGGAACGGCTGCGCCGCCGCCAGGAAAAGGAAACCGCGCGCAAGACCGCCGGCAAGAAGCTGCGTCTTCCCGGCAAGCTTGCGGATTGCTCCGATGCCGGCACCGAAGGCTCTGAACTCTTCATCGTCGAAGGCGACTCGGCCGGCGGCAGCGCCAAGCAGGCACGCGATCGCAAGACGCAGGCCGTGCTGCCGCTGCGCGGCAAGATCCTCAACGTCGCCTCCGCCGGCAAGGACAAGCTGACCGCCAACGCGCAGCTCTCCGATCTCGTGCAGGCGATCGGCAGCGGCACGCTCGCGCACTACCGCGAAGAAGATTTGCGCTATCAGCGCATCATCATCATGACCGACGCCGACGTCGACGGCGCGCACATCGCATCGCTCCTGATCACCTTCTTCTACCGGCAGATGCCGCGGCTGATCGACGAGGGACATCTCTATCTGGCGGTGCCGCCGCTCTACAAATTGAAGCACGGCACCAAGTCGGTTTACGCCCGTGACGACGCCCACAAGGAAGAGTTGCTCAAGAGCGAATTCAACGCAAACGCCAAGGTCGAGGTGAATCGCTTCAAAGGCCTCGGCGAGATGATGCCGGCGCAGCTGAAGGAGACCACGATGGATCCGGCCAAGCGCACGCTGCTGCGCGTGGTGCTGCTCGCCGACGATCGCGAGGGCACCGCCGACTCGGTCGAGCGGCTGATGGGCACCAAGGCGGAAGCCCGCTTTGCCTTCATCTCCGACAAGGCCGAATTCGCAAGCGACGATTTGCTCGACGTTTAGGGTCCAACCAACTGATTTGAAATGATTTTCCGGCCGCCTCCAGATCGGGGCGGCCGTTTTCATTCGCCCTTTCGGAGAATGCCTGCGGTTTCCTTTTCAGGCGGTTGTGTCTCACCCGCAACAGCATTTCCGGCGGAACCACGTATAGTCCTGACATGAGTTTCGGGAATCGGTGCCATCGCGCCCCCGTCAGCGACCCGATCGAACGCTAAAGTCGAGGATTTGAATATGAAGAAGATTTTGCTCGCTCTGACCGCGGTTGCTGCGATGACGGGTTCCGCGTCGGCTGCCGATCTGGCCGCCCGCCCCTACACCAAGGCACCTGCTCCGATCGCGGTGGCGCCGAGCTGGACCGGCTTCTACATCTTCGGCGGTGGCGGCGGCGGCATCTGGGATGCTGACACTGGCGTTCAGTCGACCACCACGGGCGCTCCGATCCTCGGCTTCAACCAGCGCCAGGGCGGCGATGGCTGGTTCGGCACCGTCGGTGCCGGTTACGACTGGCAGACCGCCAACAGCTGGGTCCTCGGCGTGTTCGCCGACGGTCAGTTCGGCAGCCTGAAGGGCACGATCCAGGATCAGGGTCCGTTCATCGCCGGCAACATCAAGAACGACTACAGCTGGGCTGCCGGTGCGCGCCTCGGTTATCTGGTCGCTCCGAACGTTCTGTCCTACGTCAACGCCGGTTACTCCAGCTCGCACTGGAAGGGCACCACGCTGTTCAACACCGCGACCGCTCTCCCGTCCGGCCTGCACACCAACGGCTTCGATCGCAGCGGCTGGTTCGTCGGCGGCGGCGTCGAGAACAACCTGAACATCTTCGGCATCACCGCGCCGGGCTGGTTCATGAAGACCGAGTACCGCGCTGCCTACTACGACAAAAGGAACATCTCGGAACTCGCCGACGTCACCAATATCTCGAACGGCCGCGACATCACCTTCAAGCCGTTCGTCCAGACCATCAGCACCTCGCTGGTCTATCGCTTCAACTGGACCGGTCCGGTTGTTGCCAAGTACTGAGCTGAGTACTGATCCCTGCTGACATAGCAGACGAAAAGCCCCGGCATTGTCCGGGGCTTTTTTGTTGCCTGAGCGCTGTCGAGAACGATCTCGCGCGCACGCCTCCTGGCGCAGGGCCGACCGGCCGCGCCCGATCTGGTCAGCGCTGTGGCGATCGGGCACTGTCGCGACCGGATTCAAACCACAGCGGACAACAACAATGAGAAACGGACAGTTTGATCTCTCCGGCCGGGTCGCGATCGTCACCGGCGGCAATGGCGGCATCGGGCTTGGCATGGCGCGCGGCCTGGCGGATGCCGGCGCGGCGGTTGCCGTGGTCGGCCGCAACGAGGCGAAATCGAAGGCTGCCGTCGAGGATCTGGGCAAGCGCGGCGTCAAGGCGATCGCGGTGGCAACCGACGTGACCGACAAGGCTGCCGTCGCGGCCATGGTCGATCGGGTCACGGGCGAGCTCGGCCGGATCGACATCCTCGTCAACAACGCCGGCATGAGCATCCGCAAGCCGCCGCACGAGCTCGAGCTCGACGAGTGGAGCAAGGTGATCGACACCAACCTCACCAGCGCCTTCCTGTGCTCGAAGGCGGCCTATCCGGCGCTCAAGGCCTCGGGCCACGGCAAGATCATCAACATCGGCTCGATGATGTCGATCTTCGGCGCAAGCTTTGCTGCGGCCTATGCCGCGAGCAAGGGCGGCATCGTGCAGTACACCCGCGCCTGCGCCAACGCCTGGGCCCCCGACAACATCCAGGTCAACGCCATCCTTCCAGGCTGGATCGACACCGATCTGACGAAGGGCGCGCGCCAGCAGGTCGCCGGGCTGCACGAGCGCGTGCTCGCACGCACGCCGGCGGCCCGCTGGGGAGCCATCGACGACTTCGCGGGCATCGCCGTGTTCCTGGCCTCGCCGGCGTCGGACTTCGTCACAGGCACCGCGATCCCCGTCGACGGCGGCTATTCGGTGATGGCCTGAACCACAGGATCCATGAAATACAAGAGCCCCGGCATTCGCCGGGGCTCCTGCATCCTGTTCGCCTCAGTGTCGTTCAGTAGCGCGCGATGACCGGCGCGTCGAACTTGTAGTTCATGCGCACCACCGCCCACTGGATGTCGCGCGGCTTGGCGTCGAACGTGTAGGTGCCCGCCGCGGTGCCGGCGAGCTGATAGGTCTGGCGCTCGAAGGCCGCGTAATTGTATTCGACGCCGATGGTCCAGTTGCGGGTGATGCCGTATTCCCAGCCGGCGCCGACGGTCCAGCCGCTCGCCCAATGGGTCTGGCTGCCGGAGCCCGTTGCCGGCGGAAGGTTGTCGACGACGGACAGGCGGTTGTTCACGCCGGCATAGCCGCCCTTGAAATAGAGCAGGTTGTTCTGGATCGCGTAGCCGGCACGGCCGACGATCGTCGCCATGACGTTCGAGCGCCAGCTGAATTGATCGTCGCGGCCGACGCCGAACACCGTGTTGGTGACGCGGCCGGAATTGTCGAGCCCGGAGATCGTGCCCTCGACGCCGAACACGAAGTTGTTGGCCTGCCAGTTGTAGCCGATCTGACCGCCACCCATGAAGCCCGAGCCGCGCTGCCGAAAGCCCTGGTCGGGCGCGAGATCGCCGAACGCGGTCGTGTTCGCGCTGTTGACCCACTGCTCGTTGGTCCAGGCGCCGCCGAGATGGCCGCCAATGTAGAAGCCGGACCAGTTGTAGAGCGTTTCCACATAGGCCGGCGCCTTGGTGTACGGACGGGCGGCAAGGTCGGCGGCCGATGCAGCGCCGACGCCGAGCGCCGTGGTCACGGTCAGCGCGGCAATGAATTTGGCATGAGACATGGTGGCATCCCCAGATTGTCTGATGGAGACGAGCTTTCCCAGAGAGACCCTTACCAAAAGCAAACCGCGGGAACTGGCCCTGCAGAATCCACGTGCGCCGGTTTCGAATCATGTCTGTCCGTTGCAATCACGCAACTTCTAACGGCTCCTTTAAGGAGCTGTTATCCTTGACAAATTCCTTCCCTGCGCGCGACGCCTGTCAGTGCGCCGCCGCCGAATGGACGTGCTCCGGCCGCACCCCGATCGCGACAAGGCGCGCCGTCAGCCCTTGCAGCCAGGGCATCGCGGTGATCAACCGCAACGCGAACGGCACCGGTTGATCGCCACCCTTCAGCGCAGCGCTGATGATGTTGTTCTGCGCAATCACCTGCATGCGTTGGGTCACCCGGACCGGGAATTCGCGGCGCCGCCGCACGGCATCGAGTTCGTCCTCCGGCGGGCAGCCTTGTGCGAGCTTCGCCGCCAGAATGTTTGCGGTCGCGACCGCGTCCTGCACCGCGAGGTTGACGCCGACGCCGCCGATCGGCGACATCGCATGCGCGGCATCGCCGATGCAGAGCAGGCCGGGACGGGTCCAGCGCGTCAGGCGATTGATCGCGACCGTGAGCAGCTTGACGTCGTCGAAGCTCTTCACGTCGCCGATGCCGGGCTTCAGGATCGGCGCGAGCCGCAGCACGTCGTCGAGCAGCGCCGGCAATCCCCTCGCCTTAACGGCCTCATATTGTCCCTTGGCGATCACATAGGCGCATTGCCAATAGTCGCCGCGGTCGAACGTCACCATCATCTTGCAGTGGTCGATGCGGGCGAACAAATTCTCGGTCTCGTCCCGACGCCGCCCGACGCGAAACCACAGCACGTCCATCGGCGCGCCGATCTCCTCGAGGTCGAGACCGGCGCGCTCGCGCACGATCGAATGGCGGCCGTCGCAGCCGATCGTGAGATCCGCCTCGATCTCGATGGGGCCATCAGGCGTTTTCACATGGACGCCTGCAACAGCGTCGCCGCGCCGGATCAGGTCGGTCGCCTCCGCGCTCATCAAAACCTGCAGCGAGGGGAAACGCTTGCCGCTCTCGCGCAGGAAACTGAGGAAGTCCCACTGCGGCATCATCGCGATGAAAGGATATTTGACGCTGAGGCGGCTGAGGTCGGCGATCCGCACCGAGGTGCCGCCGAACATGCCGTCGAGCTTCTGAATGTCCTGATGCGGCAGCTTCAGAAAGCCGTCGATCAGACCGAGTTCATCCATCACCTGCAGGGTCGACGGGTGCACGGTGTCGCCGCGAAAGTCGCGGAAGAAGTCGGCGTGCTTCTCCAGCACCACGACGTCGATCCCGGCGCGTCCGAGCAGATAGCCGAGCATCATGCCGGCCGGCCCGCCGCCGACGACGCAGCAGCGCACCTTCATCTGACGCGTCTTCGGCGCTGCCGGATTGCCTGCATCCATGATGCCGTCCTTATCGCTGCCTCGCCTCTCAGGCGCCGACTGTAACGCAGATCGGACGACAAGGATGCTGTGCTATCGCCTGAACGTCTTGATTTCCGACACGCTGCCGTCGCGATAGGTCAGCTCCACCGAGACCGACTTGGTCTGCGGCGCGAGCTTCAGATAGGGCTGCGCGTCGGACGGGATTGCGCTCGGATCGCGCGAATTGCAGGCCGGCATCTTCAAGACCTTGTCCGGTACCGCGGTGTCGATGCCGATCCGCACCTCGCGGATCGCACAGCGATACGACATCAGGTGCGTATAGTAGACGAGCAACCCGTTGAACTCGCGGAACGACAGCCAGCTCGTCGCGGTCATGTCGAGGATCTTGCGCTGGTCGCGGATCAGCGCGGCGTCGGGATCGAACTTGATCGGGAACGGCCCCTGCATCTCGCCCTGCGTATCGACATAGCGAAGCTCGATCGTGGCCGCCGGCGCATCGGCCGGCAGCTCGATCGATGGATTGGGCATCCGCTTGCGCGTGCGCGGATCGAGCGTGTCCATGAAGCCGGTTTCGCGGAAATCGCCGCTATCGCCGATCCGCCAGGAGATGCCGAGCGTCGGATCGGCGATCGAGAACACGACAGTCCAGCCGCCATTGTGCCGCGAGAAGCTCGCGATCGGCGCGTTGATGGAATCGTCCTTCGGCAGCTTCGGCACCGAGACCGGCGGCAGCGCGGCCACCTGCTGCGGCGGAGCGGACGGCTTGGCCGCCTCGGCCTGCCCCTTCGCGATCCCGTTCAGGAAGACGTCGTCGACCATCTGGTCGAAATAAACCGGGATCTGCTTGTGCTTCACGGTCTCGGCCATCTCGCTGACCAGGCGCCGCGTACGCTGGGCAACCTGCACCAGGTTTTCACCGGGCTGCAGCAACTCCCTGGCAAAGGTTCGCGTGAACACCGAATTGGGATTGGCGTCGTCGTTCGAGAGCCGGTCGAGCGCGGTCTGGCGCGGCCCCGCCGAAAACACCGAGAACACGCCTTCGGGCAGCTGCGTCATCGGCGCCAGCCCACCGCCGCCGGCAACGGCGCGCGTGCCGGCGCGCTCGAATGGATTGTTGCGGCAGGCGTCGAACACCAGGATCGAGGTCCGCGCCTTCTTGTTCTGCAACCGCTCGATGATGCGGTCGGCGAGAACCGAAGCGTCGCGCACCAGCTCTTCCTGCCCTTCGGTGGCGGCCGGCACGTCGGTCGGCAGCAGGAAATTTTGGCCCGCGATCTCGAAGCCGTGACCGGCATAGAAGAAGAACGCGGTGTCGCCGGGTTCCACGGCGCGGTCGAAGGCGAGCAGCGTCTCGGAGAACGCCTGCCGGTTCAAATTCTCGGCCACCATGACGTTGAAACCGAGCTGCTTCAGCGTATCGCCCATGGTGCGGGCGTCGTTGACCGCCTTCTGCAGTTTGGGCACGTTCCTGTAATCATTGTTGCCGATCACCAGCGCGACGCGCTTTTCAGCCTGGGCGGGCGCCGCCGATCCGACAAAGGCGACCGCCAACATGGCCGCTGAAAGTCTCGAAAGCCAGCTCTTCATCCCAACTCCCGCCTGCACGACAAGTGCGCGGCTCGTGCGACCGCCGCCTAATAGTCGGATCAGCCGTTTGGCCGGTTCAAGGCCGACGCCGAATGGCCGTCGTGACCGCCCCCTTGGCGTCCCTCTTGGCCCCCATGAGGCGTCCCGTCCGTCCCAGGTCAAGTTTCTTTTTACGGCCCGCGTGATAGATTCCAGCTTCCATCCGGCGCGAGCTCTCCGCACGTCCCAAGGGCACTCCAGGGGCTTTTCCGTGTACACATGGTCCACTGAGCAAGTCGATCCCCGCGATCGCTTCGACTATTGGCGCGAGGTCCGCGCCAAGGGGTTGTTCGGCGTCACCGCAGAACTCGAACCCCAGCACCGCCGCGACTTCTTCGGCGAGTTCTCGCTGCGCCAGCTCGGCGATGCCGGGCTGGTCGAGCTGCGTGCCTCGCCCTACCGCGTCGAGCGGCGCGCCGGCGACATCGCAGACGCGCGCAGCGACAGCCTGTGCATCTACCAGCAGCTCGGCGGTGGCGGTTGGTTCGGCGGCGCGCGGCTCGATGAATTCGCGGTGCGCGACGGCATGTTCGCGACCAGCTATTCGGACCTGCCCTATCGCACCGTCCCGCTGCACGATGACGGCTTCCACCTGCGCATCATCAAGATCCCGGTGACGAACATCGTCCCGCCGGGTGCCGAGCTCGGCGAACTGGTCCCGAGACCCATGCAGGATGAGACCGCGCTGCGGCCACTGCTCGAATCCTGCTTCCGCGACCTCGTCGAAGGCCATGACGCCACCGCGGCGGACACGGCCCCGATGGTGCAGGCGCTCGCCCATATCGCGCTGATCGAGCGCGGCATCATGCGGCCAAAGAGCCGGCTCGCGCAGCAGGCCCTGCGAAGCGCCCATCTGTCGTTGGCCCGCCGCCTGATCCGGCGGCATCTCTCGAACGCGGCGCTGACGCCAACCCTGATTGCCGGCCTGCTCGGCATCTCGGTGCGTCACCTGCACATCCTGTTCGAGGAGACCGAGATGAGCTTCTCGGAGACCGTCACCGCGCTTCGGCTCGCGCAAAGCCGCCGCCTGCTCCGCGAGCAATCCGGGCAGACGATCGCCGAGGTCGCGTTTGCCTGCGGCTTCGAGAGTCTCGCGACGTTCTACCGCCTCTTCAATGCATCCGAATCGATGACCCCAGGCGATTACCGGGCACGGGTTGGCCTGACCGTCGATCCGGATCGGCCGGGACACCGGGCAGTTGCGGGTTGCTAAAGCGCCGTGATGCCCGTAATCGGGATTCCCTGCGTCACGCGCCGTTCCTCGTCCCCGGAATCCTGATGTCGAAGAAGATGATCAAGCCTGGACCTGACCTGCTGGCGCAGGTCAATCAGGCTTTTCTCGACTACGGCTATAGCGGGCTGTCGATGGTCGGGCTGGCCAAGGTCTGCGGCTTCACGCAGCGCGCGCTGTATTACTATTTCAGCAACAAGGAAGAGGCGTTTCGCGCCGTCATCGCCTGGCGCCACGTCGAGGACGTGGCACTCGCGCTGGAGGCCGGCCACACCATGCGGGCGAAGGGCGGCGGCGCGCTGGATATCTTCGCGACCATCCTCGACGTCCGCTACGGCGAGACGCGGCGCCGGCTGACGCAGTCGCCGCACACCGTCGAGCTCAATGCCGAGGCCTTCAAGCGCTGCCGCGATTTGATGATCAAATCCGCCATCTCGTTCCAGGCTGATCTGGAAAGACTGGTGATCGACTTGCAGGCCGCACGGCTGCTGAAGCTGAACGGCGTGTTCAAACCAGCGCAGATCGCGCAGGCGCTTGCGGACGGCGCACGTGCCGTCAACCAGGCGCTGCCGCCGATCGCCCGTGACGACTTCTCGGCCCGCTACCGCCAGATGTGCGCGATGGTGCTCTACGGCTGCGCCGTGATGCCGAAGCGGAAATAATCCGCACGACGGCCCGCGCGCGCCGCGGTCACCACTCAGCAAAACCCTCCCGACCACCGACCATCAGGGACCGGCCGGACTATCTCGCCGGGCCGTGGATAAGTTTTGACGCACAATGTTACCTATTTCATATTTTACATGACTATGTGAAATGTACGATATTGCATCGCAAGACCTTTGGAGGCGTCTCGAATGGCTGACATGGGACAAACCGACGACCCGGCCGATCGTGGCGCGATCCCGCGTCCTCTGCACCGAAGTGATCAGCCTGCGCGCATTGAGAAGATAATTTCCGTCGATTTCGCCAGAACCGCGCTGGCGCTTCGCCCGGGCTCGGTACCGCCAATTTCCTTACCGGCGACGCGCGCTCTGATGCAGAGCGAGAGGTCATGCATGATGCGCAGCAAGCAAGAAGATCACAGCCCGGAAACGCCATCGACCGGCCCGGCTCGCGCTCTTGCTCCCGGTACCGTGGACCTGCGCGTAGATCAGACTGCAGCCCTCGCGCTTGCGCGTCGGAGTTCTCCGGCGACGAGCAATCGCGGCTGGGCGCCGTTGCTCGAAGCCTGCCTTGCCGATTTCAAGGAGGCCACCGAGGCCGGTGATACCGCGAGCATTCCCGCGCTGGTCAAGATCGTGGCGGAGCTCGCCTTGATCGAGCGCGGCACGATCAGGCCGGGCAGCCGCCGCGCCCAGCAGGCGCTGCGCGTCGGCCGACTCAGCCTCGCGCGCCGCCTGATCACGCGCCATCTCGCGAAGCCGTCGCTGTCGCCGGGGATGGTCGCCGAGATGCTCGGCGTCTCGGTCCGCTACCTGCACGTCCTGTTCGAAGCGACGGGGGCGAGCTTTTCGCAGACCGTCACCGCCGAGCGCCTGAGCGAGAGCCGAAGGCTGCTTTGTGAAAAGCCGCCGCGGCCGATCGCCGATATCGCCCTCGCCTGCGGGTTCGGCAGCCTGGCCACTTTCTACCGGATCTTCAGCGCATCCGAGGGCCTGACGCCGGGCGAATTCAGGACAAAAAACCGCGCCAAGGCCCCCATCGAGGTCGCGCCATCGGATACGGGAATGGCGATTCATTTGACCGCCAAATGACGGAAACGGCGCTTATTTTGGCGAAAACGTTAAGCTTTTTCGGCTATCGGCTGGTTCCAAGATTGACTTTACCGCTTTCGCCCCTATGTTGCGGGCAACGCGGCCCTCGGATCGAAACGCGATTCGTCAGGTTTGCCGTCCGTCAGCGTTAGCCAGAGCCCCCGAGCTTTATAGAAAAGCGAGCCGTTTCGGGGCCGAACGCGACAGCCTTTTACCTGCGATGCCGAACGGCGGTTTCGACCAGAGGCTCAATGTCTTTTTCCAATCTAGGCCTGTCCGATAAGGTCCTCGCCGCAGTGGCGGCCACCGGTTACACCACCCCCACTCCCATCCAGGAACAGGCAATCCCGCACGTCCTCGCCCGGCGCGACGTCCTCGGCATTGCCCAGACCGGCACCGGCAAGACCGCTGCCTTCGTTCTCCCGATGCTCACCCTCCTCGAGAAGGGCCGCGCCCGGGCACGCATGCCGCGCACCCTGATCCTCGAGCCGACCCGCGAGCTTGCCGCGCAGGTGAAGGAGCAGTTCGACAAATACGGCGCCGGTCAGAAATTGAACGTGGCGCTGCTGATCGGCGGCGTCTCGTTCGGCGACCAGGACTCCAAGCTGATGCGCGGCGTCGACGTCCTGATCGCAACGCCCGGCCGCCTGCTCGACCATACCGAACGCGGCGGATTGCTGCTCACCGGCGTCGAGTTGCTGGTGATCGACGAAGCCGACCGCATGCTCGACATGGGTTTCATTCCCGACATCGAACGCATCTGCAAGCTCGTCCCGTTCACGCGGCAGACCCTGTTCTTCACCGCGACGATGCCCCCGGAGATCAGCCGCATCACCGAGGCCTTCCTGCACAATCCTGCGCGGATCGAAGTCTCCAAACCCGCAACCACCGCCGTCACCGTCACGCAATTGCAGGTCCCGGCCGGTCGCGAGGCACATGACAAGCGCGAGATCCTCCGCCGCCTGCTGCGCGACGCCAAGGATCTCAACAACGCGATTATCTTCTGCAATCGCAAGCGCGAAGTCGCCGTCCTTCACAAATCACTCCAGAAGCACGGCTTCAGTGTCGGCGCCCTCCACGGCGATATGGATCAGTCCGCCCGCACCGCGGCGCTGGATCAATTCCGCAAGGGCGAGATTCCGCTGCTCGTCGCCTCCGACGTCGCCGCCCGCGGTCTCGACATTCCCGCGGTGAGCCACGTCTTCAATTTCGACGTGCCGCACCACCCCGATGATTACGTCCACCGCATCGGCCGCACTGGCCGCGCCGGACGGACCGGTACCGCGATCTCCATCGTCACCTCGCTCGACAGCAAGTCGATGATTGCGATCGAGAAGCTGATTGGCCAGCCGATCCCGCGCGCCGAGGGCGACCACACCGTTCACAGCGAGGCCTCCGACGAGGACGCCGCGCCGCGCCGCTCGCGTAGCCGCGAAGGTTCGCGCGACGGCGCCCGTGGCGGCCGCAAGCCGCGACGTGAACGCGAGCCGCGTCAGGGCGAACGCGAGGCACGTCACGGTGATCGCGAGCCGCGTCAGGACCAGGAGCCCCGCCAGGAGCGTGCAGCCAAGCCGGAGCGCGAACCGCGCCACGGCCGCAACTCTTCGCCCCAGGCCACCCCGTCGCACGTGCCGTCGATCGGGCGCGCCGAGCCACGGCGGCCGCAGCGCGAGGTGGACCACGAGCCCGCCGATCATTCGCACCTGCCCGCCTTCCTGCTGCGACCTGTGCGCGCACGCGCCTAAGGCCGGCTCCGATGCCGCCGCACCAGCGGCGGTATCCTGCGGAGTCTGTGTCGCCGCCGGCGACTGACGCCCACGCTGATCGCTTGCGTTTGAAGCAAATGCGCTCAGTTTCGCAACGCAATGGCGAGCAAGCGAAAGGCTCGCCAAAGCCGGGCTCGATCCGCGACGGAATCGAGCTCGTACGACATTAGTCGCGGCGAAATCCCCGTAGTTCCACTATTTACCTTGCCTTCATTCTCGTCCCGTACCCTCGCGCCAATAATTTAGTCATTGCTGCCGGGCATGACCGGCATTGCGCGCATTGAGGACGTGACAGTGGTCAAGCTGCTGGACGAACACGAACGTACGTTGGCCTTTGCCGAAGTCGCGCTTGGTCAGATTCGCTCGCTTCGCCAGACCGCCGTGCCGCGCAACTACGAAATCTGGTACGTCTACGCGACCGGATACAACGCACCGCTCAACAAGGTCATCAACGAGACGCTGGCGCGCAGCGGCAAGCTCTCTGAATCCGATCTCGAGCAGATCTACGAAACCTACCTTTCGCACATCAAGACCTCGGACCGCATCGACAAGGTCGGCGCGCGCGTCATCGGCGAGATCGACGCCGTCATGCGGCTGATCACCGATGCGCTCGGCGTGTCCGCGAACTACGACGCGAGCCTCGTCGGCGCCAGCGACCGGCTCTCGACCGCGACCACCCGCGACCAGATCAAGATCATCGTCGAGGGGCTGGCCAAATCGACGCGCGAGATGCGCGAGACCAATCAGGCATTGGAGAACCGGCTCGCGCTGTCGAAGTCGGAGATCAGCGATCTGCAGCACAGCCTCGAGGCGATCCGCGCCGAGAGCCTGACCGATCCGCTCACCGGCCTCGGCAACCGGAAGTATTTCGACCGCTCGATCGACATGGCGGTGCAGACTGCGCTCGCCAGCGGCGAGCCGCTGTCGCTCCTGATGTTCGACATCGATCACTTCAAGTCGTTCAACGACTCCTACGGCCACCTCACCGGTGATCAGGTGCTGCGGCTGGTGGCACAAACGCTGAAGCAGACCATCAAGGGCCAGGACATCACCGCCCGCTACGGCGGCGAGGAATTCGCGGTGGTGCTGCCCAACACCGCGTTGCGCCAGGCGCTGACGGTTGCCGACCACATCCGCCGCGCCGTGATGGCCAAGGAACTGAAGAAGAAGTCGACCGGCGAGATCCTCGGCCGTGTCACGATCTCGGTCGGCGTCTCCATGCTGAAGCCGGCCGACGACACCGACTCCCTGATCGAGCGCGCCGATGCCTGCCTCTACGGCGCCAAGCGCGCCGGCCGCAACCGCGTGATCTGCGAAGCCGATCCGGAATACAGCGCAGAGACCCAGACCCGGGTGGCGTGAACCCTGAACGTGCCTTGAGACGCGCGCAATGCACGCCGCTCAGGATTATTTCCGTTTTGCGCGCTTCTTCGAAACTGAGGACGGCCTTGCCCTCGGCTTCCGTGCCGCCGTCTTCTTTCCCGCTGCCTTCTTTGCAGCTGCCTTCTTCACCGGCGCCTTCGCCGTCCGCGCAGCGGATCGTTTCCTCGGCCGCTTGCGCAGCGCGGCGCGCTGGGCGGCGCCGAGCGCCGAGCGTGCCCAGACCGCAAGCTCCTCGGCATCATCGAACAGCCGCGCCGGCAGTTGCCAGTACGAGTTCACCGTCACCGTCTTGGCGCGCGTCTGGTACTGGAACGGCCCGCAGCCTTCGGCCTCGAATTGCGGGATGGTCTCCTCATCGGCGCGGAAGTAGAGCCCGGCGCGTAGCGCGAGCGCAAAGTTGGTGCCGTCAGCGGAGATGCCGTAGCCGGAGAACATCCGGCGCAGCGTGACCGGGCCGAAATCGGCGAACAGGTCGGTCAGGAATTCGCGGTCCATGTATCCACCCTTGCTCGGCGCGCGTCCACATGCCGCGCGTATGGCGAGAGTATGGTCGACGACCGCGTCGACCCGCAACAATGGTGGTTATCGATTGCCGGCCTTTGGAGCGCGCATGTTGCGCGCCCGGCCCGGGGCGACAGCGATCAGACCGTCGCCGGCTTGAGCTGCACCGACTCGCCGCAACCGCAGGCGGAGACCTGGTTCGGGTTGTTGAACACGAACTGGGCCTGCATCCTGTCGGCCACGTAGTCCATCTCGGTGCCGAGCAGGAACAGCACGGCCTTCGGATCGACCAGGATCTTCACGCCCTTGTCCTCGACCACTTCGTCGGTCGGGCGGATCTCATGGGCGTATTCGACGGTGTAGGATTGTCCGGCGCAGCCGCCGTTCTTGATGCCGACGCGCAGGCCGACGATCTCGGAATCGGCGCGCTTGGTCAGCTCGGTGATCCGCTCCGCCGCGGCATCGGTCAGTCTCATGACCTGCGGGCGCGGCCGCTTCGGCTTGGCTGGGGTCGGTGAGGCTTGTGTCATGTCACTCATGTGGTCAGTCCCAGCGGCAATTCAATCTCGAGCTTAGGCTCAATCCCCTAACGCATCACCACATATTGAGGACGAGGCGCGCCTCGTCCGACATCCGGTCCGGCGTCCAGGCCGGATCCCACACCAGGTTGACGCTGACGACGCCGACGCCGGGGACGCTGGCAACCGCGTTCTCGACCATCTGCGGCAACTCGCCGGCGGCCGGGCAGTTCGGGGTGGTCAACGTCATCAGGATGTCGACCGACCGGTCATCCTTGAGATCGACCTTGTAAATCAGGCCGAGCTCGTAGATGTCGGCCGGGATTTCCGGGTCGAACACCGTCTTCAGCGCCGCGACGATCTCGCCGCTCATGCGCTCGGTCTCCTCCACCGGCAGTGCCGAGGTGGTTTCCATGGTGGCCGTCTTGACTTCGGCTGTATCGGTCATGCGAACAATTCCCGCGCCTTGATCAGCGCTTGCGCCAGATGGTCGACTTCTTCCCTTGTATTATACATCCCGAAGGATGCGCGGCAGGTGGCCGTCACGTTGAACCGCTCTAAAAGCGGCATCACGCAATGGGTGCCGGCACGCACCGCAATGCCCTGCCGGTCGATTACGGTCGCGACATCGTGGGGATGCGCGCCCTTCATCTCGAACGAGATCACCGGACCCTTGTTGCGGGCGGTTCCGATCACGCGCAGCGAGTTGATCTCGCGCAAGCGGTCCTGCGCGTAGGTCAGCAGCTCATGCTCATGCGCAGCGATGCGCTCCTTGCCGATCGAATTGACGTAGTCGATCGCAGCACCGAGCCCGATCGCCTCGACGATCGGCGGCGTCCCGGCCTCGAACTTGTGCGGCGGATCGCCATAGGTGACCCAGTCCTTGGCCACTTCACGGATCATCTCGCCGCCGCCGTTGAACGGCCGCATCGCCACCAGATGCTCGTGCTTGGCGTACAGCGCACCGATGCCGGTCGGCCCGTACACCTTGTGGCCGGTAAAGGCGTAGAAATCGCAATCGAGGTCCTGGACGTCGATCGGCAGATGCACCGCGCCCTGTGCGCCATCGACCAGCACCGGAATGCCGCGGGCGTGCGCGAGCCGAACCACCTCCTTGACCGGAACCAGGGTGCCGAGCGCGTTCGACATCTGGGTGATCGCGACGATCTTGGTGCGCGGGCTCAGGAGCTTCTCGAACTCCTCGATCAGGAAGTTGCCCTCGTCGTCGACCGGCGCCCACTTGATAACGGCACCATGGCGCTCCCTGAGGAAATGCCACGGCACGATGTTGGAGTGGTGCTCCATGATCGAGAGGACGATCTCGTCGCCCTCCTTGATGTTCACCCCACCCCAGGACGATGCCACCAGGTTGATCGCCTCGGTGACGTTGCGGGTGAAGACGATCTCTTCAGTGCGGCGGGCGTTGATGAACTGCGCGACCTTGCCGCGGGCGCCCTCATAGGCCTCCGTCGCGGCATTGGCGAGGTAATGCAGGCCGCGATGCACGTTGGCGTATTCGCTCTTGTAGGCCTCGGTCATGCGGTCGAGCACCGCATTCGGCTTCTGCGCCGAAGCCGCGTTGTCGAGATAGACCAGCGGCTTGCCGTAGATCTGCATGGCGAGCGCCGGGAAATCCTGCCGCACCAGAGCGACGTCATAAGAACCGTTGGCGACCGCCTTGTGCATGCTCACGCCCTCGCCTGAAGCCAACGCTGCGCGGTGGCAATTGCGACCTCGCGCAACGCGTCGCTGGCAATCGTCTCGATCGCCTCGCCGACAAAGGCCTGGATCAGAAGCGCCTGCGCTTCCTTCTCGGGCAGTCCGCGGGCGCGCATGTAGAACAGCAGGCTCTCGTCGAGCGCACCGGTGGTCGCACCATGACCGCAGGTGACGTCGTCGGCGAAGATCTCGAGCTCGGGCTTGTTGTCGGCTTCCGCGTCGTCGGACAGCAGCAGCGCGCGGGTCATCATCTTGGCGTCGGTCTTCTGGGCGTCGGGACGGACGATGATGCGGCCCTGGAACACGGAATGGGCGCGGTCGTCGACGACGGCACGGAAGATCTCGCGGCTCGCGCAGTGCGGCACCGCGTGATCCATGAACAGCGTGGTGTCGGCGTGCTGCTTGCCGTTGATCAGATTGACGCCGTTGGTCTCGACATTGGAGCCTTCGCCGGCGCAGGTGACCGTCAGCTGATAGCGGCTGACATGACCGCCCGAGGTCAGACCAAACGTGTTGAATTGGGCGTGCGCGCCGAGCGTCACGGTCGCCGAAGAAATGTTGAAGGCATCGACACTGTCTTCGACCAGACGCACATGATCGAGCCGCGCATTGTCGCCGATCGCGACGATCAGCCCGTCATGGGTCTGGTAGGCCTTGGCGCCCTCGCCGGCGAGATAGCTCTCCACCAGAGTCACGCCGGTATCGCGGCCGAGCCGCAGCAGCGAGCGCGTGAACATCGCGGCCGGCGTCGCGCCAGAGGCGACGTGGACGATGTGCAGCGGCTGGGCCAGCACCGTGCCATTGGCGACGTCGATGACGACGCCATCGGTCGCCATCGCGCCGTTCAGCGCAATCATCGGATTGGACGTGTCTGACGCAAAGGCCTGCGCGGAAAGCGCGTCCTCGCCGGCGTCGAGCACCTCGCGCAGCGGGCGGATGCTCAGACCCTTATCGAGATTACCGAGGTCGGAGAGGTCGGGCGCAAACGCGCCATCGACCAGCACCAGGCGGCGTACGCCGTCGATCGCCCGCAGCTTGATGGCAGCAGCGGCGCGACCCAATGCCGCCGCATCCGGCGCAGGGGCCAGCGGCAGCACCTCGCGCATCAGCGCGCGCAGGTCGGTGTATTTCCAATCTTCGATCCGGCGATGCGGCAGGCCTGAGCGTTCATAGGCCTCGAACGCCTGGCGGCGCTGATCGGCGATCTTGCCCTTGCCCGGCAGACGGTCGCGCGCGACGGCGAATGCATCGCCCAGGGCGCGCCCGGTCTCGGTCTTTGCAACAACGTTCATCTGAGAACCCGCATTTGTCAGGCAGCGTCTTCGAACTGCGCGTAACCGGACTCTTCCAGCTCCAGCGCCAGTTCCTTGCCGCCGCTCTTCACCACCCGGCCCTTCGACATCACGTGCACGAAATCAGGCAGGATGTAGTTGAGCAGCCGCTGATAGTGGGTGATGACGACCATCGCGCGCTCCGGCGAGCGGAGTGCATTGACGCCGTCGGCGGCGATCCGCAGCGCGTCGATGTCGAGGCCGGAATCCATTTCGTCGAGGATGCAGACGGCCGGCTCGAACAGCGCCATCTGCAAGATCTCGTTGCGCTTCTTCTCGCCGCCGGAGAAGCCGACATTGACGCCGCGCTTCAGCATGTCCTGCGGGATGTTCAGCGACTTGGCGACTTCGCGGACCTTCTTGAGGAAGGCCGGCGACGAGATCTCGTCCTCGCCGCGCGCCTTGCGCTGGGCGTTGAGCGCCGCGTGCAGGAAGTTCCAAGTGGTCACGCCGGGGATCTCGACCGGATACTGGAACGCCAGGAACACGCCCTTGGCGGCGCGCTCATTGGGCGCCATCTCCAGGAGGTCTTCGCCCTTGAACAGGATTTGGCCGCCGGTGACTTCATAGCCGGGCTTGCCGGCGATGACGTGGGAGAGCGTCGATTTGCCGGAACCGTTCGGCCCCATGATCGCGTGCACCTCGCCCGGGTTCACCGTGAGCGACAGCCCGTGGAGGATCTCGCGCTCCTCAACACGAACCTGCAGATCTTTCACTTCAAGCAGAGACATCTGATTTTTCCTGAGCATCATCCGCAAGGCGCGTCGGCCGCGCCGTTAGCGGGATGGATTAGCCAACCGAACCTTCAAGGCTGATCGAGATCAGCTTCTGCGCTTCCACCGCGAACTCCATCGGCAGTTGCTGCAGCACGTCCTTCACGAAACCATTGACGACGAGGCCGACGGCTTCTTCCTGCGAGAGCCCGCGCTGGATGCAGTAGAACAGCACGTCCTCGGAAATCTTCGACGTCGTCGCCTCATGCTCGAACGTCGCCGAGGAATTCTTGGCCTCGACATATGGCACGGTGTGCGCGCCGCATTTGTCGCCGATCAGCAGCGAGTCGCAGGCGGTGTAGTTGCGCGCACCGGTGGCTTTGCGGTGCGCGCTGACGAGGCCGCGATAGGTGTTCTGCGACTTGCCGGCGGCGATGCCCTTGGAGATGATCCGGCTCGACGTGTTCTTGCCGAGGTGGATCATCTTGGTGCCAGAGTCGACCTGCTGGAAGCCGTTCGAGATCGCGATCGAGTAGAATTCGCCGCTCGAATTGTCGCCGCGCAGGATGCAGCTCGGGTACTTCCAGGTGATCGCCGAACCGGTTTCGACCTGGGTCCAGGAGATCTTGGAATTCCGGCCGCGGCAATCGCCACGCTTGGTGACGAAATTGTAGATGCCGCCCTTGCCTTCCGAATTGCCGGGGTACCAGTTCTGCACCGTCGAATACTTGATCTCGGCGTCATCGAGCGTGACGAGCTCGACCACGGCGGCGTGCAGCTGGTTCTCGTCGCGCTGCGGCGCGGTGCAGCCTTCGAGATAGGAGACGTAGGAGCCCTTGTCGGCGATGATCAGCGTGCGCTCGAACTGGCCGGTGTTGCGCTCGTTGATGCGGAAATAGGTCGACAGCTCCATCGGGCAGCGCACGCCCGGCGGCACGTAGACGAACGAGCCGTCGGAGAACACCGCCGAGTTGAGCGTCGCGAAGTAATTGTCCGAGGTCGGCACCACGGTGCCGAGATATTTCTGCACCAGCTCGGGATGCTCGCGGATCGCCTCCGAGATCGGCATGAAGATCACGCCGGCGGCCTTCAGCTCCTTCTGGAAGGTGGTTGCGACCGACACCGAATCGAACACGGCATCGACCGCGATCTTGCGATTGGCCGACGGCGGGCCGCCGGGCGGCGGCTCGACGCCCTCGAGAACGGCGACTTCGCGGAGCGGGATGCCGA
This sequence comes from Bradyrhizobium altum, assembly GCF_020889705.1. GTDB lineage: Bacteria > Pseudomonadota > Alphaproteobacteria > Rhizobiales > Xanthobacteraceae > Bradyrhizobium > Bradyrhizobium altum. The sequence goes on along the minus strand of NZ_JACMYP010000006.1, from coordinate 31,587 downwards.
GCTTCTCATAGGTCTTGAGGATTTCCGGATCGATCTCGTCGATCGAGGACAGCGTCTTCTTCGGCTTCGGCGCCGAGTAATAATAAAGATCCTGATAGTCGATCTTCGGATAGTTGACGCGCGCCCAGGTCGGCTCGGTCATGGTCAGCCAGCGGCGATACGCCTCCAGACGCCATTCCAGCATCCAGGCCGGTTCATCCTTCTTTGCCGAGATGAAGCGGACGGTGTCTTCCGACAGGCCTTTCGGGGCCTTGTCGGACTCGATCAGCGTCTCAAATCCATAACGATACTGGTCGACGTCGATGCGCCGGACGCGCTCGACCGTCTCTTGTACAGCAGGCATTCAATCCTCCGCTCGCGGTTTCAAGGACCGCGGTGGATCTCAAGTTCCGAAGTCTCTTACGATGCTTTGAAGACGAAATCACCCGCTTAGAACTGTTCAAGCTGTGTTTCGTCGCTCTCCCTTAACTAAGGTATCGGCGAGCTTTCGCCAAGCCTTGAGGGTCAAATCCACGTCTGGCTCCGTGGTAGACCAGCCAAGACTGAGCCGCACCGCTCCCTGGGACACCTCTGAACGGTATCCCATTGCCTCCAGGACGTGCGACGGCTGGACCTTGCCCGACGAGCAAGCGGAACCCGAAGACACCGCTACCCCCGCCAGGTCGAATCCGATGACCGCCGTTTCGGCCTTCATGCCGGGCGCGGTGAACAGAACGGTATTCGGCAACCGCTTTACGTCATCGGAGAAGACCTGCACGTCCGGCGTCTGCCGCAGCCCATGCTCGAGCCGATCGCGCAGCCCCCTGACGCGGGCGGCGTCGGCCTTCAGCGCCACCATCGCGGCCTTCGCGGCCGCACCAAAGCCGGCAATCCCTGCGACGTTCTCGGTCCCTGCCCGTCGCCCGAGCTCCTGCCCGCCACCGCGCAGGAACGCCTCCAGCCCTTCGACGCCTTCGGCAAGCACCAGTGCGCCTGCGCCCTTCGGTCCACCGATCTTGTGCGCCGACAGCGTCACGAGATCGGCCTGGGTCGAGGCGAGATCGAATGGGATCTTTCCGAACGCCTGGATCGCGTCGACATGCAGCAGGCCACCGGCCGCGTGGACGATCTCGGCGACGTCAGCCACCGGCTGGATGGCGCCGGTCTCGTTGTTCGCCAGCATCACCGAGACCAGCGCGGGCGCACCGTCGGCCAGCAGCGCGCGCAGATGATCGAGATCGATCACCCCGGCGCGCGTGACATTGATCGCGAAGGTGGCCTCACGCGCGAACCGCCCGCCCGCGAGGACAGACGCATGCTCGATCGCGGACACCAGGAGCCGGCTGACCGGCGCGCCCGCACCGCGGCGCAGTCCCGGCGTCAGTGCGAGCGCGTTGGCTTCGGTCCCGCCGGAGAGAAACACGACGTCCTGCGCCCGACCGCCGACCGCATTCGCCACCGCATTGCGGGCATCCTCGACCAGCCGGCGCGCGCGGCGTCCCTCGCTGTGCACCGAGGACGGGTTGCCGCTCAATTCCCATGCCGCAGTCATCGCCGCCTTCGCCTCCTGGCGAAGCGGCGTGGTGGCATTCCAGTCGAGATAGACGCGATCGGCCATCGAGCTTGTCCGCGGCAACCACCGTGGTTGCGGCCTTCCACTGCGACATAACGACAGTCGGGCAGCGAGACCAGATCAGAGTCACCAATGCCAGCGATTTTTCACGCTCGCCGGGAGTCCCAACGTGTTGCCTGGCAAGACATTCGCAGTTCTTTGCGCCGCCCCCCGCGCGCGATAGCAATATGACAAAGCAAAACTTCAGGTAGCCACCGAGCAATTCGGCGTGTTGATCCGGATCGCCGCCGACGCGCCGGCTACGCGTGCATCACGGAGCGGATTAGCCTCTGCCAAGCGGCACAATTTCCTTGATTTTTGCCCCTTGCGTCATGCTAGAAGGCCTTCCAGCGTGCCGCCCGGCGGCGCCTGCGCTGATTTCATCATGAGCCGCTCTGCTCGCGCCCGTCGCCGAAGATGGCTCCAACCGGTTGATTGATCGACGTCAATCAAGGGAACGCGTCAATCAAGGGAACACAATGCCTGAAGTCATTTTCACCGGCCCTGCTGGCCGTCTCGAAGGCCGCTATCACCCGGCCAAGCAGAAGAACGCGCCGATTGCGATGATCCTGCATCCGCATCCGCAGTTCCACGGCACGATGAACCACCAGATCGTCTACCAGTGCTACTACGCGTTCGCGCATCGCGGCTTTTCGGTGCTGCGCTTCAACTTCCGTGGCGTCGGCCGCAGCCAAGGCTCGTTCGATCACGGCACCGGCGAATTGTCAGACGCCGCGAGCGCGCTTGATTGGGCGCAGGCGATCAATCCGGAGGCGCGCGCCTGCTGGGTTGCGGGTTTCTCGTTCGGCGCATGGATCGGCATGCAGCTTCTGATGCGCCGGCCGGAGGTCGAGGGCTTCATCTCGATCGCGCCGCCCGCCAATCTCTACGACTTCTCGTTCCTCGCGCCCTGCCCGTCGTCGGGCCTGATCGTGCATGGTGACAAGGATGCCGTGGTGCCGCCCAAGGACGTCAACACGCTGGTCGAGAAGCTGAAGACCCAGAAGGGCATCGTGATCGACCAGCAGGTCATCCCGGGCGCCAACCATTTCTTCGACGGCAAGCTCGAGCCGCTGATGGAGACGGTGACCGGCTATCTCGACATGCGTCTCGCCAACGTGCGCTGAGCGCGCAGGCGTCAACTCGTAGCCCGCATGAGCGAAGCGATATGCGTGTCGCAGCCAAGACAGGCCCCGGATATCGCTTCGCTCATCCGGGCTACGGTCCCTACTCTCACTCCGGCGCGAACTTCAGCGCCGCGATGCCGACCAGCACCAGCGCGATCCCGGCGACCTTCATCGGGTTCAAGGCTTCGTTGAACAGCAGCACGCCCATGGTCAGCGTGCCGACCGCGCCGATGCCGGTCCATACCGTGTAGGCGACGCCGACGCCGAGCACCTGCAACGCGCGCCCGAGCAGGAACACGAACGCGGCGAGCAGCAGCAGCGAGACCAGCGTCCAGCCGAGGCGCGTATAGCCTTCGGCATATTTCATCGAGATGGCCCATCCGACGTCGAGAAGACCTGCGACGACCAGCGCGATCCAGGCAATGGAGTGCGACATGGCTTACGCGGCAAGCTTCAGCATGTGCGCGCGGTGGCCGACCAGGAACGCGTGCAGCAGCGCGGGATAATCAGGTGAAACGGCGCTGCGCACGCTCGGCCGCTGCGCCAGCGCGCTGCGCCACGCGCGAACTTTTGGCGTGTGGGTGAAAACAGCCAGATCGGTCAGCTGGTCGAACAGATCGAAATAGCGGAAGACCGGCGCGAACACCGCATCCACCAGGCTGAATCTCTCGCCTGCGAAGAACGGCCCCGCGCCGAGCGCAGCCTCCACGCGCGCGAACTTCGCGGCGACCGCCTGCCGCTTGCCCTCGAAGGTCGCGGCATCGGTCGCAGTCTCGAGCCCCCAGAGGTCGCCGAGAATGGCCGAGCCGAACTCCATCCAGGCGCGATGCTTGGCGCGCGTCAGCGCGTTCTCGGGATGCAGCTTCGCGCCGCCTTGCGTCTCCTCGATGTACTCGCAGATCACATTGCTCTCGAACAGCGCGACTTCCTTGCCGTCGTCACCGGTCACGACCAGCACCGGCACCTTGCCGAGCGGCGAGATCTTCAGGAACCAGTCCGGCTTGTTGGCGAGATCGATGTCGATCCGCTCGAACGGCACGCCCTTCTCGTGCAGCGCGATCACCGCGCGTTGCACATAGGGACAGAGCTTGTGGCTGATCAGCTTTAGGGCGGCCATGACGAACCTCGCGTTCAATGCAACTGCATCGAATTAAATGCTGCGGCATGGAACTGTCAAGGTAGATGCATTTGCATCTAAATCACGGTCGCGCGATGATGCCCCCGGTCATCGGGATCGGCACCCCCGTGGTGGCGGGGTAGCTCAGCGGCAGCCCCTTCATTCCGCGCGCGGCAAGGAAGCCGAATGCCTGCGCCTCGATCGCGTCCGCCGCCCAGCCGAGCGCCTCGGCGGGCTCGACGAGCGCCGGCGTCAGGCGCTCGCGAAGCATCCGCAGCATGGTGAGGTTGGAGGCGCCGCCGCCGCAGATGATCCAGCTCTTCGGCACCTTCGGCAGCAGCGGCACCACGCGGGCGATCGCGGCCGCCGTGAAAGCGGTCAATGTCGCCGCGCCATCGGCCGGCGCCACGGCACCGAGCTTCAGGCCGGCAAAGTCGTTGCGGTCGAGCGATTTCGGCGGCGGCAGCGCGAAGAACGGCAGCCTGAGCGCCTGGGCGATCCAGGCTTCGTCCGGTTTGCCCAGCGCGGCGAACTTTCCGGCGGTGTCGAACGGCTGATGCATCTGGCGGAACATGAAGTCGTCGAGCAGCGCGTTGCCGGGTCCGGTGTCGCAGGCGATCAGCGTGTCGGTGCCGTCGATATAGGTGATGTTGGAGACGCCGCCGATATTGACCACGACGGTTGGCCCCGCGCGGTTCAGCGATTGCGCCAGCGCGCGGTGGTAGACCGGCACGAGCGGCGCGCCCTGCCCGCCGGCCTCGACGTCGGCTGCACGGAAATCATGCATTACCGGAATGTGGATCGCCCTGGCGAGCGCCAGGGCATCGCCGATCTGGACCGTCAACTTCCGCTCCGGGCGATGCAGCACGGTCTGGCCATGGAACCCGACGATGTCGATGTCCTGGGCGGAGATCCGGGTCTGCGCCGTGAAGCTGGCGACCGCCTCGGCATGGGCTGACGTGACGGCCTGCTCGGCCTGCCGCAAGATCCCCGGCCGGGCGTCGCGCTGTGTCAGATGGACGGCCTCGGTCAGCGCCTGACGCAGCAGGCTGCGCTCGCTGTCGGTATAGGGTCGATAGCCCGTAGGTCCGAAGGCCTTGATCTGGCGGCCGTCGGTCTCGATCAGTGCCACGTCGACCCCGTCGAGCGAGGTCCCGCTCATCAGACCGAGTGCCGTTAACATCATCGTGGAAGCGCCCCAGCCGGGAACCCCCGGCTTGTCTCAAACAAGTACATCCTATAATGCCACTGCGCGTCCGCCTGCGGCAGCCTCAAGCGTCAAGGTTCCGCAAATAGATGCAAAAACCGTAAAACAAGAATGATCTGGCTCGCCGACAAATGACTGCATTTAAATCGGATTTCCTGAACACTCTACAGGAACGCGGCTTCGTCCACCAGTGCTCCGATTTCGAGGGCCTCGACGCGCTTGCCGCCAAGGGCGAGGCGACCGCCTATGTCGGCTTTGACTGCACAGCGCCGTCGCTGCACATCGGCAACTTCCTCACCATGATGATGCTGTACTGGCTGCAACAGAGCGGCAACAAGCCGATAACTTTGATGGGCGGCGGCACCACGATGGTCGGCGACCCCTCCGGCAAGGACGAGACGCGCGCGATGCGTACCGTCGCGGAGATTGAATCCAACAAGGCGAGCATCCGCGGCGTGTTCGCCAAGGTGCTGCGCTATGGCAATGGGCCTTCCGACGCCATCATGCTCGACAACGCCGAGTGGCTGACCAAGCTGAACTGGATCGAGATGCTGCGCGACATCGGCCGGCATTTCTCGGTCAACCGCATGCTCACGATGGATTCGGTGCGGCTCCGGCTCGAGCGCGAGCAGGAGATGAGCTTCATCGAATTCAACTACATGGTCTGCCAGGCCTACGACTTCGTCGAGCTGTCGCGCCGCGCCGGCTGCCGGCTGCAGATGGGCGGCTCCGACCAGTGGGGCAACATCGTCAACGGCGTCGATCTCGGCCGCCGCATGGGCTCGCCGCAACTGTTCGCGCTGACCACGCCGTTGCTGACCACCGCCTCCGGCGACAAGATGGGCAAGACCGCCAAGGGCGCGGTGTGGCTCAACGCCGACCAGTTCTCGCCGTACGACTTCTGGCAGTACTGGCGCAACGTCGAGGACGCCGACGTCGTCAAATTCCTCAAGCTGTTCACGATCCTGCCGATGAGCGAGATCGGCAAGCTCGCAGCGCTCGGTGGCAGCGAGATCAACGAAGCCAAGAAGGTGCTGGCGACCGAGGCCACCGCCCTGCTCCACGGCCGCGATGCGGCCAATGAAGCCGCCGAGACCGCGCGCCGCACCTTCGAGGAAGGCGCGCTGGCCGAGACCTTGCCGACGGTGGAAATTCCGCGCGGCGAGTTCGAAGCCGGCGTCGGCGTGCTCGCCGCCTTCGTCAAGGCCGAGCTCGTCGCGTCCAACGGCGAAGCGCGCCGGCAGATCAAGGGTGGCGGACTGCGCGTCAACGACGCTGCCGTCACCGATGAGAAGATGCTGCTGACGCCGGCCAATCTGACGCCGGAAGGCGTGGTCAAATTGTCGCTCGGCAAGAAGCGGCACGTCCTGCTGAGGCCTGCATAGGCGCATTCGTATTTGACGGTTGCAGGGGGTGCCGAAAGCGCGCTCCCTCTTTTCTGATGGACCAGACCACGCCTCCGAACGACACGCTTGCAACGCCGGCGAAACAGTCGCGCGTCGCGCTGAACGTGCTCGCACTCTGCTTCGTGCTGTCGGTGCTCGGGCGCGGTCTCAGCGACAGCTTCACGGTCTTCCTCAAACCGATCTCGGACAATTTCGGCTGGGACCGCGCCTCGGTCGTGTCGGTCTATTCGCTGACCTGGCTCGCCAGCGGCCTCACCGCGCCCCTGGTCGGACGCCTGTTCGACCGCTCGGGTCCGCGCGTCGTCTATGCGCTGGGCCTGTCGCTGCTCGGCTGCGCATTCCTCATCGCCTCACGTGCCGAGCAGCTCTGGCAATTCCAGCTCAGCGTCGGCCTCTGCGTCGGCTTCGGTACCGCGCTGATCGGCAACGTATCGAACTCGATCCTGCTCGGCCGCTGGTTCGGACCGCGGCTCCCGACGGCGATGGCCGTGATGTATTCGGCGACCGGCGCCGGTCTCCTCGTGCTGTTGCCGCTGTCGCAGGTGCTGATCGACCGGATCGGCTGGCGCGAGGCCTATCAGGTGTTCGGCATCAGTGCGCTTGGCCTGCTTGTCCCGCTGGTGTTCCTGCCGTGGCGGCTGCTCGCCGGCGGATCGCCGCACATCGTCAGGAAGGCGCAAGCCGGGCTCGCCGAAGAAGGCTGGACGTTGCTGGCCGCGATGCGCCACCATGCCTTCTGGGCGCTGTTCTCGACCTTCTTCTTCACGGCAGTCGCGATGTATGCGCTGACGGCGCAGATCGTCGCCTACCTGATCGATGTCGGCTTCCCGCCGCTGCAGGCAGCGACCGCCTGGGGCTTCTCCGGCGTCGCGCTGTTCGTCGGCATGCTCGGCGTATCCACGCTCGATGGCATCATCGGCCGCCGTCCCAGCGTGCTGTTCAGCTACGGCGTGTCGATCCTCGGCATCATTCTGCTCTGGCTGTTGCAGTGGTATCCGAACTACTGGCTGCTGACCGGCTTTGTGATCTGCTTCGGCAGCATGATCGGCTCGCGTGGCCCACTGATCACTTCGACCGCGCTGAAGATATTCCGGGGCGAACGCGTCGGCACGATCTACGGGACCATCATGATCGGCAGCGGCCTTGGATCGGCGCTCGGCTCATGGGGCGGCGGGCTGATCCATGACTGGACCCACAGCTACAATCCGCTGATCGCCTTCGCCCTCGTCAACGTGGTGCTCGGCCTGATCCCGTTCCTGGTGGTGCCGGCGCTGCGGCGCTGAGCCGAGTGCTCATGAACTTGGCTGGTTCGACAGCCTCCCCCCACAGGCACATGGGGAGAGGCCGAAGGCTGCGACGTCGGTCGTTCAATCGGTGTCGCGGCAATCGTCGCCGCGGTGGTCGCGGCCGCAGGAGCCGTGGTCATGGGCTTCCTCCCGGCCATCGCCGGTGCCCGGCGTGAACGACACGCCACGCAGCGCCTCGCCGGCGTTCGCGGTCCGCAGCGTGACAAAACGCTCGCCGGCCGGCAGCGTGGCCGCGGAAAGCTTGTCGGTGATCATCACGAGCTTGTTCGGATCGGCACCCTGGTCGCCGCTGCCGCTCACCGTGGAGGTGATCGCCCAGATCGACACGCTGCCGTCGCGATTGACGCGGCCGGTGATGTTGCGCAGGCCGTCGGTCGCCGGCGACCACGGCTTGCCGGTCGCGGCGTTGTTGCCGGTCGGATAGCCCTGCACCGTGTAGGGCACACCGAGGTCAAGTCCCGCCTGCAGGGTGTAGGCTTGCTTCCACGCGCCGGCCGTGCTGTCGAACACCCACTTCTGCAATCCGGCGGTGGTCTGCGCCTTGGCAGCGGTATAGCTGTTCGATGTCGGGTCGAATGTCGCGGTGCCGTTGCCCTCGTCGGCGACGTAGAGCGTGTTCGCGTCGGCGAACCAGATGCCGAACGGGAACGAGCCCGTGCTCTTGAGCGCAGTCGGGAAACCGCTCAGCACACACATGTTATACGGCGTGACACCCTGCCCCGCCAACTTCGAGCCATCGTAGAAGATCTGCGTCGTCGGCAGCGACGCAGACGGAGCCGGCAGGCCGACGCCATTCGGGCACGCCTTCGGACTGCCGTTGGCGGCGTTGCCGGTGGTGTCGATGAAGTAGACGGTGTTGATTCCGTTCCCGCCGCTGCCCTTGGTCGTGTAGATCACGTTGTTGAACACGGTGAGGCCGCGGAAATTGGTGTCCTTGCCGATCTTGTCGGCCTTCTGGCCGAGTTCGGTGATGTTGAAGCTGCCGAGCGGGAAAGGTCCGCCCGGGTCCGCCTGCCGCGCGAGCGGCGCGTCGGCCTCTCTCGCGATCTGCATGCCGGCGCCCGTGATGACGCCCGCAGGCTGCGGGTTGCCGCCATTGCCCGCGTTGCCGGCGGTGTAGAACACACCGGCACCATGCCGATCGTTGAAGATCGCAGCGCGGCCGTTGTTGCCGCTATAGCCGTTCACCTTGGTGAAGTGGAAGCGACCGTTCTGGTCGACTTCGGCGACCAGGCGATAATAGGTGCCGGGCACCGGATTGGTCGGATCGATGACGTCAGGGGTGTTGGAGTTCGACACGTCGATGGCGCCGATCGGAGCGAGATAGCCCATGAAGGTCACGCTGCGATGATCGAGCGACAGATTCAGCGCCAGCTCGGATTTTGACGAGAAGCTGGTGACCATCTGGTCCTTGTTTTGGGACACACCGCGCTGGGCGCTGTTCGGCACCTCGAGCGACTGCACATGTCTGCCGTCGAGACGCAGTTCGTCGAGCAGAATCTTCGCGGTCAGGCCGAACGAGCCGTCGACGCCGTCGTTGTTGAACACCGTCGGATAGGTGCCGTCCGCCGTGGCGGTCACGCAATTGGGCGACACGCAGTTCGGCGGCAATTGCGTCACGCCGGGCGCGATGGTGACGGCGTTGTTGACGAACACCGCACGGCTCAACAACAGATGACCCGGCCGGAAATGAACGTCGTCGCCGTCGGCGTGCGCAAGACTGCTGGCCAGCGCCGTGGAGGCGAGCAGCGTCAACGCAAAAACCGGCCGAGACAGCGGAAGCCCCACAGGCGGGCGCAATCCTTTGGCGATCATTGCTTTTCTCCCAATGTAAGATTTTTTCAGAAAACGAGGGCGGCGTAACCGCCCGCCATGTCGGCGGTCGGCGCGCGCAATCTGCGGGCGGACTGTTACGGGCGTGCGACAATCGACCGCATGTCCACTGCGGCATCACGCTCGTCACGATGGATGATCAAGTCGGTCATGCCCGGCAATCTCGCCCGGGCCCTCGGCTACAGCGGAGGGAATGTGCCGACGCGCTAATTGTTCGTCGTCGGCAGATCGTTCGGGCCGTACTGCTTGAACTCGAAGATCTTGCGCGTCAGGCCGGGCGCCAGCGCCGAGATCGGGTTGACGCGCAGCACCGGCTGGCTCGGCGTGCCGACCACTTCATAGGTCACGCCGATCAGGCCTTCATTGCTGCCGGCGCCGAGGAAAATCCCGAAGAACGGGATCTGGCCGAACATGTTGTTCAACCCGTACATCGGAATGAAGGTGCCGTTCATCCGCACCTGGTTGCCGACATAGTCGATGCTGCCTTCGATGGTCGCGCCGATGCTCGGTCCCTTGACCACGCCGTTGCGGATCGAAAGCTGGCCGCTCTGGCGCGTGAACTCGGCGCGCAACGCGTCGAACCCGATGCCGTTCTGGGTGCTGACCGGCCCGCCGGCGACGGCGCGGTCGAGCTGGGTTTCGCCCTTCACCGAAAAGCCGGTGATGTTGATGAGTCCTTCCCTCGGGCTCGGCTCGGGGATCGGCGGCTCCATCGCCAGCGTGAGCTGGCCGCCGACCACCTTCGAATAGGTGTCGATGAAGCGCAGGAACGCGCCGGCGTCGCCGGTCTGCAGGTAGATCACCTCGCGGCCCTGCTGGCGTCCGCGCATATCGACGCTGACGGGGGTGTCGCGGCCGACCCTGCCGCTCAGCGTGAACGCCTTGAAGAACCCGTTGCGGCGCGAAATCTTGGCGTCGACGCCGCGCAGCGCCTCGCCGTTGAACCCGGCCACCGCGCCGAGCTTCAGATCGACATCGAAATCGGTGGTCTTGGTCTTGCTCTTGGGATCGCTATCGCGGCCGGAGATCGCCGATTTCAGGAAGCCGCGGCCATCGAACACGTCGCCGCGCATCGTCACCTTGATCACGCCGTCGGGACCGCGATCGGCCCGCAGCGATGTCTTGTCGCCGTCCGAAGGCGCATAGGTCGGGAAGTTCGCATTCATCAGGTCGCCGTTCTGGTCGACCTCGAGCGCGCCCTTGATCGAGACGCCGCTGCCTTCGATCGAGATATCCTCGAACCGCGTCGACTGCCCCTTCGGCACCACGTTGAAGGTCGCCTTGCCGCCCCTGCCCTGCGCCTTGACCCAGCCCGGCAGGATGTTGTCGAGCTTGAGCTGGGTCAGGTCGGCCTCGACGCCCATCTTGGTGGTGGGATTGTCGCCGCTGCCGATCTTGCCGTTCAGCTTGATCGGGATCGCGCCCGAGACCGCGGGGCCGAGATCAAGCCCGAGGCGCGCGCGGCTCGCGTCGTCCAGTGTCGCCTGCAGCTTGACGTCGGCATCGCCGTCGGCCGGCTTGCGGTAGTCGAGCGAGGCCGCCTGTCCGTTGATCTTGACGTCGCCCTTGACCTGGAAGCCGGCGTTGCTCGCAACCACCTTCAGCGTGTTGGCCTCGAGCTTCTGGTTCATCACCAGCTTGTCGACGGCAACGCCGGAGATGTCGGCGGTGACGGAATATTGCGTGTCGGCCTTGGTCAGCCCGCCCGTCACCGGCATGCCGAGATTGATCGTGGCCGTGACGTTGCCCTTGCTGGCGTTGGGATCGATCGGCGGACCGGAGAGATCGCTGAGCCGGTCGGATGCGAGGATTTCGGCGGCCGCCGGCACCGGACAGTCGACCCGGAACTTGACCTTCGACGGCGACGGTTTCGGCGCCATGTCGGGCACCTCGAAGGTGAAATCCGACAGCGTGATCTTGCGGCCGGCCGGCGTGTCGGCGATGCCCTGGTTGATGGTCACGGTCGCGGTGCGGCCGGTCACCCTGGCTTTCAGATCCGCGTCATGCACCGGGGGCATCTGATCCACCGGGCGCACCGTGACACCCGAGGCGACGATGTTGACCGAGAGACCGTCATCCGGGATCGGTGGTCCCTTGCGCGACAGATTATGTACCGGCGAATTGACGCCGACATCGATGCGCTGGAGCGTGCCGCGGTCGATCCGCTCGAGCACCCATTCGCGCACCTCGGGCACGATGATGATCGGCCACATCCGCTTCAGCGCGGAGGCCGACATCGGGGTGCCCGCGAAGCCGAGTTGCAACCGCGGCTCGCCGGAATAGTCGACGCTGCCGGTGCCGGCGACGCCGATCTCGCCATTGCTGATATCGGCCTGGGTCAGCAGCACCCGCTTCTTCTCGGTGTCGAACCGGAAGCCGACGTTGATGCGATTGAAGATCAGCGGCGGTTCATTCTTGTCGGCGCCGGCCAGCACGATGGTGCCCCCCGACAGGCCCGCCTGCCAGTCGGTGACGTTGTCGTTCGGCGGCTCGAGATGGCCGAGCAGCGTGATGCGGTTGGCGCCCGAGACGATTTTGATCGGCGCCAGCAGCACGCGGCGCCCCGAATCCCATTCGACGCTCATCTCGGCCGAATCGACCGGCATCGGGTAGTCGGGCGTGTCGGTGTCGATGATGTTGCCGGCGCCGACATTGATCTTGCCGCGGAAATAGGTCGGCAGGCCGTCGCGGCCGAGCTCGCCCTTCATCTCGCCCGACAGCGGCAGGTCGGCGGTATAGGTGAGATCCTTGGTCCGCATCGCGAGCAGGATGTTGCGGGTGGAAACATTGTCGGCCTTGATGTCGACCGAGCGCACGCCGTTCTGCTGCGGTCCAACCAGGACGCGGACCGACCAGGGCTTCGCGCCGTCCTCGCCGAAGCTGAGCGCAACGCCGCCGCCGCTCGGGCGCCGCAGGCTCAGGCTGATATTCTCAAAGCTCCATTTGTTGCCGCGCTGCTGGTCGTCGACGACGAGATTGCCGTTCTTCAGGCCGATCTCGTTGAGGTTCTGACCGTCGAGGCCGGTCATGCTGAGGCTGTCGAGCCAGTCGAGGCCGGCGAGCAGCCCGCTCTGGGCCGAATCGGGTGCAGCTGCCGAGGGCCCGGAGGCAACCGGAGGCAAGGCAACTGGAGGCAAGGCAACCGGTGGCGGCGGCGCAGCGGTCGTCGGCCGCGGGAATGTTGGCGGCAGCCCCGCCTCCCGCTTGGATGCAACGCCGGTGGCGAGCGGTTTTGCGGTGTCGCCGGCGGACACAGTGACATTGCCGTCGGGCGTGATGCGCACCGACAGTTCCGCATCGACCAGATTAAGGCTCTCCGCCCGCAACTGGCCCATCAGCAATGCCGTTCCCGACAAGCGCACTTCGGCTTTCGGCGCGCTGGCAACGACCGCGTGGTCGCGGTCGCGGACGATGATGTCACGGATGCGCACCGCGATCCTGACGCGGCCGGCGCGCTCGATCTGCGTTCCGCCCACCTCGACCGTGTTGCCGTGACCGATATTCTCCTCGATCGCCGCGGCAAGCCATGGCGTCGCCAAATCGAGATTGATCGGACCGGCGCCGAGCCGCCACCACAATGCGCCGAAGCAGGTCGCGAACATCACGACCAGCACCACGAGCACCAGTCCGATGCGGCGGATCCAGCGTTCGCCGTTCAGCCAGCGCTGCATGCCGGAGCAGAAATCGGTGAAACGATGCAGGTTGGTGTTGGAACGCGCCAGCAATTGCCGCGCACGGTTGCCCGCCGCCTCATCCTGCTCGTCCCACGCGGCGTCGTCTTCCCATTGCGAGAAGTCAGTCCCGGCGCGCGGATTTGGACCCTGCGGCGACGTGTTCCTTGCCATTGCCTCTCGGTGCTGACGGCGAAGCTGATCGCCGCCATCGGGGCGCCCGTCGACTGTTATCGAGCGCTCCCTTGCCGGCATCGCCGCCTATCCTCGCCTAATCATGTTACTCGCCGATGGCCCCGGAACGGACCAAAACAACCAATCAAAAGCCAATTCAGCAAGCGGACGGGTAACGCGTCGAATTCCTTGTCACCATACTCCGTGGCCATCAAACTTGCCCAGCAGCCGATGCGAATCCGCCGCTGCGAATGAGACCCGCAATACCCCAATGGTTGAGCTTCGGAAAGCGACGAAAGGAAGGCGTATGTCCAAGAAAACGCGCAAGAAATCCTCCAACACAACCGGAAAGCGGGTCGCAACAAAGGTTGCGCGCGCCGCAAGCGCAAGCACTGGGAAGTCCGCGACGAAAACCCGCACAACGGTTGCGAAGAAGGCCGCGGCCAAGAAAGCAACCAAGAAAGCAACGAAGGCAAAGGCCAAGACCACCGCCAAGACCGCAGCGGGTGTTCCAGACAAAGTCTCGCACAAGGCCGCATCGAAACCGTTAAAGGCTGAGCCGGCCGCGACCGTGACCAAGTCGTCCGCCGTCACACTCACTGAGGGCGCCGCGGCGCCTGGCTTCGACCTGCCGCGCGACGGCGGAGGCAGCGTTTCACTGCGGGATTTTGCCGGCAAGAAGCTGGTGCTGTTCTTCTATCCCCGCGCCGACACCCCCGGCTGCACCAGAGAAGCGATCGACTTCACCCGGCTCAAGAATGAGTTCGCGGCTTCCGGTGCCGAGGTGGTCGGCATTTCCGCCGATACGGTTAAGGCGCAGGAGTCATTTCGAAACAAACACCAGCTGTCGGTGCCGCTGGTCTCGGACCCGGCTCATCAGATGCTGGAGGCGTATGGCGCCTGGGGCGAAAAATCCATGTATGGCAGGACCTTCATGGGAATTATTCGCACCACGGTTCTGGTCGATTCCAGTGGAAAAGTCGCCCGGATCTGGCGTCATGTGAAGGTCGACGGCCACGCCGAAGCGGTACTGGAGGCCGCCCGATCGCTCTGACCGGATGGTTCCGTTTCCTGAAAATTAACCATGGCGGGCTCAAATCGGCCCCGCAAATTAGCCGTACGGAGCTTGGTCCGACCGGCCGCGGGAGTACCGATGTCGAGCCGGTCCGGTCATCACCAGAAACACCATCATCCGCAAGACCATGGCCGGTCGCCGGCACGCCGTCCGGTGGCCCAGCATGCCGCACCGGCGGCTGCCGCGGCGGCCTCCGGCGAGGGCTATACCCTGGTTCATGCCGGCAAGCAGGTCCGGTTCGGACCGGTGGTGTTCTGGATCGCGGTCGGCACCGTGGTCCTGCTCGGCATGTGGTCGGCGGCGACCGCGACGTATTTCGCGTTCCGTGACGACGTCCTGACCCGGCTGATCGCGCGCCAGGCCGAGATGCAATACGCCTATGAGGACCGCATCTCGGAGCTGCGCGCCAAGGTCGACCGCACCACCAGCCGCCAGCTGCTCGATCAGGAGCAGTTCGACCAGAAGCTCGACCAGATCATGAAGCGGCAGTCGGCGCTGGAATCGCGCGCCACCGCGCTCGGCGCAATGCCTGATGTTGCGACCACCGGATCGATCAGGCCGCAGGGCCGCGCCGACGCCGCGCCGTCATCCGGTACGCCAAAGCCCTCCCCGATCAGCGACACCGTGATCTTCGTGGCACCGCCGGATCGCGAGGCGCGGCTGGAATCGCGCGCGCCGCTGATCGCCAAGGCGCAGCCGAACCAGTTCGCCAAGGCTCAGGGCGTCGACAACGTCCTGGTCCGTCTGCAAACCTCGCTTGACCAGGTCGAGCGGCGCCAGGTCGCCGCGCTCTCCTCGGTCGAGGACGGCATCGAATCGCGGGTGCGCCGGATGCGCGGCGTGATCTCCGATCTCGGCCTCAACATGGCGCAGCTCGAAGCCGCGACGCCGCGCTCCGGCATGGGCGGCCCCTATGTGCCGGTGAAGCTCGCGCCCGACGCCGGCGCGTTCGAGCGCCAGCTCTATCGCATCAACATCAACCGCGCGCAGCTGCAGCGCTTGAATCAGACGCTGGCGCTGGTGCCTTACCGCAAGCCCGTCGTCGGCGAGGTCGAATTCACCAGCGGCTTCGGCGTTCGCTCCGATCCCTTCCTCGGCCGTCCGGCGATGCACACCGGGCTCGACTTCCGCGCCGCGCAGGGCGATCCGGTGCGCGTCACCGCCAACGGCAAGGTGGTGTCGGCGGGCTGGGCCGGCGGCTACGGCCGCATGGTCGAGGTCGATCACGGCAATGGCCTCTCGACCCGCTACGGCCATCTCTCAGAGATCGGCGTCAAGGTCGGTGAATACGTCAAGATCGGCCAGGTGATCGGCGCCGTCGGTTCGACCGGCCGCTCCACCGGTCCGCATCTGCACTATGAGACCCGCATCGACGGCGAAGCGGTCGATCCGCAGAAATTCCTCCGCGCTGGCGTCCGGCTCAGCGCGGGCTAACTCAATCTCGATTGATCTGAACACCGGCGCAAGCGGTCTCGCTTGCGCCGATCAGCAGTGCGCGGCGCGAGATGAGCGGCGAGCGCTTCATGATACGCCGCCTTCGTCGGCATCATCGTCGACAGGGCCGTCCGGACCCTCGCGATAGATGTAGATGCCGAAATTCCAGCGATGGTCGCCGCCCTTGTCCTTGGCCAAGGCGCGGTTGGCCTCACGGTTGGCGACCTTCAGCGCCTCCATCGCGAGCTCGCGCGAGCGCCCCTCAAGCCGCTTGGCGAGCTTGGCCGACAGCCCGTCGTAATGCACCGCGCGTTCGAGGAAGCGCGGCGTGGCCGAGGACACGTTGAGCTCGGCGGCCGCGACATGGTCGTGCAAATTGCGTCCGAGATAATGCCATTTGCGGTCGTCGTCGCCATGCGGGACGAAGGCCTCTTCGACCAGCATGATCTCGTCGTCGTCATTGATGGTGACGAGCTTGCGGTCGAGCCATTCGTCGAGCACCGCGCGCGGCCGCACATCCTTGGTGATCGATTCGACCAGCGTCTCGAACGACGCGCGCGTCATCCGCGGTGCGCGGCAGCTGCAGCGGAACGCCCTTGGCGTCGGTGAATTCGGGCGCGGCCAGCCAGCGCGCGATGATCGCGCTGGTGCGCGACAGCGTCGCCGGCACCGCATTGACCGGCGCGCCGGCGCCGCGCAGCCGCGCCACCTCCTTGCGGTGGATGCCGGTCAACAGGCTGACGCGGCTGTCGGTCTGCTCCTTGCCTTCGAGCGCGAAGTCGCGTTCAGCGACATTGACATAGAGCTCGCGCAGCAGCTGGGTCAGCGCCGGAAATGTCATGCCGCCGCGAATGCAAAGCCGGACCAGCGGACGCAGCATCCGCGCCAAGGGCGCGTGCAGCTTCGCTGCGGCGATCGGCGCAGTCGATCCCGGCTTCGACTTGGGGGCCTTGGCATTCATGCCTAACTTTAGCCGCCCGCCGCGTGGGATACAATCCCACCTCCTTTGACGTGTGACATTTTCCCACCTATGGGAAACAAAAGTTACCTCCGGACGCACGCGCTTGCGGGCGCTGATGTCACGGGTTCGGGCACGGCACCGGCTCGATCAAGCACATGTTCACGCAGGATGCCGTTGGACAAACCGGCCCAGAGGCCGAGGTGATCAACAACCCGCACAACCAGACCCTCAATGTCGCGATCCAGTGGGGGCTCACTGGCGTCCTGCTGCTTTACGCGATGTGGTTCAGCCACATCCGCCTGTTCGCCGGCCGCGATCTCGTGGCCTGGATCGGGCTCGCCGTCGTCGTGCAGAACATCACGAGCTCGCTGCTCAATTCGCATTTGTCCGATTTTCACGAGGGCTGGATCTACGTGATCGGCGTCGCCGGCGGCATGGCACTCCGCGCCCGCCGGCCGGAGAAGGTCCTGACTGGCTCCGCCGCGGCACGCCGGGAGTGACGGCAAGGACGCGGATGTTTAATTCACCACCGGTGCAACAAACTCGGTGTCGTCCCGGGCAGCGACTTGTCCGCCGTAGCTCAACGAGCGAAGGTGGAAGCGCGACCCGGGACCCATAACCACAAATGCCCATTGGCTTGCAAAGCTGGGGCCGCAGCTCATTCCAACAACAGGCGCCTGTGGTTATGGGTCCCGGCTTTCGCCGGGACGACGGAGGAGTTTGCGGCGCGAACAGCGCCTTTGTAGTAATCGACCGCCTACCTCGTCGCCTCGTGCCCGACCTCGCCTGTGATGACGTCGCCGAACAGCTCCCACGCCACGCCGTTGAAGCGCATCAGCTGCATCTGCTCGATCGGGAAGTAGTCGTCCGGCGAGGTGTTGACCATGACGCCCGGCAGCATCAGGTCGGAGTGGAAATTCTTCAGGCTGGTGGCCTGCTTCATCACGTTCTCGCGAGTGAGATTGTCGCCGCACTGCTTCAGCACCTGCACCATCGCCTCGGCCTGCACATAGCCATAGACGTTGTTGAAGTTGGCTTTGTCGCCTTCCGGATAATATTTGTCCATGAACTCGCGCCATTTCACGACGGCAGGATCCTTGTCCCAGGTCGGATCGGTTGGATCCTTCAGGTATTGCGTCGAGATGATGCCCTTGGCGTATTGGAGCCCCGCCGGCTTCAACACCGAGGCGACCGTGGTCGCGGTGTTGGCGAGAAAAAATTTCGGGTTCCAGCCGAGCTCGCCGACCTTGCGGATCGCCTGCGCCGAGCCCTTCGGCGCCGCCCAGGAGAAGAAGATGTCGGCGCCGGAATCGTGCAGCGCGACGATTTGCGAATCGATCGATGGATCGGAGACCTCGTAGGACTTGTCGGCGATGATCATGTTGACCTTGTCGCCGAGCCCGTCCTTCAGGCCCTTGAACTGATCCTTGCCGGCGTCATCATTCTGCCAGAACACCGCGATCTTGCTGTTGGGGAAGTTGTCGCGAATGTATTTCGCGTAGATGCGGCCTTCGCTCTGGTAGTTGGGCTGAAAGCCCATCGTCCAGGGAAAGTTCTTGGGGTCGCCGAATTTGGTGCCGCCCGAGGCGACGAACAATTGCGGCACCTTCTTGGCATTCATGTATTTCATGATTGCCGAATTCGACGGCGTGCCGAGCGCCTGGAAGATCAACAGCACCTCGTCGCTCTCGACCAGCTTGCGCGCCTGCTCGATCGCCTTCGGCGGCGAATAGGCGTCGTCGTAGCTGATGAAGTCGACTTTGCGACCGTTGATGCCGCCCTCGGCGTTGATCATCCGGAAAAACGCGGCCTCGGTCTTGCCGATCACGCCGTAGGACGATGCCGGGCCGCTATACGGCATGATGTTGCCGATCTTGACTTCCGCGTCGGTCGCGCCGGGATCGTACTTCTTCTGCGCGGTGGCCGAGGTCGCGATCAATGCCGCACTTGCGAACGCCGCGATTGCGCCAATATATCCAGAACGAGCCCGCATTGTTTTCTCCCCGATTGTTGTCGTTGGTTTTAGCGGCAAGTCTCGCAAGGGACGAACATGCTGGCAAGCACCGGGTTTTTCCGTTGGGCGAAACGGCATTGTTGCCTGGCGCTAGTTGTGATTGAAGGTCGATCTGGGGATCACGAGTCGAGGCGTTCTGATTGCGTAAACCGGACATTCGTACCGGTCCGCGGCATCCGCGTTTTGCGGCCGCGGGCTATGAGATCACGCGCCGCCTCAGCAAACGTGCGATGGCGAAGCTTGGCCTGCACAAGGCCGATAGCGAGTTCGCGCAGCGCACGATCGCTTCGATCCGCGACAAGCTGCAGCGTGGCGAGACCGTCTACATCGCAGGCCTCGCCTGCCCCGGCACGCACAACACCGGCGTTGCACTGGTCGAAGTCACCCAGAAGGACGGCCCGCGCCTGATCGTCAACAACGAGGAAGAGCGTTTTTCCGGAAACAAACACACCAACGAGTTTCCGCAATACGCGCTCGACGACATGCGCAAGGTGTTGCAGCGGATGGGCCGCGATATCGGCGACATCGCAGCCTTCGTCACGACGTGGGACTATCCGGCGCTGATGGCGATGCTGATCCGCACCTCGTTCGAGGAAGCGCCGGCCAGTCTCAAATTGCTGCGGGCACCGATCGCGCCCGCGATCAACCTGCGACAGATGGACCAGGTGCGGCGCATCTCGCGCAGGCTCGCCAAGATGTACGGGCTCGGCGAGCAGCTGCCGCTGATCTGCATGCCGCATCACGACAATCACGCCTGGTACTCATTTACGGCCTCGCCATTCGCCGAGGTGCGTGAGCGTGTCGCGATCGCGGTGCTCGACGGCACCGGCGACGTCGGCTCGATCTCGCTCTATGTCGCCGAGAACGACGAGATGAAGCAGCTCTATTGCAATGAGAGCCTGTTCGATTCGCTCGGTGCCTTCTACACTGTGATCTCGTCGAGCCAGGGCGGCTGGACCTGGCTCTCCAGCGAGGGCCGCTACATGGGCGCCGCCGCCTGGGGCGACATGAACCGCGCCACCAATCCCTACTATCAGCGCCTGAAGGCAGTGCTGCAGCTCGGGCCCAATGGCAGCGTGCAGCTCAATCGCGCGATGGCCAATTGGTACGCCGACCCCGCCGACAATCCCTATCATCAGCCGCTGATCGATATTCTGGGCGCGCCGCTGCGGCCCGACCAGCTCTGGAATCCCGACGCCGTGCTGCGCGTCGAGGACATCAATCACCGCCCCGACACCAAAGACCGCGTCGACAAGGCCGCCGCGACGCAATTGGTGTTCGAGGACGCGATGATCCATGTCATCGATCATCTCTTGCGCATCACCGGCACCGACCGTTTGGTGCTGACCGGCGGCGTGGCGCTGAATGCGCTCGGCAACATGCGGCTGCTCGAGCACTTTGACGAGGCCTGGTTCGAACGCGCCCAGCAGCGCAAGACACGCCTGCATATGTGGGTGCCGCCGGTGCCCGGCGATCCCGGCGTGCCGATCGGCGCGGCCTGGCTGTTCGCGCACATGGCGGGCGCTGCGCGCGGTGCGCCGCTGTCGCACGCCTTCTATTGCGGCCTGCCGCCCTCGAACGCCGACATCGCCGCGGCGCTGCGCGCCGACGACGTCGCCTCCACCGAGATCGGCAATGTCGCGACATCGGAAGGACGCGATGCGGTTGCCGATCTGATGGCCAGCATGGTGGCGCAAGGCGGCGTGATCGCGATCTATCAGGGCGCGGCCGAGACCGGGCCGCGTGCGCTCGGCCATCGCTCGATCCTCGCCAATCCCTGCGACCCCGAGGTGCGCGAGCGGCTCAACGAGCGCGTCAAGTATCGCGAGGCGATCCGGCCGCTGGCGCCGATGGCGACGCTGCAGGCCGCACGCGACTATTTCGAGCTGGAAGACGGCGCATCCGACGACGACTACAACGCCTACAACTACATGGTGCTTACGGCGCATTCGAAGCCGGAGGCCCGCGCCAAGATTCCCGCCGTGGTGCATGCCGACGGCACCGGCCGCATCCAGATCGTGCGTGAGGCCGACGATCCCCTCACCTATGCCTATCTGAAGGCGCTCGGCCGCCATATCGGCGTCGAGATGTCGGTCAACACGTCGTTCAACGTCGCGGGCCCGATCGCGCAGACGCCGGCGCAGGCGATGGACACGCTGCGCCGCTCCAAGGGGCTCGATGCCGTGGTGCTGGTCGCCGACGACGGCACCGCCTACGCCGCCTGGCACGGCGGCGAGCGCGACAGCGGCCGCTTCACCGGCTGGTATGCGGCGTGGAAACAGGCGCGCGGCTGAACCAGGTCAAGACGCGCCCGTCGATCAGGAGCAGCGCGCTGGCGATCACGAGCGCGCCGATCACCTCGCGCAGCGCGACCGGCTCGCCGAGCACGAGATATCCGAGCAGCATCGCGGTGACCGGAAGCAGCAGCGTCACCAGCATCACATTGGTCGCGCCGGAGCGCTGCAGGATCTGAAAGAACACGATGTAGGCTAGCGCCGTCGACAGCGCCGCGAGCCCGAGCACGGCGAGCCATGTGGTCGGATGCGGCATCGGCAGCAGCCAGGGTCGTTCGGCCACGCCGGCGACGACCGCCATCATCACGCTGGAGGCCATCATCTGGAACGTCGCCGTGCCCAAAGGCGGCACGCGCTGCGGCAGCCGCCGCCCGACCAGCGCCGCGATGCCGTAGCTGAAGGCACCGGCGAGGCACAGCAGGATGCCGATGCCCTGCCTGCTCTCGAAGCCGAGCGCATCACCATGCAGGATCGCGACCCCGATCAGCCCGACCACCACGCCCGCCACGCGGCGCGCCTGCAACCGCTCCTCGCCGGCCACCGCCATCACGACCACCGCAAACAGCGGCGTCGTCGCATTGAGGATCGAGGCCAGCCCGCTCGGAATATAGGTCTGGCCGAACACGATCAGCGAGAACGGCAGCGCGTTGTTGAACAGCCCCATCGCGGCGAACGGCGCCCAGCCGGCCAGGCCATGCGGGAATTCGATCTTCCGCGCCCGCAGCAGCGGCAGCAGGATGAGCGCGCCGAGCACGACGCGCAGCAGCACCAGCGTCAGCGGCGGCAATTCGCGCAGGATCACGCCGTTGAAGAAGAACGAGCCGCCCCACAGCACCGACAGAAAGCCGAGCAGCCCCCAGTCGCGGCGATCGATCCTGTTGTCGGCGGAAGGCATGGCGGGCACTCATCTGCGCTGGCGCAGATGCCTAGCCGCCCGGGGCGGCGCTGGCCACCCGATTTCCGTGAATGGCGGCTCTGCCTATTTCGGCCGCGACACGATCTCGATCATCTGGCCTTCGTCGCCATCGGGCGCGTGGGCCTTGGCCTTGTCGTAGGCGGTGAGCGCGGCGCGGCTCACGGGCACGCCGGGCAGCAGCGTCTCGGCAAGCCGCACGGCGTAGTCGGCATCCTTGTGGCGCAGCGCCGCCGTGAAGGATGCGCCGGTGAAGTTGCGGTCGATCATCCGCTTGCTGTGGCGGATGATCTGCGGGCTCGCGATCGCGCCGCTCGCCAGCGCCTCGGCCACCAATTGCATGTCGAGGCCGGCCTGCTCGGCGATCGCGACGCCTTCGGCGAGGCTTGCGATCTGCACCGCGCCGATCAGATTGTTGATCAGCTTGAACGCGGTGCCGGTGCCGACCGCGCCGAAATGGCGGATCGTGCTGCCGATCGGCGCGAGGAACGGCCGTGCCTTGTCGAGATCAGCGGCATCGGCGCCCACCAGCAGCGTCAGCTTGCCCGCGGCCGCCGCTTCGGGGAGCCCGGTGACCGGACAATCGATGTAGATCAGGCCGCGGCTGTTGAGCTCGCGCGCCATATCCAGCGTGTGCTGATACGAAACCGTGGAGCATTCGATCGCGAGCGTGCCGGCCTTCATGGTGGCGGCGGCGCCGTCCCGGGTCAGCCAGACCGCGCGCGATGCCTCGTCGTCGGCGACCATGGTCACGACGGCATCGGCATCGATCGCGGCGTCCTCCGGCGAGGTCGCCCACAGCGCGCCGCGCGCGATCAAATCCTCGGCCTTGGCCTTGCTCCGGTTCCATACCGCGACGGTGAAACCGGCATCGAGATAACGGCCGGCCATGCCGTGGCCCATGCGCCCCAATCCGATGAAAGCGACGCGTGTCATGGGCTAATCCACATCCTCGACGGAGCCGGGCCCGGTGCCGAAGGCACGTTGCGCCAAGGTCGCCGCCATGAACTCATCGAGATCACCGTCGAGCACCCCCGAGGTGTCGGAGGTCTGCACACCGGTGCGCAAATCCTTCACCATCTGGTAGGGCTGCAGCACGTAGGAGCGGATCTGGTGACCCCAGCCGATCTCGGTCTTGGCGGCCTGATCGGCGGCGGCCTGCTCCTCGCGCTTCTTCAGCTCCATCTCATAAAGCCGCGCGCGCAGCATGTCCCAGGCCTGTGCGCGATTCTTGTGCTGGGAGCGGCCGGCCTGGCAGACCACCGCGATGCCGGTCGGAATATGCGTCAGGCGCACCGCCGACTCGGTCTTGTTGACGTGCTGACCGCCGGCGCCGCCCGATCGCATGGTGTCGGTGCGGACATCCGCCTCCTTGATCTCGATCTTGATGCTGTCGTCGATCACCGGGAAAATCTGCACCGACGAAAACGACGTGTGCCGCCGCGCGTTGGAATCGAACGGCGAGATGCGCACCAGGCGATGCACGCCGGCCTCGGTCTTCAGCCAGCCATAGGCGTTGTGGCCGGAGATCTGGATGGTGGCGGACTTGATGCCGGCCTCTTCGCCTTGGGACTCCTCGAGGAACTCGATCTTGAAACCGTGCTTCTCCGCCCAGCGCGTGTACATGCGCAGCAGCATCTGCGCCCAGTCCTGGCTCTCGGTGCCGCCGGCGCCGGCATGGACTTCGAGATAGGAATCGAACTTGTCGGCCTCGCCAGAGAGCAGCGCTTCCAGCTCGCGCCGGGCGACTTCCTTCTTGAGGTCCTTGAGCGCCTTCTCGGCCTCGGCGACCACGGCCGCATCGTTCTCGGCCTCGCCGAGCTCGATCATGCCGATGTTGTCCTCGAGCTCGCGCTCGACCTTGCCGATGCCCGAGAGCGCGTCCTCCAGCGAGGTGCGCTCCTGCATCAGCCGCTGGGCCTTCTGTGGATCGTTCCAAAGATTGGGGTCTTCAGCGAGCTTGTTCAGCTCAGCGAGGCGTGCCGTCGATTGTTCGACGTCAAAGATGCCTCCTCAGCAGCCCGACTGACTGCTTGATCTCTTCAACAAGGCGTTCGATTTCCGCGCGCATGGTCTTTCAGGTGTTGGTGAAAAAGCTTGCCGGGGATGTAGCGACCGGCGCGGCAAAGCGCAATCGGCTTGGCCACGCTATCCCGGCGATTTGGATCGGCCAACCGCTAGTAGAGTCCCCCGGTTCCCGGCCGCATGAAGAAGCCGCCATCCGGCTGTCCGCCACCCTGCGACGGCTGCGGGCCGGGCGCAGGACCGCGGCCATCGGCGTCGGCGACACCGATCACCGAGTAGTTGTCCGGCGGCGCGGTGCCCGGCTTGAAGGCTTCGAGGATGGTGTTGCCGCTATCGCCCGGGCCGGCCCGCATGCCGGTCTTGGCGTCGACGCGGATCAGCTTGATGCCGGCCGGGACCTTGAACGGGGTCGGCGGCTTGTCGGCGAGCGCAAGCTTGAGGAAGTCGCGGGCGATCGGCGCCGCCACGTGACCGCCGGTGGCGGTGCGGCCGAGATTGCGCGGCTTGTCGTAACCCATATAGACGCCGACTGCGAGATCCGGCGAGAAGCCGACGAACCAGACGTCCTTCTCGTCATTGGTGGTGCCGGTCTTGCCGGCGATCGGCTTGCCGACCTCCTTGACGACGGTCGCGGTGCCGCGCTGGACCACGCCTTCCATCATCTCGGTGATCTGGTAGGCCGTCATCGGATCGAGCACCTGCTCGCGGCGGTCGACGAGCTGCGGCTCCGACTGGCTCTTCCAGCCGCCGGGCGCGTCGCAGCCGCGGCATTCGCGGGTGTCGTGCTTGAAGATGGTGTGGCCGTAGCGGTCCTGGATGCGATCGATCAGCGTCGGTTTCACCCGGCGGCCGCCATTGGCGAACATCGAATACGCCGTGACCATGCGCATGACGGTCGTTTCGCCGGCACCCAGCGCATACGACAGATAGTTTGGCAGTTCGTCATAAACGCCGAAGCGTTTGGCATATTCGCCAACCAGGGGCATGCCGATGTCCTGCGCGAGCCGCACCGTCACGGTGTTGAGCGAGCGCTGCAACGCGTTGCGCAGCGTGGTCGGGCCGTAATACTTGCCGGTCGAATAGTTCTCCGGACGCCACACGCCGGCGCCCTGCCCCTGATCGATCTCGATCGGCGCGTCGATCACCGTGGTCGACGGCGTATAGCCGTTGTCCAGCGCCGACGAGTACACGATCGGCTTGAACGACGATCCGGGCTGCCGGTAGGCCTGCGTCGCGCGGTTGAACTGGCTCTGGTCGAACGAGAAGCCGCCGACCATCGCGAGCACGCGGCCGGTCCACGGATCCATCGCCACCATGGCGCCGGAGACCTCGGGCAATTGCCGCAGGCGATACTGGCCCTCAACCGCAGTGCCTTCCTTGGTCACCAGCGGGTCGGCATAGATCACGTCGCCGGGCTGCAGCACCTGCGAGACCGCCGTCGGCGCCTTGCCCTTGCTCTTGGCCCAGCGCACGCCGTCTATCGAGATGATGCCGGTCTGCCGCTCCTTGCTGACCGCGCCGCCGAGCTCGCGGCCCGGCTGGAAGCCGATCCGCGCCGACTGATCGCTGGTTTCCAGCACGACCGCCATCCGCCACGGCGAGATGTCGGAGAGCGATTTGACGTCGGCAAGCTTGACGCCCCAGTCGCCGGAGACGTCGAGCTTGTGCAGCGCACCGCGCCAACCCTGCGCTTCGTCGTAGTTGACGAGGCCGGCGACCATGGTCTTGCGCGCCATCACCTGGATCTTGGGATCCAGCGTGGTGCGAACCGACAGGCCACCCTCGTAAAGCTTCTTTTCGCCGTAGCGCTCGAAGATGTCGCGGCGGACTTCCTCGGCGAAATACTCGCCCGCGAAGATGTGTGCGCCGTTCGAGCGGCTGGTGACGTTGAGCGGGTCCTTGCGCGCCTTGTCGGCGTCGGCCTGCTTGATCCAGCCGTTCTCCAGCAGGCGGTCGATCACATAGTTGCGGCGCTCGATCGCGCGGTCACGGTTGCGGACCGGATGCAGCGCGGCCGGCGCCTTCGGCAGCGAGGCGAGATAGGACGCTTCCGCGATCGTCAGCTCGTTGACCGACTTGTCGAAGTAGACCAGCGACGCCGCCGCAATGCCGTAGGCGCCGAGCCCGAGATAGATTTCGTTGAGGTAGAGCTCGAGGATGCGGTCCTTGGAATAGGCGCGCTCGATGCGCATCGCCAGCAAGGCTTCCTTGATCTTGCGCGCGAACGAGACCTCGTTCGTCAGCAGGAAGTTCTTGGCGACCTGCTGGGTGATGGTCGAGGCACCCTGCGGGCGGCGGTTGGAGCCGTAGTTCTGCGCGTAGAGGATCGCAGCGCGCGCCATGCCCTGATAGTCGATGCCGCCGTGCTCGTAGAAGTTCTTGTCTTCGGCGGCGAGGAACGCGTTGATCACGAGCTTCGGCACTGCCTGGATCGGCAGATAAAGCCGCCGCTCCTTGGAGTATTCGCCGAGCAGCGCGCCGTCGGCGGCGTGCACGCGGGTCATCACCGGCGGCTCGTAGTCCTGGAGCTGCGAGTAGTCGGGCAGATCCTTGGAGAAATGCCAGATGGCGCCAGCGACGGCGGCGACACCGACCAGGAACACGACGGTTCCGGCGGCGAACAAGAAACCCATGAACCGCACGAGCAGGCGCATTATCGACGTTCCGTTCCTACCCTCCGGCGCCCAATCGTCAGAAGCGCCTGTCCAAAAGTGCGAAGCCTCACACAACGAAGGCTCACATAGCGAGGCCTTTGCATCGAGGCCTTTACATCAAAGCCTTGGCCCAGCGAGCCGCCTTGCGCACGCGAATATACAAGAGCCGCCGGACAATATGGTCGATTCTGCGGACCTGCGATCCCTTGTCTATAGCGTCGCCGCTGTGGCCAAACTAGGGCTTCCGGGCAACGGCCCCGGCTTTTCAGGCGACCAATTTCACTTTGCCGGTCCGGCGGTTGCCAGCCGTTTGGAGAAGAACGTGTCGATCGCCTGGACCATCGATCCGACGGCCTTGTTGCGCCAGTTCTCGGAGACCAGATGCTCGAGGTCGCCCTTGTTGGAGACATAGCCGATCTCCACCAGAACGGACGGCACGTCGGGCGCCTTCAGCACCCGGAAGCCGGCCGATTTCAGCGGATGCTTGTGCATCCGCACCGTGGACTTCATCTCGTCCATCAGCAGACGAGCGAAACGGTTGGAGAAGGTCTTGGTCTCGCGCTGCG
The DNA here is from genome assembly GCF_020889705.1 of Bradyrhizobium altum. Classification (GTDB taxonomy): domain Bacteria; phylum Pseudomonadota; class Alphaproteobacteria; order Rhizobiales; family Xanthobacteraceae; genus Bradyrhizobium; species Bradyrhizobium altum. The sequence continues at coordinate 4,218 of NZ_JACMYP010000006.1, read as the reverse complement.
CGAGGTCGATCAGGATGTCGGCGACCTCGGTCGGCTCGTCGGTCAGGTTCACGCCGGCGATCGCGTCGGCCTTGTTCTCCGCTTCCGCCAGCCGCTCGGCCTCCGCGTCGGACGCCTTGTCCGACACGGTGTAGATCGTGGCACCCTGGGCGTCGCCCTCGCGGCGCGGCAAGGCATCGGCGTGGATCGAGACGAACAGCGCCGCGGATTGCGAACGCGCGATCTTCACCCGGTCGTTGAGCGGGATGAAGGTGTCGTCGGACCGGGTCATGACTACCCGATATTTGCCCGACTTCTCGATCCGGTCGCGCAAAGCGAGGCCAAAGCCCAGCACCAGGTTTTTCTCGGTCTGGTCGCCGGACTGGGTGCCGTTGTCGATGCCGCCATGCCCCGGATCGATCACGATCAGCGGGCGCGAGTCGGTGGCCGCAACCGGCGGCAGCGCCGCCGTGGTGACGGCCGGAATGGTCGCCGTGGTGGCTTCGGAAATCGACGGCTTCAATTCGGGCCGGCTCTCCGGCGCGAGCGACTGCACGAAGCTGGTGCGATCGACCTGCTCGAAATCCAGCACCAGCCGCGGTGGCTGACCGTTGGCGGCATCGAGCACATAGGAATTGGCGATCTTCACCGGGCCGGTCATGTCGAACACGATCCGGGAGCCGCCGGGCATCACGAGGCCATAGCGGAACGCCTTCACCAATCCCCGCGCCGCCGAGCCGGTGCCGGCAGCGAGCTGGAAATTGACCTGCGGGATATCGACCACGACACGGTAGGGGTCGGCCAATGGGAAGGCGCGAAATTCGATCTTGCGGTCGAGATCGAGGATGAATCGGGTCTGCTTGTCGTCGCCGGCAAGCCTGGCGCCGGATGCGATCGGGAAATTCGGCGCACTGGCGGCTGAGGCGCTTGCGGCCGGCGCCGGCTGCCCCTCCGGTGGCCCTTCGGCCGCGCTCGGGGCGCTGGCCACGCCAAGCGCCAATGCTGCAGCGCACAACAGCCCGCATCCCAAGAAAATAAGGTGTTTTGCGCGGTTCTCCACCCGATTCGGAGCCTCCCAGCTGCTTCTTACCGCATTAGAACCACACGGTTAATCGCACCCTAATGACGCGCGGGCGAAAAGAGCCGAGTGTTGCGGCGGCGTGACGCTTCCCTTGCACGCGGCGGGCAATCCACGTATGTACGGAGTGCTGACGGCTAGTACTCCCGGTTGTGTCGCGTTCAGCCTCTCGGTGCAACGGTGGAACCTTCCAAGTCGAAGATCCCGCCGTGTTTTTCCGGTCCCTCCCCAGCCAGCGCCGCGCGCGGCTGACACGGAGAGGCGGATTCAAGCCCGAGCGGCGTCCGGTCCCAGACACACTCCCTCGCCAGAGGGACGGTTTGAGACAAGGCATAACTGATTATCCGGTCCCTTGGGGCCTCGATATGCGATGGCCGGCGGGCGCTTCGGCGCCAGGCGGGGCTTTCAGCAAAGGATACGGCGGTAATTTTCGCCGCCAACATGTTTAGACGGGCCGACGCTTAATGCGCCAGACTGCATTGCCGACCAGGATCCCCCGAATGATCGCGCTGACGCGAGGTGAAAACTTCGCCCGTCGCATCATCCCGGTGGGTTCCCGTCCGGCGCTGCGCCGCGAGACGCGTTTTGGCCTTCCCCTCACCCCCGAATCAGGTGGACCGTCGCGTCACCGGGCGGCGCAGTTTGCGCGCGCCATGATCCGCGCCCGCCGCCGTCAAGAGCTCCAAAATGCCCAACAAGATGTTGATCGATGCCACCCACCCGGAAGAAACCCGGGTCGTCGTGGTCCGTGGCAATCGCGTCGAAGAGTTTGATTTCGAGACCGCCCAGCGCAAGCAACTGCGCGGCAACATTTACCTCGCCAAGGTCACGCGCGTAGAGCCGTCACTGCAGGCTGCCTTCATCGAGTATGGCGGCAACCGGCACGGCTTCCTCGCCTTCAGCGAAATCCATCCCGACTATTACCAGATCCCGGTCGCCGACCGTCAGGCGCTGATCGAAGCCGACGAGCGCGCCCATCGCGAGGCCGAGGAAGAGCACGAGAACCGCGGCCATCGCCGCCGGTCGCGCCATCGCAATGCCCGCCGCCGCGGTCATGGCGACCGTGTCCAGAGCGAGGTGATCGAGGGTGCAGGCGACGCACAGGCGCTGCCGGCAGCCGAGGCTCACGAACACCCCGCCGATGTCGGGCATCATGAACACGATGCCGGGCATCACGAGCACGGCGTGGCCGCCTATGAGGGGCACGAGCATGAGGCGCATGATCATGCGCATCACGACGACCACGAGCATCACCACGATCATGAACATCACCATGACCATGGTCACGACGATCATGGCCACGATGATCACGATCATGACCACCATGATCACGGCTACGCCCCCGTAACGAGCGAGGCGCCGGCCGCCGACGCCCCGTCCGACCCCGTTGTCGCGGTGGTCGAAGCCTCCGTTGCGTCAGCCGCGCCGGAATTCGTCGAGACCGCCGAGGTCAATCATGAGCCCGAGCGGGCCCATGAGGAGCAGGTTGCGGAAAACGCCGCGCATGCCGACGACGCGCCGCATGTGGCTGCCGACGAAGTCCACGCCGCGGCCGATGAGCACGCCGTCGCCGAGTACGCAACGCTTGCGGACGGAGCCGCGCCCGAGGCTCGGCATGGCGACGATGCCGGCGAAGACGATGACGAGGATGACGGCGAGGAAGGCGAGGAAGAGGATGTCGTCGAGTCCGTCGGCGGCGACGATGTGCTCGAGGAGGTTCCGGAGCGCGCGTTCCGCCCCCGTCGCCAGTACAAGATCCAGGAAGTGATCAAGCGCCGGCAGGTGATGCTGGTGCAGGTCGTCAAGGAAGAGCGCGGCAACAAGGGCGCCGCGCTGACCACCTATCTGTCGCTCGCCGGCCGCTACGCCGTGCTGATGCCCAACACCGCGCGTGGCGGCGGCATCAGCCGCAAGATCACCTCCGCCCAGGACCGCTCGCGGCTGAAGGAAGTGGTGCAGGACCTCGACGTGCCCGAGGGCATGGGGATCATCCTGCGCACCGCCGGCGCCTCCCGTAGCAAGCCGGAGATCAAGCGCGACTTCGAGTACCTGATCCGGATGTGGGAGACGGTGCGCGACCTGACCCTGAAGTCGCAGGCGCCGACCCTGGTCTACGAGGAAGGCTCGCTGATCAAGCGTTCGCTGCGCGACCTCTACAACAAGGAGATCGACGAGATCCAGGTGGCGGGCGAAGCCGGCTACCGCGAAGCGCGCGACTTCATGAAGATGCTGATGCCGGCCAATGTGCGCGCGGTGAAGCAATATCGCGACGGCCAGCCGCTGTTCTCGCGCATGGGCGTCGAAAGCCAGCTCGATGCGATGTTCTCGCCGACCGTGCAGTTGCGCTCCGGCGGCTACATCGTGATCAACCAGACCGAGGCGCTGGTCTCGATCGACGTCAACTCCGGCCGCGCCACGCGCGAGCACCATATCGAGGACACCGCGCTCAAGACCAATCTGGAAGCCGCGGAAGAAGTCGCGCGTCAATTGCGTTTGCGCGACCTCGCGGGCCTGATCGTCATCGACTTCATCGACATGGACGAGAAGCGCAACAACCGCGCGGTCGAGCGCAAGCTGTCGGACTGCCTGCGCCAGGACCGTGCGCGGATCCAGGTCGGCCGCATCTCGCATTTCGGTCTGCTGGAGATGTCGCGCCAGCGCATCCGCGCCAGCATGCTGGATAGTTCGACGGAGCCCTGCCCGCAATGCGGCGGCTCGGGCCACGTCCGCTCGGTCTCGTCGGTGGCACTACAACTGCTGCGCGGCATCGAGGAAATCCTGATGAAGGGCGCGACCCACAATCTCGTGGTCCGTACCCGCACCGACGTCGCGCTCTATGTGCTCAATCACAAGCGCGGCCATCTGCGCGACCTCGAAGACGCCTTCAAGGTATCGCTGGCGGTCGCCGCGGATGCCACCGTAAGCGCCCAGCAGTCCTACATTATCGACCGCGGCGAGCAGGTGCATACGCTCGAGGCCGCCAAGGCGCTGTTGGTGGCCCAGGCTGCCGCCTCGCCGCCGCAGGCCGACGAAGCCGACGACGAGGAAGAACTGTTCGAATACGAGGCCGAGATCGAGACCGACGAGACCGAAGGGCTCGTCGACGAGCGGGTGGCCGGCGAGGAAGCGGGCGCCGCTGATGGCGAAGGCGACGGCCAGCG
>NZ_JACMYP010000005.1 GCF_020889705.1 Bradyrhizobium altum | reverse complement strand
ATAGGTGTCGTCGCCCTCGCCGATCCTTCTCTCCATGCGCCGGAAGTACGGCAGCACGTCGGGATAGCCCCAGCCGCGATTGCCGAGCTGCGCCCAGGTGTCGAAATCCTGGCGCTGGCCGCGATTGTAGATGTGGCCGTTGATCGAGGACGAGCCGCCGAGCGTCTTGCCGCGCGGCGCGTAGATGCTGCGCCCGCCGGTGTAGGGACCCACCTCCTGCTGGTAGGCCCAGTTCACGCTCTTCATGTGGAAGGTCTTGATGAAGCCGGCCGGCAGATGGATGTAGGGATGCCAGTCGCTCGGCCCCGCCTCGAGCACGCACACCGTGACGGCAGCGTCTTCACTCAACCGGTTGGTCAGCACGCTCCCGGCGGAGCCTGCGCCGATGATCACATAATCGAACGTTTCCATCGTCTCGCTTCTGGCGCCGACCAAAGTGTCAGCGCGGCTTTTCGTTGAGTTGATAATTGAGATGCGCCTTCACCGTCGGCCATTCGCTGGCGATGATGCTGTAAACCACGGTGTCGCGCAACGTACCGTTGGGCGCGATCTGATGGCTGCGCAGGATGCCGTCCTGCTTGGCGCCCAAACGCTCGATGCCGCGCCGACTCTGGTGATTGAAGAAATGCGTGCGGAACTCGACCGCGATGCAATCGAGCTTCTCGAAGGCGTGTTGGAGCAGCAGCAGTTTGCACTGCGTGTTGACCGCGCTGCGCTGCACACGCTTGGCGTACCAAGTCGAGCCGATCTCGACGCGGCGGTTCGGCGTGTCGACGTTCATGTAGGTCGACATGCCCGAGATCCGGCCGTCGGCATCGAACACGGTGAACGGCAGCATCGATCCGGCCGCCTGCAGGCCGAGCCTTCGGTCGATCTCCTTGGCCATGTTCTCCGGCTGCGGGATCGAGGTGTACCAGAGTTGAGAGAGACCGCCGTCCTTCACTGCGTCGACGAGACCGTCGCGATGATCATGGGACAGCGGTTCGAGCCGCGCATGCGCGCCGCGAAGGGTGACCGGTTCAAGCCAGGGCATTTTGATTCCTTTCCGTCATTGCGAGGAGCGAAGCGACGAAGCAATCCACTCCCTCCGTGTTCGTGGCTGCATGGATTGCTTCGCTTCGCTCGCAATGACGTTCTTACGTCACTTATTCAGAAAATTCAGCGGCAATCCCGGCCGCGACCAGTCCATCGCGATCAGCTCGCCCTTGCCCGACAGCGTGATGTAGGCGGTCTTCAGGTCGGGGCCGCCGAAGGCGATGTTAGTGGTGACGCGGTCGCCGGTCGGCACCTGCTCGACCACGGTGCCGTCAGGCGCGATCACCGAGATGCAGCCCGAGATCAGCGTCGCGACGCAGACATTGCCCGACGCTTCGACTGCGAGCGAGTCGAACATCTGGTAGCCACCGAGACCCGCGATCGGCTTGCCGCGCTCGCCGCGATAGATCACGTCGCGCGGCTTGATGGTGCCGGGCTCGGACACCTCATAGGCCCACAGCCGCGCCGTCGGGGTCTCCGCGATGTAGACGGTCTTTTCGTCCGGTGACAGGCCGATGCCGTTGGCCGGCAGGATGCCGTGCACGGCCTCGGCGATCTCGTTCATGCCGGGCTTCAGATAATAGAATGCGCCGACATCCATCTCGCGGGCGCGGCGCTTGCCGAGATCGGAGAACCACAGGCCGCCCTGCCTGTCGAACACCAGATCGTTCGGCCCGCGCAGCTCATGTTCGCCGCACTTCGTCACCACGGTCTCGACCTTGCCGGATTGCAGATCGACGCGCTGGATCGAACCGCCGAGATAATCCTCCGGCTGCGGTCCCGGCATGATCATGTTGCGGGTCGGGATCCAGGAGAAGCCGCCATTGTTGCAGACGTACATCTTGCCGTCGGGGCCGAGCGCCGCGCCGTTCGGGCCGCCCGGCACCTTGGCCACGATCTCCTTGCGGCCGTCGGGATAGACCCGGGTCAGCCGCTGGCCGCGGATTTCGACCAGCACGACCGAACCGTCGGGCATGACGACGGGACCTTCGGGAAACTCGAGATCGGTGGCGAGAACTCGGATATTGGCCATGGCATCCTCCCGGCTCATTTGCTGCCGGCGGATTCCGAACGGTCCCGCACGCGCAACGTTGTTGTTTCATCCTGTTATGGCAAACGGGATTTGGCTTGCCAAGCAATCAGGGGCACAACGCTGCCCGGCGTTGAGGTGTTGGGCCGCACCTTAACCACACCCACAACGTCGTCCTGGCGAAAGCCAGGACCCATAACCACCGCACCTGGTAACGAATGGGATCGTTGCGTCAGCATCGCACAACAATTCTCATTTGGGGTAATGGTCCTGGCTTTCGCCAGGACGACAGCGAATTTGGCACGGCCTGCATCCATAATCGTCGTCCCTGCGAAAGCAGGGACCCATAACCACAGGGTCGTGTTGGTTGAAGAGGGCTGTGGCCCCAGCGTCGCGCAACAACTTCCATTTGTCGTTATGGGTCCCGGGTCAAGCCCGGCACGACACTGAATGTGTGGCTCGACTTTTGAGTCATACATCCGCATTCTCGCGACGTGATCCGTCCGAGCTTTGCTTCTCGTTCCGCCCTCGCTCTTGATGAGGGCGCAGGGAAAACCGGGTGCCGATCGCACCCATGGGCCCCGAGCAAAAGGTAGAAAGCTCGGGGGTAGGACCACAGGTGTAACCGGAGCAATCCGGCTTTCCCTGCGCGATGGGTTACGGCTTATTTCGTGCTCTCCCCGGTGAGACTGGGCTTGTTTGTCACCGTCTTCACAAGACGCGTTCGCGTTTTGTGAAAAGACACCTGCCGCTAGGGCGTCAGGACCACACGACTTCACCGTCCGCTTCACGCGCACTCGTCAGTTGCACGATCCGCGTCCACCGCATCTCAACCCGCGTTCGTGACGACCGCGAAGCGCCCCTCGATCGGGTGAGACGCATGTATTGAACATCTGAGTTGGGTCAGGCGTCAAGTTAAATTCTGAAAATCGGAACAAATTAGTGAGCGCTGACGGCGCGCAGCTGCGTAGGATGGGTAGAGCGTAGCGAAACCCATCATTGGCGCCACGGGTACAAAGCGATGGGTTTCGCTGCGCTCTACCCAACGTGCAATCTGAGTTGCCCGTCGGGGCAGTTTGTCGCACCCCGTGCGTCATTTCCCGGTGCGCAATTGCGCACCTGAGGGCGTGCGAAGCACGAGCCCGGAATCCATTCATCCCCGAGTGATGCAGCCCGATGGATTCCGGGCTCGCGCTACGCGCGCCCCGGAATGACGGAGGAAGAATGGACGCGCGCTAGCTAGCTCAGCGCGCCCGCATGCACCCACCAGCCGGGATGCGCGGCGCGGAGCTTTTCGCCGGCGGCCTCGGCATCGGCGTCGGTTCCGAACACCGCAAAGCAGGTCGCGCCGGAGCCCGACATGCGCACCAGGCGAACGCCCTTGGTCGCACGCAGCGCCGACAAGACGTCGCTGATGACGGGCTCGATGCGCGCGGCGGAGGCTTCGAGATCGTTGGTGCCGCGCGAAAGCGCCGCGATCCAGTCGTCGACCGCGCGGCCGGCGTCCGGCCAGGACGGTCCCTGCATCACGACATCGGTGGCGCCGATCAGAAGCTCGCCATGGCGCAGGCCGAGCGCATTGAAGACATCCTTGGTCGCAACCGGCACGCGCGGATTGACCAGCACGCAGGGCATTTTCGGCAGGTCGAGCGGCAGCAGCCCCTCGCCGACGCCGGTCATGTCACAGGCGCGCGAGGCGACGCACACCGGCACGTCGGCGCCGGTCTGCAGCGCGACCTCCATGATCCTGCTGTCGTCGAGCGAGAGCTCGTTGAGCCGCGCCAGCAGCCGCAGCGCAGCCGCGGCATCCGCCGAGCCGCCGCCGATGCCGGCCGCAACGGGCAGCACCTTCTCCAGCGTGAAGTGGCCGACCTCGAGGTCCGCGACGCGCTCGCCGAGCAGCCGCGCGGCCTTGAGCACCAGATTATCCGATGTATCGCCGCAGGCATCGGCCAGCGGCCCCAGCATCGAGAGCGACAGCTCGGACCCCGGCTCAAGCGTGAGACGATCGGCGCAATCGGCAAACGCGACGACGCTCTCCAGGTCGTGAAACCCATCGACGCGCCGCCCGACAACCTTCAGCGTCAGGTTGACCTTGGCACGCCCTTCTTCAATCAGCGCCGGCACGGCGATAAACCCCTAAAAACAAACATTGTGCTGCGATTAGCGTAAATCGCCTCACGATCCTATCCCTTTGTTTGCACCGAAATTCCGCCTTTGGCATGCGCTGGGCGCGGGCAAACCGTCATCGCCCGGCCATCTGCGAGTTCAGGCCAGAAACGTCGATGCCCGGGACCAGGCCCGGGCATCACAGCATTTTCCGGAGATAAGTGCGCGGACGGCCGATCAGCCGCCCTTGCCGTCGTCGTCCTTCTTCTTGTCGGCGGAGGCGGCGTTCGAGGTGTCGTCCGGCAGGCCGTTGTCGATCTTGGCCTGGATCTTCGGCAGCTCTTCCGGCTCGGGCTTGAGGTCGCGCGCATGCGCCCACTGGAACTTGGCTTCCAGCGTGCGGCCGACGCGCCAGTAGGCGTCGCCGAGATGGTCGTTGATGGTCGGATCTTCCGGCTTCAGGTCGATCGCGCGCTCGAGGTTCTTCACCGCGTCGTCGTAATTGCCGATCCGGTAAAAGGCCCAACCGAGGGAATCGACGATGTAGCCGTCGTCAGGGCGCTGATCGACGGCACGCTTGATCATCTTCATGCCTTCGTCGAGGTTGATGCCCTGGTCGATCCAGGAATAGCCGAGATAGTTCAGCACATGCGGCTGCTCGGGCTGCAACTCGAGCGCCTTGCGCATGTCGGCCTCGGCCTTGTTCCACTGCTTGGAGCGCTCCTCGCAGATGCCGCGGTAGTAATAGGTGACCCAGGCGTTCTTGTCGCCGCCGGCGGCCGGCAGCGCGTCGATCGCCTGCGAATAGGTGGTGGCGCAGTCGGCGAACTTCTTGCGGCCGCGCTCGATGTTGCCGAGCGCCAGGATCGCCTCGATGTCCTTCGGCTGATCCGTGGTGACTTCCTTGAGGATCTTGATCGCCTCGTCGCTACGGTCGGCGGCGTCGAGATTGGTCGCGAGCTGGATCTGCGCGTTGCGCTTCAGCGGCGAGGACGCCGGCATCCGCTCATAGACCTTGATCGCCATCTGCGGCTTCTTCACCGATTCATAGAGATCGGCGAGCGACAGCAGCGCCAGCGGATGGTTCGGCTGCAGATAGAGCGCGAGCTGCAGATAGACCAATGCGAGGTCCTCGCCGCCGCGGCGGGTCAGCGTCGCGCCGATGCCGTACAGCGCCTCGGCGGCGCCGGCCTGCGGTGAATCGATCAGCGGCGGCAGCTTCTTGCCCGCCTTGGTTTCCTTGATACCCTCCAGCACCAGCGGATGACGCGGCAGCTTCTTGTCGAACGCCTCGTACATCGCGGTCGCGGCGGCGGCATCCTTGTTGCGCGAGGTCCAGCGCGCATATTCATCGACCGTGCGCAGCATCGAATCGTCGAGCTTGTAGACCTTCTCGAAGCGGGCGCCGGCATCCTTCTCCTTGCCGGACAGCTCGTAGATCATGCCGGCGTGCAGATCCTTGAAGATCGGATACCACTCGGGGCCGGTCAGCTTGTCGATCGAGGCGACCCCGCCCTTGCTGTCGCCGGCGCCATAGGCCGCCCAGGCCGACAGCAGCGTGGCCACCAGATCGGTGATCGGGCCGCGGACCGACTGGTTGATGTTGGACTGCGCGGCGGCGTATTTCTTCAGCTTGAGGTCGCGCACGCCGACGACGAGGCGGGCGACGCGGTTGGCCTTGTCCTGGATCAGGATGCGGTCGGCGAGCTTCACCGCCTCCTCGATGTCGCCGTCGGCGAGCGAGGAGATGAAGGCGCGGTCGAGCAGCTCGGAATTCTTCGGATCGGTGCGCAGCGCCGAGCGGTAGAACGCGGCGGCGGAGGCCGCATCGCGCTCGACACTGGCGTGGCGGGCGGCCAGATAGCTGCCGGCGGTGGTCAGCGACTTCAGGTCGGTCTTGCTTGGGAATTGCGCGGTATTGTCGGTCGGATGGTCTGGTGTCTGCGCCGCAAGCTGGGCAGGCACTGCAAGCGCCGCGGCAGCAAGAACGGCAATCGTCAGGCGGTTGAATCGGGTGGACAGCATCACGGTCGCCTTGCTCCAGGGGTTTAAGGCCACGAAGGATTTACGGCCAAGATCTTCGCGACAAGATCCTGCGATCAGTCTCAAAATGCGAACCCAAGCGGCGGCATCCCGGCGAGCGACAATGCCGCTTTTGGCGTTTATCCGCAAGGATCGCCCAAAGGTAACCCATGCCGAATCGATTGGCAGATTAGGCCGTTAGGCCCGCCGATCCAGCCAGCTCACCGCAAGACCCTCCCACTATGGCAGTATCGTGACCGGCCCCGGCATATTCGCGTGCGGAAGCAAAAAGCGCCGGATACTGGCGCCGCGGCCCCTGTTCCGCCTCACCATTTGTATCCGCCGGTGCAATCCGGCCGCTCCAGGCGAGGAGAGGACAGCGGACGCTGCAACCGGCCTCACGCAAATGTGGTCGGCCGTCTTCGCCCTACTCTTACATCGCCTCGTAGTTCGGACCGCCGCCGCCCTCCGGAGGAACCCAGGTGATGTTGCCGTTGGGGTCCTTCACGTCGCAGGTTTTGCAGTGGACGCAGTTCTGGGCGTTGATCTGGAAGCGCGGGCCGGCCGATTCCTCGACCCACTCATAGACACCGGCCGGACAATAGCGGTTCGAGGGACCGGCGAACACGTCGTGCTCCGACGTCTTCTGCAGATTCATGTCGGCGACCTTGAGATGGACCGGCTGGTCCTCCTCGTGGTTGGTGTTGGACAGGAACACCGACGACAGCTTGTCGAAAGAGATCTTGCCGTCCGGCTTCGGATAGGCGATCGGCTGGTGCTGCTTGGACGGATCGAGCGTCTTGCGGTCGGGCTTGGCGTGCGACTGGGTGCCGAACAGCGAGAAGCCGAGCGTGTTGCACCACATGTCGAAGCCGGAGAGCGCCATTCCGAGCAGGTTGCCGAACTTCGACAGCAACGGCTTGGCATTACGGACCTTGAACAGGTCCTTGCCGATCGCGGACGAGCGCCAGGCATTCTCGTACTCGACGAGCTCGTCATTGGCGCGACCGGCGCCGAGCGCGGCCGCGACATGCTCGGCGGCGAGCATGCCGGAGCCCATCGCATTGTGAACGCCCTTGATGCGCGGAACGTTGACGAAGCCGGCTGCGCAGCCGATCAGCGCGCCGCCCGGGAAAGAGAGCCGCGGCACCGACTGGTAGCCGCCCTCGGTGATGGCGCGCGCACCATAGGCAAGCCGCTTGCCGCCCTCGAACAGCTCGCGGATGTCGGGATGCGTCTTCATCCGCTGGAACTCGTCGAACGGCGACAGATACGGGTCGTTGTAGTTCAGATGCACGACGAAGCCGACCGCGACGCGGTTGTCGTCGTAATGATAGAGGAACGAGCCGCCGCCGGTCTTGTCGTTCAGCGGCCATCCCAGCGTATGCTGAACCCGTCCCTTGCGGTGCTTGGCCGGATCGATCTGCCAGACCTCCTTCAGCCCGATGCCGAATTTCGGCGGCTCGGAGTTGGCGTCGAGCTTGAACTTCGCGATCAGCTGCTTCGACAGCGAGCCGCGCGCGCCTTCGGCGAACAACGTGTACTTGCCGAGCAGCTCCATGCCGCGGGTGTAGGAATCCTTGTGGCTGCCGTCCTTGGCGATGCCCATGTCGCCGGTCGCGATGCCGCGCACCGCGCCCTTGTCGTCATAGAGAACTTCGGTGGCGGCAAAGCCCGGGTAGATCTCGACGCCGAGCGCTTCCGCCTTCGGCGCCAGCCAGCGGCAGACATTTCCGAGCGAGCCGATATAGTTGTGATGGTTGTGCATCAACGGCGGCATGATGAAGTTCGGGATGCGGAACCAGCCCTGCGACGTCGTCCAGTAGAAGCGGTCTTCCTTGACCTGCGTCTTCAGCGGACAGTCCGCGTCCTCGCGCCAGTCCGGGATCAGCCTGTCGAGCGACACCGGATCGATCACCGCCCCCGACAGGATGTGCGCGCCGACCTCGGAGCCCTTCTCCACCACGACGATCGAGAGCTCGGGATTGAGCTGCTTCAGCCGGATCGCGGCCGACAGGCCCGAGGGGCCGGCGCCGACGATGACGACATCGAATTCCATAGACTCGCGCGGGGGAAGGTCTTCAGCACTCATGATCTTGATCTCAGCCCATTGAGAACGCTACTAAGCTTTTCAAAAGTCGTTGTTTCCGATTTTTCGCGGAAGGACAACCATGGAATTGCGCTTCCATGGCTTTGCACGGCCCGGATACGCAGAGAATAATCTTTTCCGAAATCGAGCCTCCACTTTTCTCCTCCATGCTCTAGATTGCGCCGATCATGGCCCTGACGCCCGAGCCCACCCCTACACTGCAGCAATTGCTGGCCTTTTACCTCGAGGCCGGGGTCGATTGCGCGCTTGGTGACGAGCCGATCAACCGGCTGGAAGAGCCCGAGCCAGTTCCCGCCCCCGCCGCGCCGCGTCCCGCCGTACTCAATCCGCTGCGCCCGCCTCCGATGCCGGCCGTTCCGCGCAGCGAAATCACCATTGCGCCGGACGCCGCCATCGCCTCCGCGCGCGAGGCCGCTGGCACCGCGCCGACGCTTGAAGCCTTGCGCACGCTGATGGAGACATTCGACGGCTGCGCGCTGAAGCACACCGCGACCCGGCTGGTGTTCGCCGATGGCAATCCGCAGGCGCGCGTGATGTTCGTCGGCGAGGCGCCGGGCCGCGACGAGGACATCGAGGGGCTGCCGTTCGTCGGCCGCTCCGGCAAGCTGCTCGACCGCATGATCGCGGCGATCGGGCTCGATCGCAGCAAAGCCTATATCGCCAACGTCATCCCGTGGCGGCCGCCGGGCAACCGCACGCCGACGCCGCAAGAGACGCAGGTGTGCCTGCCCTTCATCCAGCGCCATATCGAGCTGGTGAATCCCGACGTGCTGGTGACGCTCGGCAATCCCTCGACGCAGGCGCTGCTCGGCACGCGCGAGGGCATCATGCGCACGCGCGGCAAATGGATCAACTACGACACCGGCACGCGCACGATCCGCGCCGTCGCCACCTTCCATCCGGCCTATCTGTTGCGCTCGCCGTCCTACAAGCGGTTGTCGTGGCAGGATCTGCGCGCGATCGCGAAGGTGCTTGCTTCGTAGGATGGGTAGAGCGCAGCGAAACCCATCATTAGCGCAGCGAGCATCAATCGATGGGTTTCGCTTCGCTCTACCCATCCTACAGATCTACTGATCCCTACCCCTTCGGCCGCACGATCGCCCAGCCGATCCGCAGCACCGGCTGCCGGCCGTTGACCAGCCGGTCGAACGAGCGCGGCACTTCCGGCACCAGGCCGGGGAAGCGTTGCGCGAGTTCGGGCGGCGGCGTGCCGGCGGTGTCCTGCGCGCGCCAGACCACGACGCCGCCGGTCTCGTTGAACTTTGCGACCGACAGCCACGGCGTCCGTTGCGGCGCGGCGTCGAGCAAAAGATGCGGACGGCGTCCGTTCATCGCAATCAGGCTGGCGAGCTCGGGATCGCCGGCCACCGCGCGCAGGCGCTGATTGGTGCGGCGTTCATAGCTGTCGTCGAAGAAACGTCCCATCGCTGCTGCCGGCAGCGAGGTCGGCACCTCGGTGGTGCTGGTCCAGGGCAAGAACAGCGCCGCCGCCAGCGCGACCGCGGCGGGCGCCGCGACAGCGAAGGCCCACACCGAGCGCAACAGCCGCTGCCGCCTGAGATGGATCAGATCGCCGGTCGCGACGACGACCGCGAGCCCCGACATCAGCAGCGCCACGCCGGCGCCGCCGAAGGCGCGATCCAGATCGAACAGCCCGGAGACGAAGCTGCTCGCGATCGCCGGCGCAAACGCGAAGAAATAAACGAAGTGCTGCGCCAGCGGACTGACCGGCGGACGGTAGATGATCGGGGCATCCTCACGGTCGCGGGCGAACCAGCGCGAATTGAGGATCGCCAGCAGCACGATCGCAGCGGTCGCCACGATCAGCCCGCCGAGCACGACGCCCCAGCGCAGCGCGCGCGCCTTGAGATCGGCAGCCGCGGGCAAGGCCGGCAGCGCCAGCACGTCGGCGCGGACCAGCCAGATCAGATAGGGCAGCGCCAACACGATGATGACCAGCAGCGCATAGAGCGGATCGACCGCGCGCAGCGTGCGGCGCCCGCGCTCGGTTGCGAGCGCAAAGCCGACCACGAGCAGGATCATGCCGAGCGCCGCCGGTGTCGTCAGCAGCAGCAGGCCGCAGTCGATCGACCAGGCGAACCAGGCGGCGCGCCGGTTTTGCCCGATCAGCTGCCAGGAATGCAGCAGCAGGAGCGCCCACAGCGGACGCGCCAGGATCAGCGGGCCGAACTCGACGCTTGGCGAGGAAAACACCACGACCGTCATCGACAGCAGCACCGCCAGCACGCCCTGCGGACCGCCGACGATGGCGCGCGCCAGCTGGTAGAAGGCGATGAAGGTGGCGATTTCGCAGACCTGCGCCAGCAGATAGACGCCGAAGACGTGATTGCCGGCGGCGCGGAAGGCGATGTCGGCGAGCCAGAACGAAAGCGGCGGCCCCATGTCGGTGCCGACCTGATACTCGCGGCCGAAGGCGAGGACGGTGGCGAGATTACCGGGCGGGCTGCCGTAGAAGATCAACGGCAGCAACAGCCAGATCGCCGCCTGCACCAGCACGACGACCCACACCACGAGGCGCGGCCGGGCGCGGATCAGTTCGACAACCAGGGAGGTAAACCGCATGAAACGCCTGAAATGCCCCAGCCACCCGCACGGAGCGGCGCCATCTGATCCCGAGGGTTTTGATAAACGGCGGCGGCGGTGGAGGCAACGGGGGCCGGTGAGTCTACCGTGCAAAGCCAAACAAAGATGTCATGCCCCGCGAAGGCGAGGCATCCAGTACGCCGCGGCGGCTGGGCTTGAACACGACTGTCTCTGGAATACCGGATCGCCCGGTCCCGTCTCCGCCGAGGCTTCGACGAGGCTGTGATCCTAGGCGCGCCAAAGCTTTAGCGGAGGCGGCGAGAGCCGGGCGATGACAGCGTTGGGTGGGTTGGAGCCGATGCGCTCTATGCCGCCGCCGATGCCGCGGCCTGGCTTTCCGCGTCCACCGTGAACAGGTCGGGCTCGGCCGGGACCGGGAAATGCTTCAGCCGCGCGGCGGCGACGGGGGCGAAGAAGCTGCGGTGATGGGTGCTGGGGCCGAGCCGGTCCAGCGCCTCGAGGTGCTCGGGGACGCCATAGCCTTTGTGCTGCTCGAAACCGTAGCCAGGGCAATCCAGCGCCAGCGCGCACATCAGGCGGTCGCGGGTGACCTTGGCAATGATCGAGGCCGCCGCGATCGAGGCCACGATGCCGTCGCCGCCGATCACGGCGTCGCAGTCGCAGGGCGTGGCGAGCTTGTCGCGGCCATCGACGAAGACGTATTTCGGCATTTCCGGCAGCGCGTGGACGGCGCGCGCCAGCGCCCACAGCGAGGCGCGCAGGATGTTGTCGCGGTCGATTCGCGCCGGCGAGGCCACCGCGACCGAGAACGCTGCGGTGGCGCAGATTTCCTCGAACAGTTCCTCGCGGCGCTCGGCGGTCAGCCGCTTGGAATCATCGAGGCCCTTGGGAACGCGAGCGGGATCCAGCACTACGGCGGCGGCGACCACGGGACCTGCCAGCGGGCCGCGCCCGGCCTCGTCGCAGCCGGCGACCGGCCAAATGCCGCGCTTGATCAGTGCGCGCTCGCGCCGGAAGCTCGGCCGCGTCACGGCGACGACGCGCTTCTCCGGCCTGGCTGATTTGGCCGGCGCCTTCTTCGACGTGGTTTTTGTCGCGCTTTTGGACTTGTCCCGAATCATGCGGGGATGGTGATTAAGCCGGCTCCGCGACGCAACCGGGAACCCGGCGCCCTTCCCCGTTATTCAATTCGGCTCGCTCTAATCAGGGATCGACACCCGCCCGCTATCGAGAACCTCAAAACCCGGCGCGCGCACCACTTCCCAGGCGTGGCCGTCGGGATCGCCGAAATATCCGCAATAGCCGCCATAGCTCGTCGGCTGCGCGGGCTTGAGCAATGTGGCACCTTTCGACAGCGCGAACGCCATCACACGATCGACCTCGGCATCGTCGTTGCAGTTCCAGGCAATCGCAACGCCGCGGAACGCTGAAGGCCGCGGCTGATCGGGCAGTCCGGCATCGGCGGCGAGCAGATGCCACGGGAACAGCCCGAGCACGGTGCCGCCGGTCTCGAAGAAAGCGACCTCCTCGCCGGTCGCGCGCATCTTTCTGGTGAAGCCGAGCGATTCGTAAAAGGCGATGCTGGCGCGCATGTCGCTGACGCCGAGCGTGAGGACGGTAAAGCGGGCGATCGGGGCGTTACTCATTGTTGCACTCACTGTTTTGACTTCTTCTTCGTAGCCCGGATGGAGCGAAGCGCAATCCGGGAAAGTTTTGGCCGCGGACGCAAGGCCCCGGATTTCGCGGAGCCTGTCATCGGGCGCGCGTTCGCGCGACCCGTTGGCTGCATCCGGGCTACGCACCCACGGGTCCTCACCTAGAACAAACTGAGCTGCTGCCCGCTGCGCTTCGGCTTGGCGAAATGATCGGTGGTCAGCTTGGTGCGCCGCTTGTTGAGACCGAGCTTTTCGCAGGCGATCTCGAAACGGCGGCCGATCATCCAGGCCATCGGGCCGGTGCCCTTCATCCTTGTGCCCCATTGCGAGTCGTAATCGCGGCCGCCGCGCATGTCGCGGATCAGCGTGAAGACATGACGATAGCGGTCGGGATAGTTCGCCATCAGCCATTCGCGGAACAGATCGCGCACCTCGAGCGGCAGCCGCAGCAGCACATAGCTCGCCTCCCTGGCGCCGGCATGCACGGCGGCATCGAGGATGCGCTCGATCTCGGAATCGTTCAGCGCCGGGATCACGGGCGCGACCATCACCGTGGTCGGGATGCCGGCATCCGCGAGCCGCTTGATCGCCTCGAGCCGCTTCGACGGGGTCGAGGCGCGCGGCTCCATGGTGCGGGCGAGCTTCGGGTCGAGCGTCGTCACCGAGAGCGCGACCTTGGCGAGATTGCGCTTGGCCATCCGCGCGAGAATATCGATGTCGCGGGTCACCAGCGCCGACTTGGTGACGATGCCGACCGGATGGCCGGCGCGCTCCAGCACCTCGAGGATACCGCGCATGATTTTCCGTTCGCGCTCGATCGGCTGATAGGGATCGGTGTTGGTGCCGATCGCGATCATCCGCGCCTCGTAATCGGGCGCCGCCAGCTCCTTTTCCAGCAGCGCGGGCGCATCCGGCTTGGCGAACAGCTTCGACTCGAAGTCGAGGCCCGGCGACAGGCCGAGATAGGCGTGGGTCGGCCGCGCGAAGCAATAGACGCAGCCGTGCTCGCAGCCGCGATAGGGATTGATCGAGCGGTCGAAGCCGATATCGGGCGAGTCGTTGCGCGTGATCACCTTGCGTGAGGTGTCGAGCGCCACGCTGGTCGAAAACGGCGGCAGGTCGTCGAGGCTCTGCCAGCCGTCGTCGAAGGCAACCCGCGCCTCGGCCTCGTAGCGGCCGCTGGCGTTGGACTGCGCGCCGCGGCCGCGCCGCCGCTCGCGCTCGATCGCGACCGCAAGCTCGGGAAAAGGGGTGGGTGCACCCGCCGGGTTATCGGAGGGCGCCGTTACCGGCGGGTGCTTGAGGGCATGAGAGGATGCTCGGCTCATGCTTTGAAGCTAACACAGCGCGAGAACAAATCAAGAACAAGAGCTGAGAAAATCCACAAAGTGATGGCGTAAAAATCTGCAGGCGAAAAGGCTGCTTTGAATATGACAAGGTGATAACACGGCCGGAGTTTCTCCACCGTTTGAGCCAGCGAAGCCTCAAATCATGCTGAGCGTGATCATTCCCACCGACGGGGTCGAGCGCACCGCGGTCGCAACATTGGCGGCGCTGGTGCCGGGCGCAGCCGCCGGCGTCGTCCGCGAGGTGCTGCTGGTCGACCGCACCGATAGCGACGTGATCGAGCGCGTCGCCGACGTCGCCGGCTGCGGCTTCCTACGTTTCGAGGGCACGCGCGCCGCGGCGCTTGCGGCAGGTGCGCGGCAGGCGCGTTCGCCCTGGCTGATGTTCCTGCATCCGGGTGCGGTGCTCGATGCGGGCTGGATCGAGGAGACCACCCAGTTCATCCAGATGGTGGCAGCGAGCGGCAAGGACCGCGCCGGCATCTTCCGCTACGCCCGCGCGCCCTATACCGACCCCGGTCTGCGCGACGGCCTCAAATTCGTCGCCCGGATGATCACCGGCCCCTCGGCCGAACAGGGCCTCTTGATCGCACGCGAGCACTACGAGCGGATCGGCGGCTACCGGCCGGACGCCCGCCGCTCCGAGGCGCGCCTGCTGCGCCGGCTCGGCCGCTCCTCCCGCACCATGCTGCGCAGCCGGATCATGGTGGCGTAAGGCATATTCAAGCGAAGCAGATACCGGTTCGCGCGAAGCAACAGCGCTAGAAAGCGCTTGCGAATTATTTGATTCCGTCAAATAATATGTTTGATGAAATCAAACTTCCATGACACCGCCCTCGAGAGCCAGGTCGCCGCGGTCCGCGGCTTCAGCCGGTTCTATACCCGCAAGCTCGGCATCATCGAGCCGAAGCTGCTGCACTCCCCATTCACGCTGCAGGAAGCGCGGATCATCTACGAGCTCGCGCATCGCGCCGATTGCACCGCGACCGACCTGGTGCGCGATCTCGACCTCGATGCCGGCTTCGTCAGCCGCACGCTACAGGCACTGCAGCGCCGCCAGATCGTGACGCGCAAGCCGTCAAAGGCCGACAAGCGCGTCAATGAGGTGGCCCTCACCGCCAAGGGCCGCACTGCTGCCGCCGACCTCGACAGCCGCTCGCGCAACGAGGTCGGGGCGCTGCTAAAGCAGATGGACGGCGACCGGCGTGCGGCCGTGGTGCGTGCCATGAGCACGATCGAGCAGTCGCTGGAGCCGCCGGCCGAGAAGCCGGTGGGTTTCCTGCTGCGCAGTCATCGCGTCGGCGACATCGGGTGGGTGATCTCGCAACAGGGTCGCGCCTACGCGGAGGAATACGGCTGGGACATCAGCTACGAGGCGTTGGTGGCCGAGATCTGCGCGCAGTTTCTGCGATCGTTCGATCCGGCCTGTGAGCATTGCTGGATCGCGGAGGTCGACGGCGAGCCGGTCGGCTCGGTCTTCCTGGTCAACGGCGGCGACGGGGTCGCCAAGCTGCGGCTGTTGGCGGTGGAGGAGAAGGCGCGCGGGCTCGGCGTCGGCCGCGCACTGGTCGACCAGTGCGTCCGCTCCGCACGCGAGATGGGCTACAGGAAGATGACGCTGTGGACCCAGAGCATTTTGGTCGCCGCGCGCGGCATCTATGCGCGTGCCGGCTTTGAGCGCGTCAAGGAAGGGAAGCACCACAGTTTTGGCGTCGACCTGGTCGGGGAAACGTGGGAGCTGGAGTTGTAGGGCCCCTCCCCGTCGTCATTCCGGGGCATCGCGCAGCGATGAACCCGGAATCCATCGGGCCACAGAACCTGCGGCAAAATGGATTCCGGGCTCGCGCTTCGCGCGCCCCGCAATGACGAGCGAGGGGATGACGGCTACGCGCTCGCGCCCTTCGCCTTGGCGCGGCGCAAATGTTCATCCAGCCGCGGCATGATCTCGACGAAATTGCAGGGCCGCGTGCGGTAGTCGAGCTGCGCGGCCAGGATGCCGTCCCAGCCGTCGCGGCAGGCGCCGGGCGAACCGGGCAGGCAGAAGATGAAGGTCGCGCCCGCAACACCGGCGGTGGCGCGGCTCTGGATCGTCGATGCCCCGATCTTGGCATGGCTCAGCATGTGGAAGGCGATCGAAAAGCCGTCCATCCGCTTCTCGAACAGCGGCTCGACCGCCTCCGGCGTCACGTCGCGGCCGGTGAAGCCGGTGCCGCCGGTGCTGATGACGGCATCGACGCCGGGGTCCGCGATCCAGCGCCTGATCACAGCCCTAATCGCCTCGACATCGTCGGTGACGATCTCTCGTGCCGCGAGCTTGTGGCCGGCCGCAGTCAGACGGTCGGCCAGCGTGGTGCCCGACTTGTCATCCGCCAGCGTGCGGGTGTCGGAAATCGTCAGCACCGCGATGTTGAGCGGGATGAAGGTTTTGGATTCGTCGGTCGAAGACATGACAGTGCGCTCCTTCCGCACATTCCACCGTCATCCTGAGGTGCGCGCGTCAGCGCGCCTCGACGGATGGGCCGCGGGCTCCGTCATCCTTCGAGGCTCGCCAAGAGGCGAGCACCTCAGGATGACGCCACTGGCGGCGGGCCATCATGACCCTCACGCCATCGCGGCAGCAGTTACCCGCCGCCGAACGTGTTGCAGGCCTGCACGGTGCCCTGCTGGTAGCCGGTCATGAACCATTGCTTGCGCTGCGCGGCGGAGCCGTGGGTGAAGGAATCAGGCACCACCCTGCCCGTCGCCTGCCGCTGCAGCGTGTCGTCGCCGATCGCGTTCGCCGTGGTCAGCGCGGCGTCGATGTCGCCGGCCTCGAGGAAGCCCGGCCGCTTCTTCTCCTCGCGGTTGACCCAGACGCCGGAGAGACAATCGGCCTGCAACTCGACCTTGACCTGCAGCGCGTTGGCCTCGGCCTTGCTGCCGGCCTGCTGCTGCAGCCGGTTCACCCGCGGGATGATGCCGAGCAGGTTCTGGATGTGATGGCCGGCCTCATGCGCGATGATATAGGCCGCGGTGAATTTGCAGGCGTTGCCCGAGCAGCCGCGGAAGCGCGTCTCGACCTCGCGGAAGAAGCCGGTGTCGAGGAAGATGGTCTTGTCCGGCGGGCAGTAGAACGGTCCCATCGCCGACTGCGCCATGCCGCAGCGGCCGCCATTGGTGGCGTTGCGGAACAGCACGATCTTCGGACCGGTGTAGGTCTGGCCGCTGGCCTGGAAGATCTCGCTCCAGCGATCGTCGATCTCGCCGAGGATGCCGGCGATCATGCTGCCCATCTCGTCGGTCGGCGCGCCGCGCTTGGCCTGCCCGCCCGACGACTGGCGATCGGTCTGGTAGCTCGGCGCCTGGCCGCCGCCGGTGAGAATCTCGGCGCCGCCGATCAGGATGCGCGGATCGATGCCGAAGGCATAGCCGAGCAGGCCAAGCACAATGACCGTGCCGATGCCGAGCCCGCCACCGCCGCCCATCGGAATCCCGAAGCCACCACCGCCGCCGCCTCCGCTGTCGTCGCGACGGTCTTCGATATCGTCGCTGCGGCGGAAATCATCATAGCGCATGGCGGTTTCCCTTCATTCCAGTCGGCGCCCCATTGCGGGACACACCAACCTAAAATTTCCATTCTGTTAATCAATATCCTGCCCGGCAAAAATTGCCTAGTCCGCAGACGCGCATCCCTTGCGCTGCTAACACCGCAAGCAGCGGCCAGTTTACCGGCCGAATCGTGCCGGTTTGATGATCCGCAAATTTTTTTGCCGAACGCGCTGATGTTGCAGCACAACGCAAACGACAATGCGCCACGCCGTTCAAAAACTGCTGCAATCTTTTGCATGAACATTTCCAATTAAGTCGATTTTTACTTTGCCGGGTCAATGTGGCGCCAGTCGGTTGTTTAGTCCCGCGTCGCCGACAGCGTCGCCTGAGTCAGAGTTCTTGAGTCATGGTAGTGTCGCGTCGCGGGGCGTCTGCAAGGGCGCCCCGCACTAAATTTGAGAGTGCCCCGTCGAGCCACATCGTCATTGGCGATTGCGTGGCCGAGTTGTCGAAGCTTCAGGCCGGCTCGGTCGACCTGGTCTTCGCGGATCCTCCCTACAATCTGCAGCTCAAGGGCGATCTCAAACGCCCCGACGAATCGCATGTCGATGCCGTCAACGACGACTGGGACAAGTTCTCGTCGTTCGCTGCCTATGACGACTTCACCCGCGCCTGGCTGCTGGCCTGTCGCCGCGTGATGAAGCCGTCGGCAACGCTGTGGGTGATCGGCTCCTATCACAATATCTTCCGCGTCGGCGCGATCATGCAGGACCTCGGCTTCTGGCTCCTGAACGACATCGTGTGGCGCAAGTCCAATCCGATGCCGAATTTCCGCGGCCGCCGCTTCACCAACGCGCACGAGACCATGATCTGGGCCGCGCGCGACGAGAAAGCCAAGGGCTACACCTTCAATTACGAAGCGCTGAAGGCGTCCAATGAGGACGTGCAGGCGCGCTCCGACTGGCTGATCCCGCTGTGCACCGGCGAGGAACGCCTCAAAGGCGACGACGGCAAGAAGGTCCATCCGACGCAGAAGCCCGAGCAGCTGCTCGCGCGCGTGCTGCTGTCGTCGTCGAAGCCCGGCGATCTCGTGGTCGATCCGTTCAACGGCACCGGAACGACAGGCGCGGTCGCCAAAAGGCTCGGCCGCAACTATATCGGCTTCGAGCGCGACCGGACCTATGCCGCCGCCGCCGAAGCGCGCATCGCCGCGATCGAGCCGCTGCCGGCCGAGACCTTGGCCCCGTTCATGACCGCACGCGAGGCGCCGCGGGTGGCATTCTCCGAACTGATCGAACGCGGCATGATCGTGCCCGGCGCGAAACTGGTCGATGCCAAGAAGCGCCATGGCGCCCTGGTGCGCGCCGACGGCGCCATCATGCTCGGCGACAAGGTCGGCTCGATCCACCGCATCGGCGCGGTCGCGCAGGGCTCCGGCGCCTGCAACGGCTGGACCTTCTGGCACGTCGAGACCAAGACGGGCCTGCGGCTGATCGACGAGCTGCGCGCCGAGATCCGCTCCGAGATGGCGGTGGGCTGAGCGTCCGCGAATGCGGCACCGTAGGATGGGTAGAGCGAAGCGAAACCCATCACCTTCGTGCCGTGTGATCGATGGGTATCGCTTCGCTCCACCAATCCTACGGTCCTCTATCTCTGTCATTCCCCGATGCGCAATTGCGCATCTGAGGGCTCGCGAAGCGAGAGCCCGGAATCCATTGGGCCGCAGAGCAAGTGGCGCAATGGATTCCGGGCTCACCGCTTCGCGGCGCCCCGGAATGACAAAAGATGACGCCATCTTGAACGTGGCCGCCTTGTTGCGCCGCGGCGGCGGACCTACATTGACCTCCGTCACTCGCCGTTTCGATTGGTCGCCCGATGCGAAGACAATCCGAGACCTTGCTGCTGGTGCCGCTGTTGCCGGTCTTCCTGCTCGGCATGTTTCCGATGCTGCTGATCGGCCTGCTCGGATTCTTCGGCCTGATCATTTTCGGCATCCTGCTGGTCTGCGTCGGCCTGACGCTCGCCCTCGAGGCGCATGGCGAGTTTAATGAAGAGATCATCGTGCACGGCTATGCCCGCGGCTCCGAGCGTGCGACGCGGCTTTCCAACCTGCACGCCGCGACCCGCTCCGCCGCCGTGCTGGACGTCGCGGGCGTTGCGCTGATCGTCGCGGGTATCCTGGGCTTCTTCTGGGCCGGCTGACCGGCGCGCCACGCGACCCTGATTCACAAACTCGTCGCTTGCGCATTGCAGCGAATTTTGCGCATGAGGGGGCAAGCGGCCTTGCCCCGCCGCGTCCCGATCTCGCCGGTCACAAGAACCAAGGGAGTCCCTTCATGATCAAATTCTATTTCAACGGTGCGCCGAACCCGAACAAGGTTGCCCTGTTCCTGGAAGAATCCGGCCTGCCGTTCGAGGCGATCCCGGTCGACACCCGCAAGGGCGAGCAGTTCGCGCCGGAATTCCTCATGGTCAACCCGAACGGCAAGGTGCCGGCGATCGATGACGACGGGGTGCTGGTGTTCGACTCCAACGCCATCCTGCTTTACCTCGCCGAGGAGAACGGCAAGTTCCTGCCCGCCAACACGCCCGCCAACCGCGCCGCGACGCTGTCCTGGCTGATGTTCATCGCGACCGGGCTCGGCCCGTATTCCGGCCAGGCGGTGCATTTCAAGCATTTCGCGCCGAAGGACCTCGACTACGCCAACAACCGCTACCAGTACGAGGCGCATCGCCACTACAAGATCCTCGACGATCACCTGGCGAAATCACGCTACATGGTCGGCGACAGCTACACGATCGTCGACATGGCGTTCTGGGGCTGGGCGCGGATGGCGCCGTTTATCCTCGGCGAGGAAGGCTACGCCAAATATCCGAACGTGAAGCGGCTGGTCGACGAGATCTCGGCGCGGCCGGCGGCGGCGCGCGCGATCGCGCTGAAGGACAAGCACACCTTCAAGGCGGAGATGGACGACGCAGCCCGCGACATCATGTTCGGCCACCTCAAGTCCAAGGTGGCGTAAGCACTGCGCAGGGTGGGCAAGGACGCACAGCGCCCTGCCCACCTCGCATGCAGCGATCCTTTCGCTCTCACGGCGGCCAGTACGGCCTGCCCTTGTCATAGCGGCCGTGGTCGACGACGTCGGCTCGGCAGATCCCGATATCCTGCAACTCGCGTTCACTCATGGCGGCAAGCTGCCGCCATGCGCACCGGTTCTCACGCCACTGCCTGATCCAGGCGAGCGCCGCCGCGAGCCCGGCAACCAAGCACCTAACTCGCCGCGCGAACCGCGGCCGCCGGAAACGGACCAAGTGCCTTCTCGGTCAGCACCGAGTCGCAATATTCCCGGATTTCCTTGATCCGGCCGCCGTCGAAACGAAACACCAGGCAATAGTCGTTGTCGTAGCGCTGGCCTTCCTTGGTGAGGTTGTTGCCCCTGGCCTCGACCGCGACGATGTCACCGTCGGCGATGAAGCGATGGGCGATGGTGCGGCCGCGCTCCACCAGCCGGGAGCGGACATGACCATGCAGGTCGTTCATGATCGATTGCTTGCCGGTGAAGGTGCGCGACCAGGAATATTGCCCGGTCACGGTCCAGATCGCGTCGTCGGCGAGATTTGCCACCAGCAGCGATTTCTCGCGCACCGCGGGATCGGGATCGCCCGCGATCGCGAATATTTCCTGCACCAGTTTCTTGTTGTCGGCTGCGCTCATGGCGCGTCTCCTTGTGATGGATTGGCTCTGATTTTCAGGCAATTCCCCAAGCGAAGCGCCATTCGCTTCGCGTGAGAACGCCTTGCCCCCGGATCATGCGGCGCCGGCGCACATTCTTCCAATCGATAGGTGGTATGATATATATTCACCTGATGAATTTGAATTCGCTTGACCTCAATCTGCTGGTCGCGCTCGACGCCCTGCTGCGCGATGCCAATGTCAGCCGCGCCGCGATGCGGCTCAATCTGTCGCAGCCCGCGACAAGCCACGCGCTGCAGCGGCTGCGCGACCTGATCGGCGATCCGCTGCTGGTGCGCAACGGCGCGCGGATGGAGCTGACGCCGCGGGCGCAGGCGCTGCGTTCACCGCTGGCGCAGGCACTCGACCAGGTGCGCACGCTGTTCGTGTCCGATGATTTCGACCCCGCGCGCAGCGAGCGGCATTTCCGCCTGATGATGCCCGACCTCGCGGTCGAGCTGTTGATGCCGCGGCTGATGGAGAAGGTGACGCAGCTGGCGCCGAACGTCACCATCGACGTGGTGCCGTGGCGGAGCTCCCCGATCTTCACGCCCGACTTCGCCCGTACCATCGATCTCGTGATCTCGATCGGCAACTCTTTCAAGGGATTTCACCGCCAGCGGCTCTACACCGACATCGATGCGCTCGCAGTGCGACGCGGTCACCCCGCCGGCGTCAAACTCAGGAAGCGCGAGGCGTTCCTGGCCGCGCGGCATGTCGCCGTGATCATCCGTGGCCACAACGAGGATCTGATCGACACCTGGCTGCGCGCCAAGGGCATCCAGCGGCGGATCGCGCTGGTGGTGCCGGGCTATATCGAGGCGCTGCACGTCACCGCGCGCACCGACCTCGTCGCCTTCGTGCCGCGCCGGTTGATCTCCGCGCTGTCGAAGCAATTATCGCTGCTGACGGTGACGCCGCCGCTCGATCCCGGCATCGACGAGCAGCACATGTTCTATCCGACACGGGCCCAGATGGATCCCGGCTCGATCTGGCTGCGCCGGCTGATGCTGGAGACCGGACGGGAGCTGGAGACGCGGAAGGTGTAGCGGCACTCCATCCCCGCGTCGTCCCGGCGAAAGCCGGGACCCATAACCACAGGATTGCGTTGTGAGAGTGAGCTGCGGCCCCAGCGTCCCGCAACAATGATCGTTGGTGGTTATGGGTCCCGGGTCGCGCTGCGCTTGCCCGGGACGACATCGAATTTCTCGCGCTTACACCCTCTGCTCGGCCAACACCTTCTGCACCGCAGGGCGGCTCTCCATCGCGGCGCGATGCGCCTTCACCTTGGGCAGGGTCGCGATGTCGACCCCGTCGCCATCGAGCCAGAGGGTCAGTGTGTACAGATAGGCGTCGCCGACCGTGTAGCTGTCGCCCATCACCCACGGGCCCTTCAGCATGTCGCGCTCGATCAGGTTGAAGCAGGCGCCCATGGTCTTCGGGACCATCGTCTTCATGTCGGCGAACGAAGTCTCCTGCGTCGCCCAGCGCGCGCCGCGCATCTTGTGGGCGTGGCAGACATGCACCGTCGAGCAGAGGTAGGAATTGAAGGCCTGCAGCCTGGCGAATGCGAAGGCGTCGTCGAGCGGCGCGAGCTTCGCCTGCGGATAGGTCTGTGCGATGTAGGCCAGCATCGCCGGCGTCTCGGTGAGCACGCCGCGGTCGGTCACCAGCGACGGGACGCGGCCCTTCGGATTGATCTTCAGATACTCCGGGCTGTTCTGCTGGTTGATCTTGAAATCGAGCCGCTCGACCGAATAGGGCGCGCCGGCCTCGGCCAGCGCAATGTGGGACGCGAGGGCGCAGGTGCCGGGGGCGGTGTAGAGCTTGAGCATGTCGTTGTCCTCTGCGGGCCTTGTCGGTTCGTTGCGAACCCGGCCTGGCTTGTTTTGAGATGCGGCGGACGTTAGCGGCAGCCCCCTTTGCCGTCCACCCCGCGCGGTGCCGCGGACCTTGCCCGCAGCGGGGCCGCCATGCGATGACCATGGCCAATCGAGAGGGCTTTTCATGACTGTGCTCATTGCAGGTGGCGGAATTGGCGGGCTGACGCTGGCGCTCAGCCTGCACCAGATCGGCGTGCCCTGCCGCGTCTTGGAGAGCGTGCCCGAATTGCGGCCGCTCGGCGTCGGCATCAACGTGCTGCCGCATGCGGTACGCGAACTGATCGAGCTCGGCCTGCACGATGTGCTCGACGCATCCGCGGTGCGCACCCGCGAGCTCGCCTATTTCTCCAAGCACGGCAAACCGATCTGGAGCGAGCCGCGCGGCCTCGAGGCCGGCTATAAATGGCCGCAGTTCTCGATCCATCGCGGCCGGCTGCAGCAGCTGCTACTCGATGCCGCGACCGAACGGCTGGGGCCAGAGAACATCCTTACCAGCCATCATCTCACCGGCTGGACCGAGACCGCCGACGGCGTTCGCGCCGACTTCATCGACCGTGCCACCGGCAAGCCCGCCGGCAGCTATGACGGCGCAGTGCTGATCGCCGCGGACGGCATCCATTCGGCGGTGCGCGAGAAGCTCTATCCGCAGGAAGGGCCGCCGATCTGGAACGGCCGCATCCTGTGGCGCGGCATTACCCGCGGCAATGCCTTCCTGACCGGCCGCACCATGATCATGGCCGGCCACGAGATCCTGAAATTCGTCTGCTATCCGATCTCGAAGGAGGCCGGCGCCGACGGCAAGTTCGACATCAACTGGGTCGCCGAGCGACACATGCCGCCGACCTATCAGTGGCGCCGCGAGGACTATAACCGCACGGCAAAACTCGACGAGTTCCTGCCGTGGTTCGAGAGCTGGAATTTCGACTGGCTCGACGTGCCCGGTCTGATCCGGAACTGTCCGCATGCCTACGAATATCCGCTGGTCGATCGCGATCCGATCCCGCAATGGACCTTCGGCCGCGTCACGCTGATGGGCGACGCCGCGCACCCGATGTACCCGATCGGCTCCAACGGCGCCTCGCAGGCGATCCTCGATGCGCGCACGCTGACGCGCGAGATTTTGGCGCATGGCCCGACGCAGGCGGCGCTATTGGCCTATCAGGCCGAGCGGCGTCCGGCGACGACCGATCTCGTGATGCTGAACCGCCGCAACGGCCCGGAACAGGTCATGCAGCTGGTCGAGGAGCGCGCGCCCAACGGCTTTGGCGTCGTCACCGAAGTGCTGTCGCAGCAGGAGCTGGAAGACATTGCCGCCAACTACAAGCGCGTCGCCGGCTTCCAGGTCGAGGGGCTGAACGCCAAGCCGCCGATCGTGCAGCGGGCGGGAGCCTAAGTGCTGCGTGCCTCAAAGCGCCGCTCTGTGATTCCGTCACCCTGAGGAGCCGCGAAGCGGCGTCTCGAAGGGTGTACGGCCCGCGCTGGTGGCCGTGCATGCTTCGAGGCTCGCTCCGCTCGCACCTCAGCATGACGGGTTTGCTATAGCGTGCGCGGCCCTACCGCAGCGCCCGCGCCGCTTCTACCAGGCGGATGCTGCTGCTCGCCGTGGCGAGCAGCGTGCCGTCCGCGGCGGTCAGCCGGCCCTCGACGAAGGCGATGGTCTTGCCGAGCTGCGTCACGGTCGCCTCGCCGGTGATCGGTCCGGGCTTGGCAGGCGCGAGGAAATTCACATTCATCGTGATGGTCGTGGTGAAGAGCCTGCCCTCGGTCATGATGAACACCGCCGGGCCCATCGTGTCGTCGAGCATCGCCGAGAGCATGCCGCCCTGGATGAAGCCGGCCGGATTGCAGAAATCCTGCTTGCCGTCGAACACGATCCTGATCCAGCCGTCCTGCGGACGTGCGTCAGCCACGTGCCACCCCAGCAGCTTGGCGACTGGCGGCATCGGGATGCGGTCGAGTGCGGTTGCGATCATGGCGGCCTCCGTTTTGGAAGTCCTAGCCGAGACCTGTTGCCAGCATGGTGTCAGCAGGTCGCCTCCCCCCTAGAGATCCAGCCCGTGCGCGATGGCCTTGCGCATCACATTGGGAAACGCCTCGCCGTCCAGCGTCGCCACCGGCACCCAGCGCATGCCGTCCGGCGCGCGGGTCCGCAGCGGAACATTGGCCGTATAGACCACGAGCTCGAGCGGAAAGTGTGTGAACACATGGGTGACCACGCCGGTCTTGCGGTGCCAGCGCGTGACGCCCTTGAGCTCCGGCGCCTGCGCCAGCGCGGCGGCATCCGCCTGCCCGGCAAGCCATTGCGATCCCGGCACCTCGGTCATGCCGCCGAGCAGGCCTTTTGCCGGGCGCGAACGCACCAGGAGCTCGCCGCCGCGCGTCACCACGAACGCGGCGCCGCGGCGCAACGTACCGATCTTCTTCGGTGCCTTGCGCGGGAAGGTCTCCTGATCGCCGCGGATGCGGCCTGCGCAATCGTCATTCAGCGGACACAATGCGCAAGCCGGCTTCTTCGGCGTGCAGATGGTGGCGCCGAGATCCATCAGCGCCTGCGCGCTATCGCCAGCGCGAGAGTTCTCGTCGCCGGCACGGGACGGGCCGAGCAGTGTCGCCGCCATCGCCTTGATCAGCGGCTTGGCCTGCGGCAGCGCCTCCTCGATCGCGTAGAGCCGGGTGACCACGCGCTCGATATTGCCGTCGACCGGCATGGTGCGGCGGTCGAACGCGATGGCGGCGATCGCCGCCGCGGTGTAGGGCCCGATCCCGGGCAGCGCGCGCAGGCCCTCCTCGGTGTCCGGAAAGACACCGTCATGGTTGTTCAGCACCGCAACCGCGCAGGCATGCAGGTTGCGCGCCCGCGAATAATAGCCGAGCCCGGCCCACATCCTGAGGACGTCGTCGAGCGAGGCGCGGCCGAGCGCGGTCACGTCGGGCCAGCGCGACAGGAATTTCTCGAAATAGGGTCCGACCGCCCTGACCGTGGTCTGCTGCAGCATGATCTCGGACAGCCACACGCGGTACGGATCGGCCCGCTCCCCCGCCTCCGCACGCCACGGCAGCCGCCGGCGATGCCGGTCATACCAGGCCAGCAGCCGCGCCGGACGGTTGGCGGCTTCTCGCAACGGTCTTTGCTTGGTCGCTCGTGACAGGGACACGTTTCTCCTCGGGGATCAGACACCGCCGCGCTATTCATTGCAGACTGTAACGCGACGCGTTATAGTATGCACATGATCCAGAGCTTCGCCGATCCCGAGACAGCATTGATCTGGTCGGGCCGGCGCGGCAAGAGACTGCCGCCAGATATCCAGAACGTTGCGCTCAGGAAACTTCGTCTTCTGA
The DNA here is from genome assembly GCF_020889705.1 of Bradyrhizobium altum. Lineage (GTDB taxonomy): Bacteria > Pseudomonadota > Alphaproteobacteria > Rhizobiales > Xanthobacteraceae > Bradyrhizobium > Bradyrhizobium altum. Next base: position 70,675 of record NZ_JACMYP010000005.1, on the reverse strand, counting down.
ACCAAGCCCGTGCATTGGGTGACCTGCGCGTGCCGCCCGGCAACCGCCTGGAGGCGCTGAGAGCCGACCGGTTGGGGCAGCATTCGATCCGCATCAACGATCAATGGCGGATCTGCTTTGTATGGGATGAAGGAGGACCGGCACATGTCGAAATCGTCGACTACCACGACTAAGAGCGGGCTGCTCCGCAACCCCCACCCCGGCGAAATCCTGCTCGAGGAGTTCCTCAACCCGATGGGCCTCAGTCAGAACGGACTGGCGCGAGCCGTTCATGTGCCCCCCCGTCGCATCAACGAGATCGTGCTCGGCAAACGCGACATCACCGCCGACACCGACCTGCGTCTCGCGCGCTATTTTGGCGTTTCGGAGGGGTTCTTTCTCGGATTGCAGATGGATTATGACCTGATGCAACGGCGCCGCGAGATCGACCGCGATCTCAAGGCCATCCGGCCGCGCGCGGCCTGATGGCGGCTCGGCAACGTGCTATAACCCCTCCCATGCCCAGACCCGGCCCGATCAGCGCAAAGCCCCTGTCGATCTTGCTCAGCGACGTCTTCACCGACGCCTATGCCAAGCAGGGCTTTGCCGCGCGCGAACTGGTGACGCGCTGGACCGAGATCGCGGGCGACCGGATCGCGGCCTATTGCGAGCCGCTGAAGATTCAGTGGCCTCGGCCGGTCGAGGGGCAACCGCAGGAGCCGGCCACGCTGGTGCTGCGGGTCGAGGGCCCGATGGCGCTGGAGATCCAGCACTCCTCCGACGTCATCCTGGAACGGGTGAACCGCTTCTTCGGCTGGCACGCGGTCGGCCGCCTGACGATCCGCCAAGCGCCACTTTCGCGCCGCGGCCGCCCCGCCCGGCCGCGCCCGCCCGACGCCAAAGACGTGGCCCGGGAGGCGGCGAACCTTGCGGCCGTCGAGGACGACGATCTGCGCGCCGCGCTGGCCCGCCTGGGTGCCTCGATCAAGCGAAATTGACGCTTTTCGCAGGCTCCGCCGCGAGACCCCGGCATTGCCACAATGGTCGTTTCAAGCTAGCGAAGGCTTCTTTTTCGGGACCCCCTTCATTGTGGCGTGAATGCGCCAATCCGGGAGCTGACCTTGATCATCACGCGCCGCGCTTTCACCACCGCTCTCTCGCTGACCGGGCTGGCCGCCCTCGCCGGCCTGTCGCCGCTGCGCCTGATCACGGACGCGTTCGCGCAGACCGCCGCCGAGGTCGCCAAGCCGCAGTCGCTGCCGGACATGGGGCTCGGCCCGCAGGACGCCAAGGTGACCATCATGGAATACGCCTCGATGACCTGCCCGCACTGCGCCAATTTCAACGAGACCGTGTTCCCGAAGATCAAGTCGACCTACATCGACAGCGGCAAGGTCCGCTACGTGTTCCGCGAATTCCCGCTCGACATCAAGGCCGCCGCCGGCTCGATGCTGGCGCGCTGCATCGCCAAGGACGACGCGCCGAAATTCTTCGCGGTGATCGACCTGCTGTTCCGCCAGCAGAACGACTGGGTGGTCAAGAACACCACCGAGACGCTGACGCGGATCGGCAAGCAGGCCGGCCTCAGCCAGCAGCAGGTCGAGGAGTGCCTCAAGGATCAGACGCTGCTCGACAAGATCGCCGCCGACCAGAAATACGCCAACGAGGTGCTGAAGGTGAACTCGACGCCGACCTTCTTCGTCAATGGCGAAATGCTGAAGGGCGAGACCTCGTTCGAGGAGTTCAGCAAGCACATCGATCCGCTGCTGAAGAGCTGATCGCGCACCCGCGAACCCGACGTCGTCGTGCCCGCGTTCGATTCGCGGCGCGATAATTGTGGATGATTTGCGATCACGGCCTGCCGCCGTCGCATTATTTGGTTGTTGAAAACCTGATTCGCGCGATGCGAATCTTCGAGGACATGCAGAGGCCGCAAAACCCCTGTAAATCCCTTGCAAATCCCTTGGGAAAAGCTTGGTCAAGCGGTTGCCCTGACGCACCGGCATCGCCATTGTCGCCGCTCATGAGAGCTGCACGCAGCTATTCACCCCAGACACCGACATTGCCATCCATGGTATTGTCACGGCAGGGAGATTCGCGCCCGGCCAAACGAGATTTGTGTACATGAAGCTCACGCGCCTCCGCCTGCACGGTTTCAAGTCGTTCGTTGAACCCACCGATTTCATGATCGAGCCGGGCCTGACCGGCGTCGTCGGACCGAACGGCTGCGGCAAATCCAATCTGGTCGAAGCGCTGCGCTGGGCGATGGGCGAGACCTCGCACAAGTCGCTGCGCGCCGCCGACATGGATGCGGTGATCTTCGCCGGTTCCGGCAATCGTCCGGCGCGCAACCACGCCGAAGTCGTGATGACGATCGACAATTCCGATCGCTCGGCACCGGCCGCGATGAACGACAGCCAGCTGCTCGAAATCTCCCGCCGCATCGAGCGCGAGGCCGGCTCGGTCTACCGCATCAACGGCCGCGACGTGCGCGCCCGCGACGTGCAGATCCTGTTCGCCGACGCCGCCACCGGCGCCCGTTCGCCGGCGCTGGTCCACCAGGGCAAGATCGGCGAAATCATCCAGGCCAAGCCCGAGCAGCGCCGCCGCGTGCTGGAAGACGCCGCCGGCGTTGCCGGCCTGCACGCCCGCCGCCACGAGGCGGAACTGCGGCTGAAGGCGGCCGAAACCAACCTCACCCGCGTCGAGGACGTGATCGGCCAGCTCAGCGGCCAGATGGAAGGCCTGAAGAAGCAGGCGCGCCAGGCGATTCGCTACCGCGAGGTCGCGGCCAAGGTGCGCAAGTCCGAGGCCATGCTGTTCCATCTGCGTTGGATTGAGGCCAATGCCGACGTCAACGACGCCGCGCACACCCATGATATCTCCGTGCGCGAGATGGCCGAGCGCACCCGCGAGCAGGCCGAATCCGCCCGCATCCAGGCGATCCGCGCCGCCGAATTGCCGGCGCTGCGCGATGCCGAGGCGCGCGCCGCCGCCGGCCTGCAGCGCCTGACCAATGCACGCGAGATGCTCGACCGCGAGGAGCAGCGCGCCAAGGAGCGGGTCGGCGAACTCGATCGCCGCCTCACCCAGTTCGCCCAGGACATCGCGCGCGAGCAGCAGCAGACCTCCGATGCCGACATCGCGCTGCAGCGGCTCGACACCGAAGACGCCGAGCTCAAGGAAGAGATCAAGTCGCGCGTCGAGAAGCGCTCCGGCGTCGACGAGCGCGTCTCCGAGGCCGAGGAGATCCTGGCCGCGACCGAGCGCCAGTTCTCCGAACTGACCACGCAGCTCGCCGACCTGACCGCCAAGCGCAACCAGCTCGAAGCCGGCGTGCGCACGCATCGCGACCGGCTGGCGCGGCTCGATCAGGAGATCGGCAACGTCCAGGCCGAGGAAACCAAGCTCGCGCAGGAGACGGGCAATCTCGGCGACATCGACGCGCTCGCCGCCGCCATGGAGATGGCGCAGCAGACGCTCGCCGAATCCGAGGCGGCCGTGCAGTCCAGCGAGGCGCATCACGCCGCCGTGCGGCAGACCCTGGAAGCCTCCCGCAATCCGCTCGCCGAAGCCGAGAAGCGCGTGCAGCGCCTCGAGACCGAAGCCCGCACCATCTCCAAGCTCGTCACCAGCGAGACCAAGAATCTGTGGCCGCCGATCATCGACGGCATCACGGTCGCCAAGGGCTATGAAAAGGCGATCGGCGCCGTGCTCGGCGACGACCTCGACGCGCCGGTGGATTCGTCTGCGCCGATGCGCTGGACCAATGTCGGTGAAGCCGCGGGCGATCCCGCGCTGCCGGATGGCGTAGAACGGCTGGCCGATCACGTCCAGGCGCCGCCGGAACTGGCGCGCCGTCTGGCCCAGATCGGCGTGGTGGCCAAAGAACGCGGCGCCGCGCTGGTGTCGCAGCTGAAGACCGGCCAGCGGCTGGTGTCGCTCGAAGGCGACGTCTGGCGCTGGGACGGCTTTGTCGCCGACGCCCATGCTCCAACTGGCGCCGCCCGGCGCCTCGCCGAACGCGCCCGCCTGGTCGATATCGAGCATGAGCTTGAACAGGCCCGCATCGATGCCGCCGCCAAGCGCCAGGCCCTGGAGACGGCTGAAGAAGAATTGCGCTCGGCGTCCGCCGCCGAGGGTGCATCGCGCGAAGCCGTGCGTGCCGCCCGCCGCGAAACCGACGCCGCGCGCGAGCGCCACGCTGCGACCGAACGCGAGATCAACCGCCACTCTGCGCGCAAATCGGCGCTGACCGAGGCGCACAGCCGCGTCGCCGCCGACCGCGCCGAGGCCGAAGCGGCGCATGAGAACGCAGTTGCCGCGCTGTCCGAATTGCCGCCGGGCGTCGAGACCGAAGCCCAGCTCGCCGCGGTTCGCGCCGAGATCGACAACCAGCGCCGTGCCGCGGCGCAAGTCCGCGCCGAGGCGCAGGCGCTCGCCCGCGAGGCCGAGCTCGCCGACCGCCGCGTGCAGGCCATCGTTGCCGAACGCAACGAGTGGCAGAGCCGCAAGACCAGCGCCGCCTCGCAGGTCGGGACCATCGAAGAGCGCATCGCCGAGGTGTCGGCCGAGCGCGAGGAACTGGCCAATGCGCCGGAAGTGTTCGCCGAGAAGCGCAGCGCGCTGATCACGGAGATCGAGCACGCCGAGGGCGATCGCCGGATCGCCGCCGATGCGCTGGCGACGGCGGAAGCCGCGATGGCGGAAACCGATCGCCTCGCCAAGACCTCGCTCGAAGCGCTGTCGTCCTCCCGCGAAGCCACCGCGCGCGCCGAAGAGCGCATGGAGGGCACCCGCCGCCGCCTCGCCGACATCGAGCGCGAGATCCACGACATGCTCGAGGTCGAGCCGAGCGCGGTCGTCGGCATGGCCGAGATCGAGCCCGGCGCAGAGCTGCCGCCGGTCGCGCAGGTCGAGGAAGAACTTGAAAAGCTGCGCCGTGACCGCGAGCGCTTGGGCGCCGTCAATCTGCGCGCCGAGGAAGAGTTGAAGGAAGTCGAGACCCAGCACACCGCGCTGACCACCGAGCGCGACGACCTGGTCGAGGCGATCAAGCGGCTGCGGCAGGGCATCCAGAGCCTCAACCGCGAAGCGCGCGAGCGTCTGTTGACCTCGTTCGAGACCGTCAACAACCACTTCAAGCGGCTGTTCACCGAGCTGTTCGGCGGCGGCGAAGCCGCGCTGCATCTGATCGAGAGCGACGATCCGCTCGAAGCCGGCCTCGAGATCATCGCCAAGCCGCCCGGCAAGAAGCCGCAGACGCTGTCGCTGCTGTCCGGCGGCGAGCAGGCGCTGACGGCGCTGGCGCTGATCTTCGCCGTGTTCCTGACCAACCCGTCGCCGATCTGCGTGCTGGACGAAGTCGACGCGCCGCTCGACGACCACAACGTCGAACGGTTCTGCACCCTGCTGAACGAGATGACGGCGTCGACGGAAACCCGCTTCATCATCATCACGCACAATCCGATCACGATGGCGCGGATGAACCGGCTGTTCGGTGTCACCATGGCCGAGCGCGGCGTGTCGCAGCTGGTGTCGGTCGACCTGCAGGGCGCGGTCGATATCCTCGACCAGAACGTGGCGTAACGCACTCAGGCGTCATCCTGAGGAGCCGCGCATTCGCGCGGCGTCTCGAAGGATGGGCCACGACTCGTGATTGTCATCCTTCGAGGCTCGCAAGCGCTCGCAACTCAGGATGACGGCGAACCATGACCTCACCCGATCTCCCCGCCGAACTGCGCGCGGCCCTCAACGCCAGGCTCGAAGGCCTGTCGCGCAGCGATGCCGCCAGCCGCGCGGCGGTGATCTCACAGACCTATCGCGAGGGCGGCGGCTCGGGGACGATCCGGACCGAGACCGACACGCTGGCCTACGCGCTGGCGCGGATGCCGGCGACCTATGCGGCCGTGGTGGCGAGCCTCAATGCGTTGGCGGAGATCCGGCCGGATTTTGCGCCAGCGAGCCTGCTCGATGTCGGCGCCGGTCCCGGGACCGCGACCTGGGCGGCCGCGGAGACGTTCACATCGCTAAAGGGCTTCACCCTGCTCGACGCCAATGGCGCGTTGCGAACGCTCGCCGAGGGGCTGTTTCACGGCAGCATTCGCCTGCACGACACCAGCTACCAACTCGGTCAGGCCCGCGCCCTGCTGGACAAGGCCGACCCGGCCGATCTCGTCGTCGCCAGCTACATGATCGGCGAGCTCGGCGAAAACGAGCGCGCGGCACTGGCCGATGCGCTGTGGTCCAAAACCAGCGATACGCTATTGGTCGTCGAACCCGGCACGCCCGCGGGCTATGCGCGGATCATCGCATTGCGCGCACGCCTGATCGCCGCCGGCGCGCATGTCATAGCCCCCTGCCCGCATGACGGCGGCTGCCCGCTGGTCGCGCCCGACTGGTGCCATTTCTCGCAGCGCCTGCAACGCTCGCGCGCGCACAAGCAGGTCAAGGGCGCCGATGCCCCATTCGAGGACGAGCGCTTCGCCTATGTCGCGCTGAGCCGCGCGCGCGCTGAGAACAGGCCATCGCGCGTGCTGGCGCAGCCGGATGTCGGCAAGATCGAGGTTGCGGCGAAGCTGTGCACGCCAGACGGCGTCGCCGTCGCCAGGGTGCCCCGCCGCGCCAAGGCCGATTACGCCAGCGCCCGGCGCTGGCGCTGGGGCGATGCGGTTTAGCTACTTGCGTCGTCCCGGCGAATGTTGAACCAATCTTGGTTCTGTGCCGACCAATTCATGCCCACCTTTTCGCGGCGGGCTGCCCTGCGCCCCAATCCTGGGCTACGGTGCCGCCGTCTCGTCCATCAGGAGCTGCCCTGTCATGTCGACCAGCTGGATCGTCATCGGCGTCATCGTCCTTCTCGTGCTGTTTGCGTTCGGCGCCTACAACCGCCTCGTCGCGCTCGGCCAGCGCGTCAGCCAGGCCTTTGCCGACATCGATGTGCAGCTCAAGCAGCGCCACGACCTGATCCCGAACCTGGTCGAGACCGTGAAAGGCTATGCCGCACATGAGCGCGGCACGCTCGACGACGTCATCAAGGCACGCAATTCGGCGATCTCTGCTCAGGGGCCGGCCCAGGTGTCGGCGGCGGAGAACCAGCTCTCCGGCGCGCTCGGCCGGCTGATCGCGCTGTCGGAAGCCTACCCGGACCTCAAGGCCAACGCCAATTTCCAGCAGCTCGCCTCCGAGCTTTCCGATCTCGAGAACAAGATCGCCGCCAGCCGCCGCTTCTTCAACAACGCGGTCCAGGAATACAACACTGGCATCCAGCAGATGCCGGCCGCGCTGTTCGCCGGCATGTTCGGCTTCACCCGCAAGGATTTCTTCGACCTCGGCGCCAGCCGCACGGAGGTCGAGGCGGCACCGAGCGTGAAGTTCTGAGGCGCAACGCGCGCCGGCAATAGGCCGCTCCGTCATGGCCGCCTACGGTCTCTACACGCATATCGCATCGAACAAGTTTCGTTCGATGCTGCTGCTCGCCGGCCTGTTCCTGCTGATCTACGTGCTGGTCTATGGCGGCGCGCTGGTCGCGGAGGTCATGATCGATAGCGGCCGCACGGCCGATTATTACCTGACCCATGCCTCGCGCGATCTGGTCTCGGCCTTCCCATGGGCGACGATCGCGGCGGGGGCCTGGATCGTAATCGCCTATTTCTTCCACCAGAAGATGATCGACGCCGTCACCGGCGGCGAAAGCGTGACACGGCAGCAGCAGCCGCGGCTCTACAATCTGCTGGAAAACCTCTGCATCTCGCGCGGCATTCCGATGCCGAAGCTGAAGGTGATGGACAGTCCGGCGCTGAACGCGTTCGCGACCGGACTGAATCCGCGGCAATACGCCATCACGGTCACCACGGGCTTGTTGAGGGCACTGAACGACCAGGAGATCGAGGCCGTGCTCGGCCACGAGCTCACCCATATCAAGAATGGCGACGTGCAGCTGATGGTGGTCGCCGTGATCATCGCCGGCGTGGTCGGCTTCTTCGGCGAGTTGTTCTTCCGCGTGTTCACAAATCTGTCGTGGAGCGGCGGCAGCCGCCGCGGAGGCGGCTGGTCGTCGTCGTCATCCTCCTCATCGTCATCATCCTCTTCGGACCGCGACAGCAAGGGCTCGGGCGGCGGCGCGATCATCGTCATCGTCGTCGCGGTCGCGCTCATCATGCTGGCCTGGCTGCTGTCGCAGGTGGTCAAGCTCGCACTGTCGCGGTCGCGCGAATTTCTCGCCGATGCCGGATCGGTCGAGCTGACGAAGAATCCCGATGCGATGATCTCGGCGCTGCGCAAGATCGAGAACCGCGGCGAGTTGCCGGGCGCCACCTCGGCGGTGATGGAACTCTGCGTCGACAATCCGCGCGAGGGCTTTGCCGACCTGTTTGCCACCCATCCGTCGGTGAAGTCCCGGGTCGATGCCCTGGTGAAATACGCCGGCGGCCACGATCCCGGACCGCTGGCGCTGCCGGATGAGACATCGGAGGCGACGGAAACGCCGGAACAGCCGTCGGTGTCGGGCGATCAGCCTCCGCCTGTGACCCACGGCCCCTGGAGCGACACGCCGCCTGCACAACCGAACAATCCGCCGCCGCTGCCGGGCACCAGCCCCGCACAGGGACCATTGGGACCGCTGGATCCTCTGCAAGGCCCGCTTCAAGGCCCACTTCAAGGCCCTTGGGGCCGGCACCGCTGATCGTGCCCTAGACCACTCAGTCCATTAAGGAAATCCCCACCAAGCCGGTCATGGGCACCTTAAGGAATTGAATTCTCCCTCGTTTCTGCCATGTTCGCGCCCAAAGCAGTGTGGGGACTTGCCGATCGCCATCGCGGTCGGGAGCGCGCTTTAAGGGACTTCCATGGCAAAGCCGGTTGTGATCGTGGTGGGCGCTGACAAGGGCGGGGTCGGCAAGACCACCGTCTCGCGGACGCTCCTGGACTATTTCAGTGCCAACAACGTACAGACCCGGGCGTTCGACACCGAGTCGCCGCGCGGCACGCTGAAGCGCTTCCACCCCGACATCACCGAGATCGTCGACATGACGACGACCGCGGACCAGATGAAGATCTTCGATACGCTGAACGCCGGTTCCTCGGTCACCGTGATCGACGTCCGCGCCGGCCTGTTGTCGCCCGCGCTGGCCTCGCTGCGCGACATCGGCTTCCTCGACGCCGCGCGCTCCGGCCAGATCACCTTCGCCGTGTTCCACATCCTCGGCCCCTCGATCGCCTCGCTGGACGAGATCGCCGAGACCGCCAACTTCATGAGCGGCGCGAAGTATTTCCTGGTGAAGAACTTCATCAACGACACCCAGTTCTTCCAGTGGGACCAGGCGACCTACAATTCCTACTTCCACCGCATCAAGGATGCCGTGGACCTCACCATCCCGAAGCTCAACGAAATGGCCTACGAGCAGGTCGAGGTCTCCTCGGTTCCGTTCCTGAAATTCGTTGCCAACAAGGGCATCAACGACGACGCCGCGAACTACTCCTTCGTGCTGCGCGGCTATGTCCGGCACTGGCTCGCCAATGTCTGGAGCGAGTTCGACCGGATCAAGCTGACCGACCTGGTCGGCGCCAAGTCGGCCAAGGGCGAAAAATAGTCGCGCGCGCAGGGGGCGAAAAGTCCCGCCCGGGCAGCGAAAGAGTCGCGCCCGGCAGCGAAAAAAATCGCGCCGGAGGGCGGCGATGGGGCTGGATTGGGCGAAAATTTGGCCTGATATAGCGGGCGATGTCGTCCACGCCCGTTTACATCATCTGCTCGCCCCGCCCGCAGGTCGGCAAGACGCTGATCGCGCGGCTGCTCGGCGAATTCCTGCTGCTGAAGAACGGCGACGTCGTCTGCTACGACATCAATCTGAAGGAGCCGTCGCTGCTCGACTATCTGCCACGGATCACCGAAACCGCCGACGTGATCGACACCTACGGCAAGATGCAGCTGATGGACCGCGTCATCGTCAATGACGGCATCGTCAAGGTGATCGACCTCGGCTACCACGCCTTCGACGAATTCTTCAAAATGGTCGACCAGATCGGGCTGATGAAAGAGGCGCTGCGCCGCCGCGTCTCGCCTGTGATCCTGTATGTGGCGGATACCGACCGCGCCTCGGTGCACGGCTACCAGACGCTGCAGGGCATGATCCCGCCGAACGCGCTCATCGTCATCGACAATGAATTCGTGGTGCGCGGCGAGCTGCCGCCCGTCATGACCGGCAGCCGGGTGCTGCGCTTCCGCGCGCTGCCGGTGTTCCTGAAGACCTATATCGACCGGCTGACCTTCTCCTTCACCGGCTATCTGCGCCAGGAGAAGGACTCATCGACCGAGCTGCATCAGTGGATCCGGAAGAACTACACCACGTTCCGCGATCTCGAGCTGAGCATGCTGCTGCAGCGGGGATGACTGTCGTCCCGGCGAAAGCCGGGACCCACAACCACCGCTATGCGTTTGGCGAAGGCTGGGGCTATAGCGTCGTTCCACAATCACTATTCGTGGTTATGGGTCCCGGCTCCCGTGCGCAATTGGGCACTAGGCCGGGACGACGCAGGTGAAAAAATTGCCGCTAATGCCCTTCGAACGCCATTAGCGTGCGCACCGGGACGTCCATCGCGCGCAGCTTGGCGGCGCCGCCGAGATCGGGCAGGTCGATGATGAAGCAGGCCGCGACCACATTGGCGCCGATTTGGCGCAGCAGCTTCACCGCGCCCTCCGCGGTGCCGCCGGTCGCGATCAGATCGTCGACCAGGATCACGCGCTCGCCGGGCTGCACGGCGTCGGCATGCATCTCCATCTCGTCGATGCCGTATTCCAGCGAGTAGGCGATCCGCACCGTGGTGTGCGGCAGCTTGCCCTTCTTGCGGATCGGCACGAAGCCGGCGGAGAGCTGATGCGCCACCGCGCCGCCAAGGATGAAGCCGCGCGCCTCGATCCCCGCGACCTTGTCGACCTTCGCCCCCGCCCAGGGATGCACCAGCTCATCGACCGCGCGGCGGAAGGCGCGGGCATCGGCGAGCAGCGTCGTGATGTCGCGGAACAGGATGCCCTTCTTCGGGTAGTCCGTGATGGTGCGAACGGTCGCCTTGATGTCGTGGTCGAAGGTCATTGGTCTCTCGCCTTTTTCCGCATCGTCATTGCGAGGAGTGCAAGCGACGAAGCAATACACCTCTCCGCGGAGGAGGCGTGGATTGCTTCGCTGCGCTCGCAATGACGGTCCAAATCAATTTGTCCCCGGGTTAAGCCGGAATGCATTCTCGACAATGCGCAGGCCCACCTCGTTGCCGAGCGACATCAGCGACTCCGGATGGAATTGCACGCCGCCGACCGGCAGGGTCTTGTGCTCGATCACCATCGCGACGCCGTCTTCGGTGGTCGCGGTCACCGCCAGCACCTCGGGCACACTGTCGCGCTCGACATAGAGCGAATGATAGCGGCCGATCACGATCTCATTGGGCAGATTGTGCATCAGCCTGCCGCCGCGCACCTGGACGCGCGACGGACGGCCATGCGCGGGCTGGCCGAGCTGGCCGAGTTGGCCGCCGAAATACTCGCCGATCGCCTGCACGCCGAGGCAGACGCCGAAGATCGGCAGCTTCTTCTCGAGCGCAGTGTCGATGGTCTTCGCGATGCCGAAATCCTCCGGGCGACCCGGCCCGGGCGACAGCACCAGCAAGTCCCAGCCGCGTTGCTTCAACATGTCCTGGGCATGGATATGCCGGACCACGGTGACGTTGGCGCCGACCTGGCGAAAATAATCCGCCAGCATGTGCACGAAGCTGTCGTCGTGATCGATCAAGAGCACGTTCTTGCCCGAGCCGGTGGCGTCAGGCGCGAAATCCGACAGCGGCTTAGGCGGATCGCCGCGCAGCGCCTGGAACAACGCCGCGGCCTTGACCTGGCATTCGCGGTCTTCGGCGGCGGGATCCGAGTCGAACAGGCAGGTCGCGCCGACGCGCACCTCGGCGAGGCCGTCCTTCATGCGGATGGTGCGGATGGTGAGGCCGGTGTTGATGCTGCCGTCGAAATTGACGCAGCCGATCGCGCCGGCGTACCAGCGCCGCGGCGACCGCTCATGGTCCTCGACGAACTGCATCGCCCACAATTTCGGCGCGCCCGTCACCGTCACGGCCCAGGCATGGGTCAGGAAGGCGTCGAGCGAATCGAAGCCTGGCCGCAGCATGCCCTCGACGTGGTCGACGGTGTGAAACAGCTTTGAGTAGGTCTCGATCTGGCGCCGCGCCAGCACCTTGATGGTGCCGGGCACGCAGACCCGCGCCTTGTCGTTGCGGTCGACGTCGGTGCACATGTTGAGCTCGAACTCGTCCTTCTCCGAGTTCAACAGCTTGCGGATCTGTTCGGCGTCGCCGATCGAGTCCGAACCGCGCGCGATCGTGCCCGAGATCGGGCAGGTCTCGACCCGGCGGCCGTCGGAGCGCACAAACATCTCCGGCGAGGCGGAGACCAGGAACTCGCCGTCGCCGAGATTCATCAGCGCGCCATAGGGCGACGGGTTGATGCGGCAGAGCCGCTGGAACACTTCCGCCGGCGAGCGCTCGCAGGGCTCGGCAAACAGCTGCCCGGGCACTGCCTCGAACAGGTCGCCGCGGGCGAACGCCGCGCGCGCCACTTCAACCGTCGCCTGGTATTCGCCCGGGGCGTGATCGGCAAAACCCTGCCGCCCGGTCTTGGCGTAGAGGCTCGGCGCGGTCTCGTGCGACTGGCCCGCTGTGGACTTGCCCTTCCAGGAGAACTCGTAGTTGAGCGCCACGCCGCGGCCGGTGGCGCGGTCATAGGCCAATAGCCGGTCCGGCACGTAGAGCACGATGTCGCGCTGGTCGGCCTCGCGGGCACGCTTCTGCACGATGTCCTCGATCTGGAACACGAGATCATAGGCGAAGGCGCCGAACAGGCCGAGCAGCGGATCGGCATTGGAGGTGAATGCCGCCACCATGTCGCGCACCAGCGACATCACGCTGGCGCGGCGGGTGCGCTGGTCTTCCTCGACCGGCGCGGCGCCGCGGATGATGTGGCCGGCGAGCCGCGTCGCAGTGCGCTCGGAGATCACGACGCAGGGCTCGCGCAGCACGTCGCCGAGGAAGGCGATCAGGACCTCGCCGCGCGGGTTCAGCGCCTGCAAGGAGAAGTCGGTGCCGGAGGTTTCCAGCACCAGCGGCGGATCGGCAAAGCCGAGGTCAAAGCTCTCGTAGCGGCCCGGCACGGTGGTGCCCGAGGACAGCACCACGCCGCGGCGGCGGTCCAGCAGCGCGATCAGGTCGTCGAGGCGGTTGGCGCCGCCGGTGAACTGCTCGACCACGCGCGCAACCGCAAGGCCACCATTGGTGAGGTATTCGCTCTTGGCCGGCAGGGAGAAGACTGTCCTGTTCATGTGATCCTCTTACGAGACTTGGGAAGAGAGCGCCACACAGGACAAAGGAAGGTACCGTCGCACTGCGATGGCGACCTTCGACGTTTTTGAGAAATGAAAACGCACCGGCCACCTATGAGAAGGTGGGCCACCAACGACGGGATGGACTGGCAACGGTGCTCATGGCCGCTACTCACCACCGGGCGCGGGCCGTGTCAAGGGATCGCCCAACACCCCTGCCCCAATCCTGGACGCCCTCTTGGAAGGCATTTTCGGGGTTTGAAGCGACCGGAAACCGCGTAGGATTTGTTGAAATGGCGGCCGGTCAGCCGCCCAAAAAACAGACAGATGGTGGAGGCGCAGATGGCGTTTTTGGGTCTCGGATATGCCGGCTTCGGCTCCGACGCGCTCGACGACTGGCGGCAATTCGGCACCGGCCTGGTCGGGCTGCAGGCGATCGAGCGCGGCAACTCGCTGCTCGCCTTCCGGATGGACGACCGCAAGCAGCGCATCGTGATCGACCGTGCGCAGGGCGAAGGGACAAGGTTCTTCGGCTGGGAGGTGGCGGATGCCGCGGCGCTGGACGCGCTGGCGGCGCGGCTGGAGCGCGCCGGCGTCGCCGTGACCGCCGAGCCGCAGGCGCTCGCAGATAGCAGGCGGGTGCACGGCCTGATCTCGTTTCGGGATCCGGCCGGCAACCGCCTGGAGGCATTTCATGGCCCCGAGATCGACGACACGCCGTTCCGGCCGGGGCGCTCGATCTCCGGATTCCGCACCGGCGCGCTCGGGCTCGGCCATGCGGTGCTGACCGTCGAGAACATCGCGCCTGTGATGAGCTTCTATGTCGACGTGCTCGGCTTCGGCCTCAGCGACTACATCGAAAAACCATTCCGCGCCTATTTCTTCCACGTCAATGCGCGCCACCATTCGCTGGCGCTGATCGAGACCGGCACGAACGGCATGCATCATCTGATGGTGGAGCTGTTCTCGCTCGACGATGTCGGTCAGGCCTACGACATCGCGATGAAGGAAGACCGGGTCAACGTCACGCTCGGCCGCCACACCAACGACCTGATGACCTCGTTCTACGCCAAGTCGCCGTCAGCCTTCATGGTCGAGTGCGGCTGGGGCGGCCGCGAGATCGATCCCGCGAACTGGACGCCGTTCGAGATGCATGACGGCCCGAGCCTGTGGGGCCACGAGCGCGTCTGGCTGTCAGCGGAGAATCGCGCCGTCGCACGCGAGATGCGGATGCGCGCCGCCTCGGAAGGCAAGCGCGCGCCGGTGCAGGTGCTGGAAGGCAATTTCAAGCTGATGTCGGGGACCTGTCCGTGGTGGGACGGGGTGAAGGCGGAGAACTAGCTCTCCGTCGTCCCTGCGAAAGCAGGGACCCATAACCACAGGGCGTAGTTGCGTGGGAGATAACCGCCAATGTGCCCATTGCCGCGGCCGCGGCGTATGGGTCCCTGCTCCCATGCGCAATTGCGCACTCGGCAGGGACGACATCTCGCTTGAGGACGCAACTACCCCAGATGCTTCTTGAAGAAGTCCGTCGCCCGGTCCCAGGCCAGTTCCGCGCACTGGCGGTCGTGCACCGACAGGCGCTGCTCGTTGCCGAAACCGTGCTCGGCGTCATAGCGGTACAGCTCCAGCGATTTGCCGGCGGCCCTCATCGCCTTCTCAAAACCATCGACCAGTGCCGGCGTGCACCAGTCGTCCTTGGTGGCGAAATGGGCCTGCAGCGGAATTCTCACGTCGGCCGGCTTGGCCGCCTGCTCCGGCGGAATGCCGTAGAACACCACACCGGCGGTCAGCTCCGGGATCTTGGTGGCGCCGATGATGGTCACCGCGCCGCCGAGGCAGAAGCCGGTCAGGCCGACCTTGGCGCCGTTCTTGCCGAGATATTGCGCGGCGCCGCGCACCGTCTGCGTGGTGGCGTCCATGAAGTCGAGCGAGTTCATCTCTTTGCCGGCCGCGTCGGTGTCGTGATACGGCACCACCTTGCCCTTGTAGAGATCGGGCGCCAGCGCATCGAAACCGGCCCGCGCGAAGCGGTCGCACATTCCCTTGATCTGGTCCTGCAGCCCCCACCATTCCTGGATCACGACGACCCCGGGCGCGTTGCCGCGCGCTGCGTTGGCGAGATAGCCTGATGCTTCCTTGCCGTCCGGACGCTTGAAGTTGATGCTGGTACCCATGAGTTCCTCCGCGAAGTTTGCCCGCCGATTGGCCGGCATTTTGTCCGTACTCGGTGACGGACGCAATCGCCCTGCGGCGCGCTCGCGCACTCGTCATAACTGCGGAAGCACAAACGCCTTTCTCGCGAACCGGGGCTTGAACACGCACAAAACAAAAAAGCCCCCGAAGGGGCTTTTTCAAACGCGCGATACCATACCCGAGGTCAGTGAGCGTCGGCCCAGACCTTGCGCTTGGTGAAGTACATCAGGATGGCGAAGATCACGAGGAAGAAGAACACCTGCATGCCGATCCGCTTGCGCTCTTCCATGCGCGGCTCGGCCGCCCACATCAGGAACGTGGTGACGTCGTGCGCATACTGCTTGACCGTCGCCGGCGAACCGTCGTCGAAGGTCACCTGACCGTCGGACAGCGGCTTCGGCATCTTGATGGCGTGGCCGGGAAAATACTTATTGTAGTACGAGCCTTCCGGGATCGTCACGCCGGCCGGAGCCTTGTCCTCGAAGCCCTGCAGAACGGCGTCGACGTAGTCGGGTCCCTGCTCCTGGTACTGGGTGAAGAAGTCGATCACGAACTGCGGGAAGCCGCGCTTGTAGGACCGCGCCTTGGTGATCAGCGAGAGGTCCGGCGGTGCCGCGCCGCCATTGGCCACGCGCGCGGCCTGCTCGTTCGGGAACGGCGCCGGGAAATAATCCGCCGGGCGGCCCGGGCGCTCGAACATCTCGCCCTGGTCGTTCGGGCCGTCCTTGATCTTGTACTCGGCCGCGAGAGCCGCCGCCTGCGCCTCCGAATAGCCGGGGCCACCGGCATCGGCGAGGTTGCGGAACGCGATGTAGTTCAGGCCGTGGCAGGCCGAGCAGACTTCCTTGTAGACCTTCAGGCCACGCTGCAGCGAGCCGCGGTCATACTTGCCGAAAGGGCCGGAGAACGACCAGCTCTGGGCCGGCGGGGTGTCGCCGCCCTCCTCGGCCTTGGCGTTCTGGGTGCTGCCGGCGAACAGGCCGCCAGCCACCACCAGCGCAAGCATGACGGAGGCTGCGGTCGCGGCCCTGCCCTTGCTCTTCGCCAGCACGTCGTCGGCGATCGAGTTTGGCACCGGGCGCGGCGTCTCGATACGGGCGAGCAGCGGCAGCACGATCAGGAAGTAGGCGAAGTAGCACACCGTCAGGATCCGGCCGGCGATCACATAGATGCCTTCCGGCGGCTGCGAGCCGAGATAGCCGAGCAGGATGCAGACCACCACGAAGATCCAGAAGAACTGCTTGGCCAGCGGACGATACTTCGACGAACGGGTTCGTGCGTTGTCGAGCCAGGGCAGGAATGCCAGGACGATGATCGCACCGAACATGCACGCGACACCGGCGAGCTTGTTCGGGATCGAACGCAGGATCGCGTAGAACGGCAGGTAGTACCATTCAGGCACGATGTGCGCCGGGGTCACGCCGGGGTTCGCCGGGATGTAGTTGTCGGCGTCGCCGAGGTAGTTCGGCATGTAGAAGATGAACCAGGCGAAGAAGATCAGGAAGCACGACACACCGAACGCGTCCTTGATCGTCGCATGCGGCGTGAACGGAACGGTGTCCTTCTCGGTCTTTGCCTCGACGCCGGCCGGGTTGTTCTGACCCGCGACGTGCAGCGCCCAGATGTGCAGCACAACCACGCCGGCGATCACGAACGGCAGCAGGTAGTGCAGCGAGAAGAAGCGGTTCAGCGTCGGGTTACCGACCGAATAGCCGCCCCACAGCAGGGTCACGATGCTCTCGCCGAAATACGGCACGGCCGAGAACAGATTGGTGATGACGGTGGCGCCCCAGAAGCTCATCTGGCCCCACGGCAGCACGTAGCCCATGAAGCCGGTCGCCATCATCAGGAGGTAGATGATGACGCCGAGGATCCACAGCACCTCGCGCGGCTCCTTGTAGGACCCGTAATAGAGACCGCGGAACATGTGGATGTAGACCGCGAAGAAGAACATCGACGCGCCGCAGGCATGCATGTTGCGCAGCAGCCAGCCGTAATTGACGTCGCGGACGATCAGCTCGACCGACTTGAAGGCGAGATCGGCGTGCGGCGTGTAGTGCATCGCCAGGATCACGCCGGTCAGGATCTGCAGCGCCAGCATCATCGAAAGGATGGCGCCGAAGGTCCACCAGTAGTTCAGGTTGCGCGGCGTCGGATAGGCCACGAACGAGGAGTGGATCAGGCCGAAGATCGGAAGGCGCCGTTCGATCCACTTCAAGGCGGGGTTGCTCGGTTGAAAATCAGATGGTCCGCTCATTGATGCGATCCTGAAGAAGAAAAACGACGCGATGGGTCCAAGGGGAAGCCGAAATCCCGGAGGGTCCGGGACTTAGCCGATCTGGATTTTGGTGTCGGTAAGGAAGGCGTAGGGCGGCACCGGCAGGTTGGCGGGCGCCGGCCCCTGGCGAATACGACCGGAGGAGTCGTACTGCGAGCCGTGGCAGGGGCAGAAGAAGCCGTCGTAATTGCCCTCATGGGCGATCGGGATACAGCCGAGATGGGTGCAGATGCCGATCACGACCAGCCACTGGTCGTGGCCTGCCTTGACGCGGGCCGAGTCGGGCTGCGGATCGGGCAGGCTCGAGAGCGGCACCTTCTGGGCCTCCTCGATCTGCTTCTTGGTGCGATGGCTGATGTAGATCGGCTTGCCACGCCAGAAGACCTTGATGTCCTGGCCCTCGGCGATCGGCGTCAGATCGACCTGGATCGGCGCGCCGGCCGCGATCGTCGCGGCATCCGGGTTCATCTGGGCAACCAGCGGCCAAACGGTCGCGGCTGCGCCGACGACGGCGGCAGCTCCGGTTGCAACAAAGAGAAAATCACGGCGTGTCGGATGGTCCGCCGAAGACGCTGTCGTCACGATTCCTAGCCCTTTCTTTTCTGCAGCCGGTGGAACCGCCCCGGAGACGCAGAACGCGCCCCAAGAAAGGCTGCCGGCGCCCGCGGCCCCCGCGGCGGCAGAAAACCGCTATTCCCCACCCCAAATGGCGGAACAGCAGTCCAGAATCGTTCTATTGGCACCCTTGCCGGACGAGCGCAAGCCCGCTATCGGCTCGCACACGTGCAATGCACGAAATCCGCGCCGAGCGATGTTTTATTGAGACAATTTCATCCCGATTTCACAGGTCGTCCGCACTATGCAGATCGCGCTGTTCCAGCCCGACATCCCCCAGAATACAGGGACGATTCTGCGCCTCTGCGCCTGCCTGGACGTATCAGCCCATATCATCGAACCGGCGGGATTCGACGCCTCGGACCGGAATTTCCGCCGGGCGGGTATGGACTATCTCGACCATGTGCGGTTGAAGCGTCACGACTCATGGTCGAAATTCGAGGAATGGCGCGTCGAGGCCGGATGCCGGCTGGTCCTGTTCACGACCAAGGCGGCGAAATCCTACCTTGATTTCGCGTATACGGCCTCCGATGTCCTGCTGTTCGGGCGCGAGACGGCAGGGGTAACCGAGGCGGTGGTGGCTGCCGCGGATGCGCGGCTGCTGATTCCGATCAAGCCGACCATGCGTTCGCTCAATGTGGCCGTCACGGTGGCCATGGCCGTCGGTGAGGCGCTGCGGCAGACCGGTTCTGGTCCGGCAACTTAAGGGATTTTTGGTGAGCTACGCGGTCAAGGAGATCTTTCTCACCCTGCAGGGCGAAGGCGCCCATGCGGGCCGCGCATCCGTGTTCTGCCGCTTCGCCGGCTGCAACCTCTGGAGCGGCCGCGAGCAGGACCGCACTGGGGCCGTCTGCCGGTTCTGCGACACCGATTTCGTCGGCACCGACGGCACACTCGGCGGCCGCTATGCGACCGCCAGCGAGCTCGCCGGCACCATCGCCGCGCAATGGACCGGGGGCGAGGCCGACCGCTACGTGGTCCTGACCGGCGGTGAACCGCTGCTGCAGGTCGATACGGCGCTGATCGATGCGCTGCACGGCCACGGCTTTGCGATCGCGATCGAGACCAACGGCACCATCGCCCCGCCCGACGGGCTCGACTGGATCTGCGTCAGCCCCAAGGCCGCATCCGAGCTCGTAGTGCTCAGGGGACACGAGCTCAAACTGGTCTATCCGCAGCCGGAGAACGCACCGGAGGATTTTGCGGGACTTTCCTTCGAGCGCTTCTCGCTGCAGCCGATGGACGGCCCCGACGTGATCGAGAATACCGAGCTTGCGATCGCGTACTGCCTGAAGCACCCGCAATGGCGCCTCAGCGTGCAGACGCACAAGACGCTCGGCATCAGATGAACTAACTGAACTGGATTTTGAGAGAGATGTGGGAATTGACGAAAGCGTTTCGGTTCGAGGCTGCGCATGCGCTGTCCGGAACGACCTTTGGTAGCGCCAGCGAGGAGATTCACGGTCACTCGTTTCGAGCCGAGGTTACCGTCCGCGGCATACCGGATCCGAAAACCGGAATGGTGATCGATCTCGGCCTGCTCGAACGCGCGATGGCCGAGGTGCAAAAGACGCTCGACCACAAGTTTCTCAACAAGATCGAAGCAATCGGCGTGCCGACGCTGGAGAATCTCTCGCGCTTCATCTGGGAGCGGTTGCAGCACGCAGGCCGGCTGAGCCGCGTCAGCGTCCATCGCGACAGCTGCAACGAAAGCTGCACCTATTTCGGCCCGCAAGGTTAGTCATGCTCCCAACAGACCCCGCCATCATCGAGGACCGCAAGACGCGTGCGCGCGGCTGGTTCGAGGCGCTGCGCAACGACATCTGCGCGGCCTTCGAGACGCTTGAGGACGATGCCCCCGCCGCACTCCATCCCGGCAACGCTGGCCGCTTCGTGCGCACGCCTTGGGATCGCACCGATCACACCGGCAAGCCCGGCGGCGGCGGCGTGATGTCGATCATGAAGGGGCGGCTGTTCGAGAAGGTCGGCGTGCACTGCTCGACCGTGCATGGCGAGTTCGCCCCCGAATTCCGCGCGCAGATTCCCGGCGCCGCCGACGATCCGAGGTTCTGGGCGTCGGGGATTTCGCTCATCGCGCACTTGCGCAATCCCAACGTGCCCGCCGTGCACATGAACACCCGCTTCGTCGTCACCACCAAAGCCTGGTTCGGCGGCGGCGCCGATTTGACGCCGGTGCTGAACCGGCGACGCACCCAGGAAGACCCCGATACGGTCGCCTTCCATGCCGCGATGAAAGAGGCCTGCAGCGGACCGAACGGCGTCGCCGACTACGACAAGTACAAGAAATGGTGCGACGACTATTTCTATCTGCCACACCGCAAGGAAGCGCGCGGCATCGGCGGCATCTTCTATGACTGGCACGACAGCGGCGACTGGGAGGCCGATCTCGCCTTCACCCAGGACGTCGGGCGCAGCTTCCTGAAGATCTATCCCGACCTGGTGCGGCGCAATTTCGAGGCCGACTGGAGCGCGGAGGATCGCGACGAGCAGCTGATCCGCCGCGGGCGCTATGTCGAATTCAACCTGCTCTACGATCGCGGCACCATCTTCGGCCTGAAGACCGGCGGCAATGTCGATTCGATCCTGTCGTCGCTGCCGCCGGAGGTGAAATGGCCGTGACTGATCTGCCGCGAGCGATGCTGATCGACATGGATGACACCATCCTGTCGGCCTATGGACGTCCCGAGATCGCCTGGAACACGATTACCACCGAGTTCGCCGCAGAGCTCGCTCCCCTGCCGCCGGACATGGTCGCGACGGCGCTCTTGGCCTATGCACGGCAGTTCTGGTCGACGCCGAGCCGATCTGGCGGATCAAGCTCGGCGAGGCGCGGCGGCTGACCGTGAAGGGCGGCTTCGCTCAGCTTGCAGCGGCCGGCCATCGTACGCTGCCGGACGATCTCGCGGACCGCATCGCCGATCGCTTCACCGCCTATCGCGAGGAGGAGATGTTCGTGTTCCCCGGCGCGCATCAAGCGATCGATGCGTTCAAGGCGCTCGGCATCAAGCTCGCACTGGTCACCAACGGCGCCGCCGACATGCAGCGCGCCAAGGTCGAGCGCTTCGCGCTCGGCCATCGCTTCGATCACATCCAGATCGAGGGCGAGCACGGCTTCGGCAAGCCGGAGGAGCGCGCCTATCTGCACGCGATGCAGGCACTCGGCGTCACCGCATCGGATACCTGGATGATCGGCGACAATCTGGAGTGGGAAGTCGTGGCGCCGCAGCGGCTTGGCATCTACGCGATCTGGATGGACGTGCACGGTGTCGGGCTGCCGCCGGGATCGACGATCAAGCCCGACCGCATCATCCGCTCGCTGACCGAACTGGTTCCGGCCGCGCCGAAATAACGCAGCTTCTGTTTTCACCGCAAATCCACAGCGCCAGGCGCCGGCCGTGATCGCACTGTCATCACCGGTCGCTAGCTTGCCGTCCGCGTCATCCAGCGCGGAGGGAAAATCATGGAACTGAAACCAGGCGATGTCGTCATGCTGAAATCCGGCGGCCATCCGATCACGGTGGTGGAAGTCGACGAAGACAAGGTCGAGTGCCTGTGGATGGGCACGGACGGCGACCTGTTTCGCGAAACCCTGCCGCTCGTCGCACTCGAGTCGGCCGAAATCGATCCGGAAGACGATGAAGAGGAAGACGACGAGGACGAAGACAACGACGAGGAAGAAGAGGACGACGAAGACGAGGACGACGACGGCGATCGCAAGAAGAAGCGTAAGGCGGCTTGAGATCTGTTGGCGCGATGCTGCCTGGCAGATGCCGGCGGCATCGAGATGCCGGCAAGAAAATCCGGCAAGATACCCGGCAAGAAAATCTAGAGCCGATGGTCGCGGGTGAAACGGGAAACGGTCTGGTCGGCGATGCCAGACAACACCTGCGGATCGAGCGGGAAATCCGCCGCTAGCCAAGCATCCTCGGCGAGGGTCAGGACGTGCCCCAGCGCCGGTCCCTCGGCAATCCCGCGCGCGATGAAATCCGACGCCCGCAACGGAAAGTGAGGGGCGCGCCAGCGCTGCGGCAGCGTGGCGAGTGCGCGCCACTGATCGACGTCGCGGTTCGCGCCGGTTCGCGCCCAGGCGAGCAGCAGCCGATCGCGATAGGGCTCCTCGTCGAGCCGGTAGAGCCTGCGCTTGGCGCGCGCCTCGTCCATGCCGGGCAGGCGCCACCAGCGATGGCCCATCGAGTCGAGCGCCTTGGCCTCGGCGTTGGAGAGCCGCAGCCGGCTCGCGATCCGCCGCGCGTCCTCGGTCACGGCGACCGTCAGCGCGGCCAGCCTGCGGGTCGCGCTCGGCTTAAGCGCCATCAGCTGCTCGATCTCGATCATCGCCGCGAACGGCCCGGTATAGGCGACGCCGCCGAACAGCGGCAGCAGCAATCCGCCATCGCCCATCGCGACCACCGCGCCGGCGGCACCGTTCGCGACCACGAGCTTGAGCATCTCCATGCGGATGCGCTCGGCCGAGAGGCCGGCAAGTCCGGCGCGCCCGCTGATACAGGCGAGATAGCCGGCGCGATCGACCTCGCCTGCGCCATAGGCGGCGTGGAAGCGGAAGAAGCGCAGGATGCGCAGATAATCCTCTGCAATCCGCTGCGCGGGATCGCCGATGAAGCGCACGCGCCTCGCTTCGATGTCGGCGAGACCGCCGACGTGATCGTGCACGACGCCGGAGGCGTCGACCGACAGGCCGTTGATGGTGAAGTCGCGCCGCTCGGCGTCGCGCACCCAGTCGCGCCCGAACGCCACCTTGGCCTTGCGGCCATAGGTCTCGGTGTCCTCGCGCAGCGTCGTCACCTCGAAGGGATGGCCGTCGACGACCAGGGTCACCGTGCCATGCTCGATGCCGGTCGGCACGCTCTTGATGGCCGCCCGCTTGGCGCGGCGGATCACCTCCTCCGGCACTGCCGTGGTGGCGATGTCGATGTCGGCGAGCGGAATCCGCATCAGCGCGTTGCGCACGGCGCCGCCGATCACCCGCGCTTCCTCGCCGTCGGCATTGAGCAAGCCGAGCACGCGCGCCGCGGGCCCCGAAGCGAGCCATGGCGCGTCGGACAACAGGCGCACCTCGCTCATTTCTCAGCTCCCGGCACCAGCCTGCCGTTCTCGATATGGGCGGGAACGTAGGTGGAGTTCGGCGGCGCGCCGGTCAATTCGGCGAGCAGTACGAAGCTCACGATGACCAGCACCAGCGCCGCCAGCGTCAGCTTCGCGATCATGTCGAGCGGCCAGGATGTCGGCAGCGTCACGCCGGACCGCGTCGCGATGAGGAAGATGGCATAGACCGCGAAAGGGATCAGGAAGATTCCGACCTCGGTCAACACCGTGCGGATCATGACAGGTAGATCCGCTCGTACAGCACCCGCAGGATGCCGGCGGTCGCGCCCCAGATGTAGCGCTCGGCGAACGGCATCGCGTAGTAGGACCGGTCCATGCCGCGGAATTCCTTGGTGTGGATCTGATGATTCTCGGGGTTCATCAGGAAAGCGAGCGGCACCTCGAACGCATCGACGACCTCGGCCTCGTTGATCTCTAAGGTAAATCCCGGTCTCACCCTGGCGACCGTCGGCAGGATGCGGAAGCCGAACGCGGTGCCATAGAGGTCGAGATAGCCGACAGGGTCGATGAATTCCCGCTTCAGCCCGACTTCTTCGCAGGCTTCGCGCAGCGCCGCATCGAGCGGCGAGGCATCGGTGGCGTCGATCTTGCCGCCGGGAAACGAGATCTGACCGGCGTGGCTCGACAGATTGGGCGAGCGCTGCGTCAACAGCACGGTCGGCTCGGGATGATCGACCACCGGGATCAGCACCGCGGCCGGCCGCACCGGCTGCTCCTGCGCCACGATCTCGAGCATGCGATCGTTGCCGGAATCCCCAGTGCGCGGAATGATATGCGGATCGACCAGCCCCGGCGGCACTTCGAAATCGAGCCGCGTGCGGGCTCGCGCGAAGAATTCCGTCGAGCTGATCGTCGCCGGCTTCACCTTCAGCAACGGCTCGTTCAAAGTGCGCCCCTCACCTGGCTGGCATCGGCCATCGCGAAAAACTCGCCGCCGGACTCGATGCCGAACATCTCCTGACCATCGACCATCCGCTCCTCGCCCATGTCAACCAGATCGTAGTAGAGCGCGCGGGTGACCTTGGCCCACAGGTCGGCGCGGACATGCAGATAGGGCGTCAATCCGCCGTCCTCGGCGGCCTTGAATCTGAGGCCGTGGCCCTTCTCGCAATCGACCCAGTCGTCGACATTGGTGCGGAACCTGAGCAAACGGCCGCGCGCGTCTTCCTCGGTCTGCATTTCCACCGCAAGGAACGGCGCGTCATCGACGCGGATGCCGACCTTCTCCACCGGTGTCACGAGAAAGTGCTTGCCGTCCTCGCGCTTCAGAATCGTGGAGAACAGCCGCACCAGCGCGGGGCGTCCGATCGGCGTTCCCATGTAGAACCAGGTGCCGTCGGGCGCGATTCGCATGTCGAGATCGCCGCAGAACGGCGGATTCCATAGATGAACCGGCGGCAGGCCCTTGCGTCCGGCCGGAGCCGATGCCGCGGCTTGATTGGCGGCAGTGGTCAGCCCTTCGAGGCCCTTGCCTCCGAGGGCCTTCGTTTCGAGCCCCGTAGTTTCACTGCCGGAATCGCTCTGCCCTTGCTTCGCCATTGTTTGCCCTGAAGTTTCCAACCCTCAATCTGGCACAATTGGTGCACGTATCCTGAGATGTGGTCGGGATGTCATTCTCGCCACATCGTGATGCCGTTCATACCCTGAAATACCGATAAGGTGGGGATAGTTTAATTCAACGAATACATGGCCTTCGCATAGGTTTAGCATGCAGCCCATGTGGTGACGACGCGAGAATCGAGCGCATCGTCAAGAAGGAGCGGATCGAATGGCCGGTGCAGACAGCGTCGAAAAACTGGAAGATGTGATCGTCCGCTCGGCCGAGCAGGTCGCGGGCCAGATCAAGGCTGCCAAGGAAGCGGTCGCCACCGTCATCTTCGGCCAGGACCAGGTGATCGAAAACACCCTGGTGACGATCCTGTCCGGCGGCCACGCGCTGCTGATCGGCGTCCCCGGCCTTGCGAAGACGAAATTGGTCGAGACGCTCGGCGTCACGCTCGGGCTCGACGCCAAGCGCATCCAGTTCACGCCCGACCTGATGCCGTCGGACATTCTCGGCGCCGAAGTGCTCGATGAGAGTTCCGCCGGCAAGCGCTCGTTCCGCTTCATCTCGGGTCCGGTGTTCGCGCAGCTCCTGATGGCCGACGAGATCAACCGCGCCAGCCCGCGCACCCAATCGGCGCTGCTGCAGGCCATGCAGGAGCAGCACATCACCATTGCCGGCGCGCGACACGATTTGCCGAAGCCGTTCCACGTGCTCGCGACACAGAATCCGCTCGAGCAGGAAGGCACCTATCCGCTGCCCGAGGCGCAGCTCGACCGTTTCCTGATGGAAATCGACGTCGACTATCCCGATCGCGACGCCGAGCGGCGCATCCTGTTCGAAACCACCGGTGCCGATGAGACGCTCGCCAAGGCGTCGATGGACGCCGAGACGCTGATCACCGCGCAACGCCTGGTGCGCCGCCTGCCGGTCGGCGATTCCGTGGTCGAGGCGATCCTGACGCTGGTGCGCGCCGCCCGCCCCGGCACCGAGGGCGGAGAAGCCGGCAAGCTGATCGCCTGGGGACCCGGTCCCCGCGCCAGCCAGTCGCTGATGCTGGCGGTCCGCGCCCGCGCGCTGCTCGACGGAAGGCTCGCGCCGTCGATCGACGACGTGCTCGATCTCGCCGAGCCCGTGCTCAAGCACCGCATGGCGCTGACCTTCTCGGCGCGCGCCGAGGGCCGCACCATTCCTGACGTGATCAAGCAGCTGAAGACGCGGATCGGTTGATGGCGGCAGACAACAGGCACCAGAACGAGGAGATCCTGGCGGTTCGACGTGCCGATGGCGAAAGCCGAACGCTCGCCGCATCGCTGCCGCGTCTTGTGCTTGAGGCCCGCCGTGTCGCCGCCAACGTCATCCATGGCCTGCACGGCCGCCGCCGCGCCGGCTCGGGCGAGAATTTTTGGCAATACCGCCGCTTCGTCTCCGGCGAGCCGTCGCAGCGCGTCGACTGGCGCCGCTCGGCGCGCGATGACCATCTCTATGTCCGCGAGCAGGAGTGGGAGGCCGCGCACACGGTGTGGATCTGGCCCGACCGCTCGTCCTCGATGGCCTTTGCCTCGCGCGAAGCCCGCGACAGCAAGCTGGAGCGCGGACTGATCGTCGCCTTCGCGCTTGCCGAGCTGCTCGTTGCGGGCGGAGAACGCGTCGGCATTCCCGGCCTGCTGAACCCGACCGCAAGCCTCAACGTGATCGACAAGATGGCGGAAGCGATGTTGCACGACGAGACGACGCGCGCGAGCCTGCCGCCGTCCTTCGTCCCGTCGTCGCTGGCCGAAGTCGTCGTGCTGTCGGATTTCTGGTCGCCGATCGCAGAGATCACGACCATGCTGGCCGGGCTCGCCTCGTCGGGCGCGCACGGCACGATGATCCAGGTCGTCGATCCCGCCGAAGAGATCTTCCCCTATTCCGGTCGCGTCGAATTCGTCGAGCCGGAGGCCGGCAGCGTCATCACCGCGGGCCGTGCCGAGAGCTGGGCCAGCGACTATGTCGCGCGCGTCGCGCTGCATCGCGAGCAGATCCGTGCCGAGACCAACCGGCTCGACTGGCTGTTCTCGACCCACACCACCAGCCGCTCCGCGGCCGAACTGCTGCTGTTCCTGCACGCGGGCATGATGGTGAGCAAGGGCGGCGGCCGCTCGACCGTCAAAGCGGGACGCAGCGCATGATCGCAGGCCTCCCGCTCTCCTTCGCCGAACCATTGCTGCTATTGGGGCTGGTCAGCCTGCCGGTGCTGTGGTGGCTCTTGCGCGTGATGCCGCCGCGGCCGCGCCGGATCGAATTCCCGCCGACGCGGCTGCTGTTCGACATCGCGCCCAAGGAGGAGACGCCGTCGCGCACGCCGTGGTGGCTGACGCTGCTGCGGCTCGCCGCCGCCGCGCTGGTCATCTTCGCCGCCGCCGGACCGATCTGGAATCCGCAGACCGGCGTTGCCGCCGGCAAGCAGCCGCTGGTGATCCTGCTCGACGACGGCTGGAGCGCGGCCTCGAGTTGGGATGCGCGGATCAAGGCCGCGGACGAGCTGGTCACCAATGCCGACAGCGACCGCCGCGGCGTCGCGCTGGTGCCGCTGTCCGAGCCGACGCGCGACATCACGCTGATGCCGGCCGGCGCCGCGCGCGTCGCGCTGCGCCAGCTTGCGCCAAAACCCTACTCGATCGATCGCGTTGAAACCCTGGCGACGCTGGAACGTTTCCTCAAATCGACCGGCGACTGCGACATCGCCTGGCTGTCCGACGGCGTCGACACCGGCCGCGGCAGCGAATTCACCGAAGGTCTCGGCAAGGTGATCGAGAGCCGCAATCTGACGATCTATACCGGCGGCGCGCAATCCGCGCAGGCACTGGTCGCGGCCGAGAACGCCGCCGCCAAGATGACCGTGAAGGTCCTGCGCACCGAAAGCGGCATCGCGGCGGGAACGGTGCGCGCGGTCGACGCCAAGGGCTCGCCGATCGGCGAGGCCCGCTACGCATTCGGCCCGCAGGAGCGCGAGACCGAAGCTGCCTTCGATCTTCCGGTCGAACTGCGCAACGACATCGCGCGGCTCGAAATTTCCGGTGAGCATTCGGCCGGCGCCGTGCAGCTGCTCGACCGGCGCTGGCGCCGCCGCGCCATCGGCGTGGTCTCGGGTGCGAGCAACGACACCGCACAGCCGCTGCTGGCCTCGACCTTCTATCTCTCCCGCGCGCTGTCGCCCTTCGCCGACGTCAGGCTCGGCGATCGCGGCGCGCCGCAGCAGGTGATCGGACAATTCCTCGACCAGCGGCTGCCGATGATCGTGATGGCCGACGTCGGCACGCTGTCGCCGGAGATCCGCGACCGCCTCAATGCCTGGATCGAGCAAGGCGGCGTGCTGGTGCGCTTCGCAGGCCCTCGCCTCGCGCAGGCCGATGACGACCTCGTTCCCGTCAAGCTGCGCCGCGGCGGACGCACGCTCGGCGGCAGCCTGACCTGGGAGAAGCCGCAACACATGGCCTCGTTCGCCGCCGATGGCCCGTTCACGGGCCTCACCGTGCCGAAGGACATCACCGTGAGCCGCCAGGTGCTGGCCGAGCCCGACGCCGTGCTCGCGACCAAGAGCTGGGCCTCGCTCGAGGACGGCACGCCGCTCGTCACCGGCGAGCATCGCGGCAAGGGCGTGGTCAGCCTGTTCCATGTCGGCGCGACATGCGCTGGTCCGACCTGCCGATGTCCGGCACCTTCGTCGAGATGCTGCGCCGGCTGATCGACATGTCCGGCTACACTTCGAAGCCCGGCCCCGGCGTCGCCAGCGATCCCAATGCCGAGACGGTCGCGCCGCTGCGCACGCTCGATGGCTTCGGCGCGTTCGGCCCGCCGCCGTCGACCGCCAAGCCGATGTCGGCGGACTATCGCGACCGCGGCACCGCGGACCATCCGCCCGGCTTCTACGGCACCGCCGAGAGCCCGATCGCGGTCAACACGCTGGCCTCCGCCGACCGCATTGCGCCGCTCGACACCTCCGGCCTGCGCGCGAAGCATGCGACCTACACCAACAGCGAGCCGCGTGACCTGCGCGGCATCATGCTGTCGACGGCGCTGGCGCTGTTCCTGCTCGATGCGATCGTGGTGGCGATGCTCGGCGGCGGCCTTGCCGCGCTGATCCGGCGGCGCGCCGCGCTGGCGGTGCTTGCCTTGGCCTTCGTCCTTGCCACCATGATGGTGCCGTCGCCGACGCGCGCCCAGAACGCCAGCAGCGACGACTTCGCCATCAAGGCGGTGTCGCAGACGCGGCTGGCGTATGTCGTGACCGGCAATGCCGACGTCGATTCCATCGTCAAGGCCGGGATGTCCGGCCTGACGCTGTTCCTCGGGCAGCGCACCGCACTGGAAGCCGGCGATCCCGTCGGCATCGATCCCGCGCGCGACGAGCTGGCATTCTTCCCGCTGATCTACTGGCCGATCGTGCCGGGCGCGCCGAAGCCGGCGCAGGACGCCATCAACAAGATCGACGCCTATATGAAGCAGGGCGGCACCGTGATCTTCGACACCCGCGACGCTGTCGAGGCGCCGCCGGGCGACAATGGCGCGTCGCAGACGCCGGGCATGCAGACGCTGCGCGAATTGCTGTCGACCCTCGACGTGCCCGAGCTCGAGCCGGTGCCGCGCGAGCACGTGCTGACCAAGACGTTCTATCTGCTGCGCGACTTCCCCGGCCGCTTCAACTCGGGCCAGAGCTGGGTCGAGGCGCTGCCGCGCGAGGACGACGAGGAGGCCGCGCAGCGCCCGGCACGCGGCGGCGATGGCGTCTCGCCGATCATCATCACGTCGAACGACCTCGCCGGCGCCTGGGCGATCCGTCCCGACGGGCAGCCGATGCTGCCGCTGACCCCGGGCGAGCCGCGCCAGCGCGAATTCGCCTTCCGCGCCGGCGTCAACATCGTGATGTACACGCTGACTGGCAACTACAAGGCCGACCAGGTGCACGCGCCTGCCCTGATCGAGCGGCTGGGACAATGACATGAACTACGGTATCGCGTTCACACCGCTGGTTCCCTCGATCGTGCTGTGGATCGCGCTCGGCGCGATCGTCGTCATCGCGGTGCTGCTGTTGCTGTCGCGCGCGCGCGGCGCCGCGGTGCGTGTCGCCGCGCTGGCGCTGATCCTGCTCGCGCTGGCCAATCCCTCCTTCACCCGCGAGGACCGCGAGCCGCTATCGTCGGTCGCGGCCGTGGTGGTCGACAAGAGCCCGAGCCAGAATTTCGGCACCCGCAACCAGGAGACCGACAAGGCACGGCAGGCGCTGGTCGACAGCCTGAAGCAGATCAAGGGCCTCGAGGTCCGCGTCGTCGAGGCCGGCCAGGCCGACGGCGAAACCGACGGCACCAAACTGTTCGGCGCGCTGACATCGGCGCTGTCGGACGTTCCGGTCGAGCGCGTCGCCGGCGCGTTCATGATCACCGACGGCCGCGTGCACGATATTCCCGCCAACGCGCAGGCGCTCGGCTTCCAGGCGCCGGTGCACGCCTTG
Source organism: Bradyrhizobium altum (assembly GCF_020889705.1). Classification (GTDB taxonomy): domain Bacteria; phylum Pseudomonadota; class Alphaproteobacteria; order Rhizobiales; family Xanthobacteraceae; genus Bradyrhizobium; species Bradyrhizobium altum. The sequence goes on along the minus strand of NZ_JACMYP010000005.1, from coordinate 40,061 downwards.
ATCACCGGCCGCAAGGACGAGCGCGACCGCCGCATCGCGATCACGGCAGCGCCGCGCTTCGGCATCGTCGGCCAGACCCAGACCATCACCTACCGGCTCGACGACCAGGGCGTCACCGGCGAGCGCGCCAAGGTCACGATCCGCCGCGACGGCGAGGTGATCAACGAGCGCACGCTGACCAGCGGCCAGACCTCGAGCGTCGACATCGACATCAAGCATGCCGGTCCTAACATCGTCGAGATCGAGGCCTCGCCGCTCGAGAACGAGCTGACGCCGGTCAACAACCGCGCCGTTGTGGCGATCGACGGCGTGCGCGACAAACTGCGCGTGCTGCTGGTGTCCGGCGAGCCGCATGCCGGCGAGCGCACCTGGCGCAATCTGTTGAAGTCCGACCCCAGCGTCGATCTCGTCCACTTCACCATCCTGCGTCCGCCGGAGAAGCAGGACGGCACGCCGATCAACGAGCTGTCGCTGATCGCGTTTCCGACCCGTGAGCTGTTCCAGCAGAAGATCAACGAATTCCAGCTGATCATCTTCGACCGCTACGCCCGCCAGGGCGTGCTGCCGATCGCCTATTTCGACAACATCGCGCGCTATGTCCGCTCCGGCGGCGCAGTGCTGGTCTCGGCCGGTCCCGATTACGCCTCGACCACCAGCATCTGGCGCACGCCGCTGGATTCGGTGCTGCCGGCCGAGCCGGTCGGCGTGACCGAGAAGCCGTTCTATGCGCATTTGAGCGATGCCGGGAAACGCCATCCGGTGACACGCGGGCTGGAAGGCTCGAATGCCGAGCCGCCGCATTGGAGCCGGTTCTTCCGCACCGTCGACACCCGCAACGCGATCAACCCACCGGTCATGACCGGCGCCGACGGCAAGCCGCTGCTGCTGCTGTCGCGGTTCGGCGAAGGCCGCGTGGCGCTGCTGCTCTCCGACCAGATCTGGCTGTGGGCGCGCGGCTATGAAGGCGGCGGACCGCATCTCGATCTGTTGCGGCGGGTGTCGCACTGGCTGATGAAGCAGCCGGACCTCGACGAAGAGGCGCTGCGCATGCAGGTACAGGGCAAGGACCTCATGGTGGTGCGGCAGACCATGTCCGACACCGTCGCGCCGGTCACCGTGACGTCGCCGAGCGGCGCCACGCATGAACTGACCTTGACCGCAGGCGATCCCGGCGAGTGGCGCGCCACGTTGCCCGCGAGCGAGCTCGGTCTGTGGCAGGCCACGGACGGGACGCTGAAGGCGCTGATCAATGTCGGCCCGACCAACCCGAAGGAATTCTCGGAAGTCACCTCGACCACCGACATGCTGAAGCCGCTTTCGCAGGCGACCGGCGGCGACGCACGGCGCATCGTCGACGGATCGAGCCTCGACATGCCGCGCATCGTGCCGGTGCGCGCGTCGACGATCTTCCGCGGCGACGGCTGGCTCGGCGTCAAGATGCGCGACGCCAGCGTCGTGAAGGGCGTCGGCGTGCTGCCGATGTTCGCCGGCCTGGTCGGCCTGCTGCTGTTGCTCGGTGCATTCGCGGCAACCTGGCTGCGCGAGGGACGCTGAGACCGGCCCACACTCCCGATGTTCAACGACACCCCGTTGCTGCAATCACACACCAGCAACGGATCGATACAGTGTGTCTGAACCACCGTTGACATCACCGTCGCCCTCCGATGTTATAATGTAACATCGGGCGACTGGGTAGAGCCGGTCCGATGGTGGGGCTCAATCGGCATGGACTGGTTCCGGAAGCACATCAAGACTGGCTCGCGGCTGGCGCTGTTCGCGCTCGCCGTCCAGTTCGTGCTGTCGTTCGGGCACTTCCACCCCATTGCGGCCGCGCAAGCGGCGCCCGCGGTCCAGACCGGCCTGTCGCTGCTCGATCTCGCCTATATCGGGACCTCGGCGACGCCGGACCTCGCGGTCCCGGTGACCGGGACCGAGCCGCCCACGAGGCACGACAACGACCGGCATCCGGCGGATCATTGCGCGATCTGCACCGTCATCTCGCTCGCGAGCAGCATGCTGTTCACGGCGCCGCCAGTGTTGTTGCTGCCGGAAGCCATCGAGCTCCTGTTCCGCACCACCAATGCCGAATTCATCCATCTGAAGTCGGCGCCCGCGGCCTTTCACTCCCGTGCCCCTCCCCTGTCCTGACATCGACTGATTGCTGCACGCCCTGAGCCGACTGCCGCGTCACACTTGCGGCGAAACTCCACCAGGGCAAATCGGAATCGATCCGTCATTTCGACGGGCCTGGATCGGGACAATGACACTTCAGAAGAAACGAGCATTCCACATCGGGAGCGCGAGCTGGCTATTGCTGGGCGCAATGAGTAGCGGCGCGATCGCCCAGGATACGCCGACGCAACTGCCTGACATCACCGTGACGGCGCCGAGCCCGATCCAGCGGCACCGAACCGCGCCGACGCGCACGCCGACTCACGTTGTCCGGGCTGCGCCGAGCCGCAACCGCGAACGCACCGCCGCGGCGCAACCGGCGCCCGCTCCACCGGCGCCGGCACCACAGCAGGGCGTGCTGCCCGTCGTCACCGACCAGTTCGCAACCGTCACCGTGGTGCCCAATGAGGAACTGCGGCGCTCCGGCGGCGCCACGCTCGGCGATTTGCTGTTCTCGAAACCCGGCATCACCGGTTCGAGCTTCGCGCCCGGCGCATCGAGCCGGCCGATCATCCGCGGCCTCGACGTCAATCGCGTCGGCATCGTCGAGAACGGCCTCGGCGGCGGCGGCGCCTCGGATCTCGGCGAAGATCATTTCGTGCCGATCGATCCGTTCTCGACCAACCAGATCGAGGTGGTGCGGGGACCTGCCGCGTTGCGCTACGGCTCGACCTCGATCGGCGGCGTGGTGAGCGCCACCAACAACCGCATTCCCGACGCGATGCCGACCTGCGCGGCGACGCCGTTCCGGAGCTACGGCTTGCCGGTGAAGGCGCCGCTCGCCGATGCCGGCGGCCCGGGCTGCCTCAATGTCGAGACCCGCACCTCGGTGAGCTCGGTCAATCGCGGCGTCGAGGGTGGCATGCTGCTGGACGCCGGCGGCAACAACGTCGCGGTGCATGCCGATGTCTACGGCCGCACCACCAGCGACTACAGCATCCCGAGCTATCCGTATCTGTTTGTGCCCGGCCAGCCGATTAATGGCCGCCAGCCGAACTCCGCCACGCAGTCGGATGGCGCTTCAGTCGGCGCCTCCTATTTCTTCCAGGGCGGCTTTATCGGCGCGGCGATCACCCAGAACGACTCGCTCTACCACATCCCCGGCATCGACGGCGCCGATCACCAGACCCGGATCGACGCGCACCAGACCAAGATCGCCGTCAAGGGCGAGTACCGCCCCGATGCCGCGGCGATCGACGCCGTGCGGTTCTGGGTCGGCGCGACCGACTATCGCCACAACGAGCTCGGCCTCGCCGATCCGACCGACCTGACCAGCGACGGCGTGCGGCAGACTTTTACCAACAAGGAGCAAGAAGCCAGGCTCGAAGTGCAAATGATGCCGTTCAACGCGCGCTTCGCGGCCGTGACGACGGCGTTCGGCCTGCAGGCCGGTCATCAGGAATTGACGGCCCCAAGTCCGGACGATCCAGGCAGCCCGCTCAACGGATTGTGGGACCCTAACAACAACAACAGGGTCGCCGGTTACGTCTTCAATGAGCTGAAATTCAGCGAGACCACCAAGGCGCAGATCGCCGGGCGCATCGAGCACGTCAACCTCTCCGGGACAACGCCGGCATTCATACCTGACGTGTTCGACGTCAACATCGACCCTGCCAGTGTTGGTCCCGCCACGCAGCGCAATCCGCGCTTCACGCCGAAAAGTGCGAGCGTTGGCCTGATCCAGAACCTGCCGTGGGATCTGGTTGCGAGCATTACCGGTCAATACGTGGAACGCGCGCCGAAACCGGCAGAGCTGTTTTCGCGCGGCGCCCATGATGCGACCGCCACCTTCGACATCGGCAATCCCAATCTCGGCATCGAGACGGCAAAATCGATCGAGGTGGGATTACGGCGGGCGACGGGGCCGTTGCGATTCGAACTCACCGGCTACTACACGAAGTTCAACGGCTTTATCTACCGCCAATTGACTGGCAACACGTGCGACAGTGCGGCTTGCGTGGACATAGCCAATCCGGACCAGCTTGAGCTGAACCAGGCGAGATACGCGCAGCGTGACGCGATCTTCCGCGGCGCCGAGTTCCAGAGCCAGCTCGACATCGGCCCGCTCAATGGCGGGATCTGGGGCATCGAGAACCAGTTCGACGTGGTGCGCGCCACCTTCACCGACGGCAGCAACGTGCCGCGGATTCCGCCGGTGCGGCTCGGCGGCGGCGTCTACTGGCGCGACAGCAACTGGTTCACCCGCATCAATCTGGTGCACGCCTTCGCGCAGAGCGACATCGCTGTCATCGGCGAGACCCCGACCGCGGGCTTTAATCTGCTGAATGCGGAGGTCACCTACAACACCAAGCTCAGTCAGTCATGGATCGGCGCGCGCGAGATGACGCTCGGTCTGGTCGGCAACAATCTGCTCAACCAGAACATCCGCAACTCGGTGTCCTACACCAAGGACGAGGTGCTGATGCCGGGCCTCGGCGTGCGGGCCTTCGCCAATCTGAAGTTCTGAGACAAGCGTGTCCCTCTGCCATCAACGGCAGAGGGATCATGCTCTACGTCCGCGCCGTTCAGTGACCGACGACGACTTCGCTGATCTGGATCACCGGCTGCAGATCGGTGTAATTCGGAATGTCGCCCATGATCTCCTGGGCGTGCTTGCCCATGCCGGTCGCGAAAGCCTCAACCGAATCGCAGAAGATGTGGCACATCCCGACATAGGTTGCGGGCGTCCCCGGCGCGCCGCCGGCGAGACCCTTGTCGACGGTGTAGTATTTGCAGGCGTCGCCGAGGCGCGCCTTCACCAGCGGCATGTGCTTGTCGCGATAATACTCGTGATCAAAGCGTGCGCCTGGATTGTTCGGATACATCACACTGACCTTGATCATGGCGCGCACTCTCCCTGTTGATATGACATGCGCCGGTCTTGTCCCGGCGCTTGCCTCAACTGTGCTTCAGTTTCCGATAGCGCGCAACCGTTCCGGGCGACGCTCGCGCGGATGTCAGATCGCCTTGCTCCAGTCCGGCTGGATCGGCCCGGACACGCCCTCGGCAGCGCCGTCGACCAGTTCCATGACAAGCAGGCGACTGTAGTCGACGGGGCCGGGCATCGTCATCCGTCCCTTCGGGACCGGCTTGAAGCCGACCCGCGAATAATACGGCGCGTCACCGACCAGCACGATCAGCCGATGGCCCTTGGCGCGGGCGTCGTTGATCGCACGCTCGAGCAGCGCGCGGCCGACGCCGCGGCTGCGGAACGGCGGCTCGACCGTCAACGGCCCGAGCATCAGGGCCGGCGTATCGCCGATCGTGACCGGGAGTTGGCGCACCGAGCCGACCAGCAGCGTGCCGATCCGCGCCGTGAAGGAGACGTCGAGCAGATGATCGACATGCTCGCGCAACCGGTAGGCGCTGAGCGCGAAGCGGCCGGGCCCGAAGGTGCGCTCGTGCAGGCGCTCGATCGCCTGGGCGTCTTTCGGGGTCTCGGGCAGGATGGTCAGGGACAGTTCTGTCATTGTGGGGCGCGGGATAGCATCTGGCGCGGGCGCGGTCCATCACCGCCATGTCGCCGGCGGCGGCTTGCCCTCGAGCACCTCCGCGATCCGCAGCCGCGTACCGGGGGTGGTGTCATCTGGCAGATCAGCCGGGTCGAAAAAGCCGCAGGCCACGATCTCGCGATTCGGCTCCGGCAGCCGGTCCTGCCGGTAGTTCCTGACGACATAGACCGCGACATGATCGCGCGGCGAGACGTGGCTGTTGTGGAAGATGCCGTGCAACACCGGCGTGCCGTCGAGCTCGATCCGCCCTTCCTCCTCGAGCTCGCGCCGCAGCGCTTCGATAAAACTTTCACCAACCTCGACCCCGCCGCCGGGCAGATACCAGCCCTGGACGTAGCTGTGCTTGACCAGGAACACCTTGTTGTCGGCGTCGAGCACCACGGCGCGGACCCCGAGCGTCATGCTGCGGGCCAGCCGCCAGTAGAGATGAAACACCCACCTGATCTGCGGCTCGTAGCGCTTGCGTAAATCGAGCAGGACCGTCACTGAACCCTCGACATCATGGTGCTTGATCCGTGCTTTGATCCTTGCGCGCCTGCGCAGCTCTTGCCAATACAGGGCAGGACGTTCGGGATAGCACGACATGACCGGCTGCCGGCCACTTTTCACCGACAATCCGAAGGGAATCGCGTGATGGCGGTGTTCCGTCTCGCGCATTTGTCGGATCCGCATCTGCCGCCGCTGCCGGCGGCGCGGCTGCGCGACCTCGCCGGCAAGCGCGCCTTCGGCTACCTGAACTGGACGCGCAACCGTCACAAATATCATCGCCGCGACGTGCTCGACACGCTGGTGTCGGACATGCAGGAACAGCAGCCGGACCACGTCGCCGTGACCGGCGATCTCGTCAATCTGGCGCTGGATGCCGAGTTCAATCCGGCGCGGCAATGGCTCGAGGGTGTCGGCGGTGCCGCCGACGTCACCGTGGTCCCCGGCAATCACGACGCCTACGTGCGCGCGACCCGGCATCGCTTCGTCAGTCACTTCGGCGACTATCTGCGCGGCGACGCCGATGGCGCGGCGTCGCATTTTCCGTTCGTGCGCCGCCGCGGCCCGGTGGCGCTGATCGGCGTCTCCTCGGCGGTGCCGACGCCGCCGCTGATGGCGACCGGCCGGCTCGGCCATGCCCAGCTCACTGCGCTGGATACGATCCTCGCGCAGCTGTCGCGGGAGGAGGCCTTTCGCGTCCTCCTGGTGCATCACCCGCTGCACTCCGACGGGCGCGCCAAACGGCTGACCGATTCGCATCAGCTGCTGGCGCTGCTCAAGCGACACGGCGTCGAGCTGGTGCTGCATGGCCATGACCACATCCATTCGACGATGTGGTTCGACGGCCCCGAGCGGAAGATCCCGGCGATCGGCGTGCCGTCGGCGTCGGCGCTGGCGCGCAAGCACTATCCGGCGGCGGCCTACAATCTGTTCTCGATCGAGCGCGACGGCAATGGCTGGCGCTGCGAGCAAACCGTGCGCGGCCTCGGCGCTCACGACGGCATTCGCGAGCTGAAACAAGTGCGGCTATCCTAATCACCGCCACCGCCGCCGCCACATCCACCGCCGCAGCCGCCTCCGCTGTCGCCGCCACCGCCACCGTCGCCACCACCTCCATCACCGACGCCGTGGCCACCCCCGTCGCCACCATGGCCGCCATGGCTTCCGTCACTGCCGGCATCGCCAAAACCCGCCGACGATCCGTCGATCGACGAGTCGGCGAAATCGCCGCCACAATACGGACTGCTGCCACTGATGCCGCTGCGGCGCAGTGCCTCGCAGTCGGTGTGATAGATGAAGCCGTTCGCGATGCTGAGCTTGGCGTCGAGCGCGAACAACAGCGGCAACCGCGTCGGCCTGACCGGATCGATGTTCTCGTATTTGCAGCAGTACCACCAGACCCGCCGCAGCCCTTCATTACTCCGGCGCCGCTCCTTCACCAGCACGACCGCGGGCGTGTGATGCAGGAAGGATCCGAAGGCCCGGCGGCAGAACGCGTCGTATTCGCGGGTGTAGAGAATGAATTCGTGCCAGAGGTCGTCGGCCGCTTGCGACGGCATCGAGACGTAACGCTTGCCGCTCATCAGATAGGCGAGGAAGAACTGCCGCAGGCCGCGCGACACCAGCGCACTGTCCTTGCGGGCGAAGCCGGGGTGATGCTTCTCGAGCCGGGCCAATAGGCCCGCCGGCCACTTGAAGGTGCGGATATATTCGGCGCGCCGCAGCGTCTGCCATTTGCCGAACAGCACGGCGCTGCCGACCACCGCGGCCGCCGCCAGAATGCCGAAAAATGCCGAGGCGGGAGTTACGACCACGATGCCCCCCGCCGGTCAGCGGCTAGAAGTTCTGCAAGCTCGCCAGCAGCGCGAAGCCGAACAGCGCCAGCCCGCCCAGGATGAAGCCGAGCACGAACATGCCGATCCCGCCGCGGCGCTTCGGCGCCACCACCGGCACCGGCGGCGGAGCCGGCGACTCGGCAACCGGAAGCGGCGTTGCCACCATCGCATGCTCGCGTTCGATCATGCGCCGCGCGACATAGTCGGTGACCGCATCGACCATCACGGCCACGTCGTGCGATTCGGCAAGCACGATGCGGCCGAATCTCGTGTCCTGCACGAAGCGGTAGATGCGCTTGTCGCGGCCCATCAGTACATGCGCGACCACGTCGATCCACAGCCGCGGCGTCTCGCCCTGGCTGATGCCGCGGTCGAACAGATCGACCTTCTCCGGCACCTGCGCAAACAAGGGATCGAGCGCGTCGTTGAGGATCTCGAGCCGAGCCACTTCGGCATCGCGCAACTCGACGACGACGCCGGTGCGATCGGCCGCCTCGATCCGCGCCCGCCGCAGCGCCTCTCGCAGCGTCGGCCGCATCTCGCGCGCCTCGCTGCCGGTGTTCTGCGGATCGGACATGCCTTACGGCCTCGTGGTGACGGGTTGCCTTACCCATTAACCTATCAGCAACCATGACGTCCGCAAAGCACGTTGGTTCCCAAGCACTTAGGTGGCCACTTATCCCCAGATGAAAGATCCCGGCACTGTCCCAAAAGCGGTCGACCCCACCCGGATGAACCGGATGGGGCCGCCGTCCTTGGACGTTTCTTAGCTCAGGTAATTTTGGTGTCAGGCCGAAACCCGGGACGGCTCCTCGACGATCGAGAAGCGCACGCCGGCCTTGTGGCGGCTCTCTTCCGAGACTTCCTTCCAGCACTCTTCGGCTTCCTTGCGGGTCTTGAACGGACCGCGGACCTGGGCCGAGCCTTCGACGAGCTTGTGGAAGTTCATCGAGCCGAACTCGCCGCCGATCACCCAGAAATTGCTGCCCTTGCTCATCGTCAGTCTCCTCTAAAAGTCCTGCTGCCCTTGCTCAGCCGCCTGAATTCTGATCCCCGCGACCTACTCGCCGTATCGACATTCTTGACAGAGCATCGCGAAGCGCGTGTCAGGAGATAAACGCGAAAGCGGGAAGTTCGTACAGACGCCTTGTTTTTTATTGGTGATGTTATGTAACATCTGAACTTGTAATAAATGTCGATTTGTAAATATTGTCACAAAATGGGTCAGTAAGGCTGTCATGCCGGGCGAGTCCGGAAAGAAGCTGTTCGTCGGTCCGCGCTTTCGGCGGATCCGGCAGCAATTGGGGCTGTCGCAGACCCAGATCGCCGAGGGGCTCGGCATCTCGCCCTCCTACATCAACCTGATCGAGCGCAACCAGCGCCCGGTGACCGCGCAGATCCTGCTGCGGCTGGCCGAGACCTACGACCTCGATCTGCGTGACCTCGCCACCGCCGACGAGGACCGCTTCTTCGCGGAACTCAACGAGATCTTCTCCGATCCCCTGTTCCGCCAGATCGACGTGCCGAAGCAGGAACTGCGTGATCTCGCCGAGCTGTGCCCCGGCGTGACGCATGCGCTGCAACGGCTCTACGCCGCCTATACCGAGGCGCGCCGCGGCGAGACGCTGGTGGCGGCGCAGATGGCCGATCGCGAAGGCTCGCAGTTCGACGCCAACCCGATCGAGCGGGTGCGCGACCTGATCGAGGCCAACCGCAACTATTTTCCGGAGCTCGAGACCGCGGCGGAAAATCTGCGCGACGAGCTCAACGTGCCGACCGAAGGCCTGTTCACGGCACTCGCCACGCGCCTGCGCGAAAAACATTCGATCGTCACCCGCGTCATGCCGGTCGACGTGATGCGCGAGACCCTGCGCCGTTTCGACCGCCATCGCCGGCAGTTGCTGATCTCCGAACTGGTCGACAGTGCCGGCCGCAGCTTCCAGCTCGCGCTGCAGATCGGCTTTGTCGAATGCGGCGCCGCGATCGACGCGATCGTTAGCCGCGCCGGCCCGCTCGACGACACCGCGCGCCGGCTGTACCGCATCACGCTCGCCAATTATTTCGCGGCGGCCGCGATGATGCCCTACCAGGCATTTCATTCCGCGGCCGAGGCCCTGAGCTACGACGTCCACGTGCTGGCGCAGCGCTTCAATGCCGGCTTCGAGCAGGTCTGCCACCGCCTCACCACGCTGCAGCGGCCGAACGCGCGCGGCGTGCCGTTCTTCCTGTTGCGCGTCGACAATGCCGGCAACGTGTCGAAGCGGTTTTCCTCGGGCACCTTCCCGTTCTCCAAATTCGGCGGCACCTGCCCGCTCTGGAACGTGCATTCGACCTTCGACATGCCCGACCGCCTGCTGAGCCAGGTGATCGAGCTGCCGGACGGCACGCGCTACTTCTCGATCGCGCAGACGGTGCGGCGGCCGGTAGCGCCCTATCCGCAGCCGCAGCCGCGCTTTGCGATCGGGCTCGGCTGCGAAATCCGTCATGCGGCAAAGCTCGTCTATGCGACCGGCATGGATCTGGAGAAGGTCGAGGGCACGCCGATCGGCGTCAACTGCCGGCTCTGCGAGCGCGAGAACTGCAGCCAGCGTGCCGAGCCGCCGATCACGCGCACCCTGATCCTGGACGAGACCACGCGGCGGGTGTCGTCGTTCGCATTCTCGAATGCGCGGGAGTTGTAGGCTTACATTCAATCCACCGCCGCAAAGGCCTTGCACCAGCCATCCTTGCTGATAGCGCCCTCCACCACCTTGCAGCCGTCGGGCGCGACGAACAGCGTGCACAGCCGGCAGGAATAGATGCCGTTCGGCGTGTCCTGGTATTCCGCTTGCAGCCTGGTCATTCTGTCGGAGGCCGCGGCGGTGCGCAGCAGAAGCGATGCGGGAATTCCTGCGATGGCGGCGCCGACGAAGGCGCGCCGCGAACGCTCGCACTGTTGTTTGGCCATGGTGTTCACCCCATGCGTCGTCGCGGCGAAAGCCGGGACCCGTACTCCGCGACAGGCATTGTAAACGGGACTCGTCGTTCCATCACCGCACAACAATGATCATTTGTGGTTATGGGTCCCGGCCTGCGCCCGAGACGACAGCCAACAGCAGTCCAAATCCCGTCATCCCCAAAGGCTTTGCCTTTGTCGCTGGAGGCGCGAGCGGAGCGAGCCTCGAAGGATGAATCGGCCCGAGAGGAGGCCGTGCATCCTTCGAGACGCGCTTCGCGCTCCTCAGGATGACGGGACTGACTTGATCATACACTCAGTGGCAGGGCCTAGCTCTATCTTCTCGTCATTCCGGGGCAACCCGAAGGGCTGAGCCCGGAATCCATTGCACCACAAGACAAGTGGCGAAATGGATTCCGGGTTCTCGCGGAGCCTGTCATCGGGCGCGCGTTCGCGCGACCCGTTGGCGAGCGCTCAGGTGCGCAATTGCGCACCGGGGAATGACGAAGGAATACGAACGCGCGACCGAACCCGCTCAGGGTTTGCGCAGATTGAGCGAGAAGCGCAGGTTGAGCGGCTGCAACATCTCCGGCGGCGGGGCCTCGCCGACATTGCCGCGCTTCAGGATGGTACGCAGGTCCTCGGTCGCGCCGGCGTCATTGAAGGCCGGAAACGCGACGCGCTCGACGGTGCCGTCCGGATTGAGCCAGGCGCGCACCACGAGCGTCGGCGGCGAGCCGTTCTCCTTGCCGGAATGCTCGATGACCCAGTTGCGGAAGCGATTGGCAACCGTCTCGTCGGCCGCGATCCATTCCTCGAACCGGTATTTCACCAGCTTGGCGAACTGCGCCCATGACGGCGGCGCCTGTTCCGGATTGCGAAAGTTGGCGTCTTGAGCGTGGCCCGGCGCTGGGGACAGGATCAAGAGGCCGAACGAGAGCACGAGCGTGCCCCGCAAGATGAGCATGGTTCTGGACAAGGGTTGACCGCGGACAGCAGGCTGACAAGGCAACGCGAGAATATTAGCGCTTGCAGCAACTAGTCGCTCATTGTTGCAGGCATGTGACGCGTGCCGAGATGCTGGCGGCGCGATGCGCGCGTGACGCAGTGCCGCTCATCTGCGGCCGGTCGTCCTCCTGGAAGCGCACGCCATGCGCGGCAAGAAAGGATTTGGCGTGCACGGCATCGACCGCCAGCACGCGATCGACCGTGGTCCTACGGCTCACCACGCCTTCGACGAGGCCGCGGGAATCCAGCACCGGCGCACCGCTGGTGCCGAAGGTGACATTCGAGCGCAGCACGAGGTGCTCGGGATCGCGCAGGATGGTATCGACGAACGCATTGCCGAGCGATCCGCCATGCGCGAGCATCGGCTTCAGGCGGTCATAGGCCTCGGCAAACACCATGTCGTTGGCAACGGACGTGTTGGCGCGCGGAAATACCGCTGCGAGACCCAGCGTGCGCGGCACCTTGATCAATGCAATGTCGCTCGCGGCCAGCGCCACCACGCGCGCCGCGACGGCCCGGCCCTCCTTGCTGACGACAATCCGGGCGCAATCCGCGACCGCATGCCGCGCGGTCAGCATGTGGCCGAGATCGTCGACAAAGAACGCAGTGCCGTCGAGCCGCTGGCTGGCGGCCGGCGGACCAGTGACGTCACGCGCCAGCGGCTTCGCAGCCTCCATCTGTCGCACTGGTTGAAACGGGGAGAATGGCACCTGCGCCGCCGCGCGTTGCGGCGCGAAGCCAATCAGGCGCAACCGATCGCAATTCCGCAGGCCAGCCGGACCATGCGGACAGGCAATCCCGCGCGCGCTGCCGACGCCGCGCCCAACATCGAAGCCAAGTGATGCACCTTCAGACCCCAACCCGCAGACCCCAAGCGCCTGCCCTTCAACGCCGCCGCGCAAATCGCTTGGCGGCAACGTTTGTAGATACACCGCACTGAAGGGTGGCTGAAGAGGGCTCGACGTACGATGAGGCGCGCCAAAGCGCTTTCGCCCGCAACGCCGTCACGTCGATGCATCAAAATGTGAAACGATGACCTTCCATCATTGCCGTTTCGCAACGGCGGCTGCGACCACATGATTTCAGATATCACATGGAGGTCTCAGATGAACGAGCATGCCAGCAAGACGAGTGTCGCCCCCTCCGCGGGCGCAGATGTGGGCGTGATCGAAACGCTGCTGACCCGAAACCTTCCAGAGGTTTTCGGCGAAGGCAATCCGGTGCGCCGAAGGGCCGCAACTGAAGAGCTCTACACCGCGGACTGCGTGCTCCACGCGCCGCCGGGCGTTCTCGTAGGCCGCGACGCACTCGACAAGTTCGCCGGCGATCTCCGCGCGACGCATCAGCGCACTATGTCTATGCGCCGCATGGCGCGCCGCAGGCGCTGCACAATTCCGGGCGCCTGGCGTGGGGCTCCGGGCCGAAAGGCGAAACACCGGTCCATACCGGCGTGGATTTCATCATCGCGCGGGACGGCAAGCTCGCGGCGCTTTACGTGTATTTGGACTCTCCGCCCTCGTGAGCGGCGGTGGCGTGGTGCCGCGATCGCCGCGCCGAAGACGTGCTGAACGAGGCGGCGGACGTCATGCGACGGCACAACCGGCCGGGGCTATGCGAGCCAGCATGCGCGCGCGACATCCGCCTGAGCGACTGCCCATCCGTTGAACGCGCCCCGGATCTGCGGCGCGCAACGGTCCTCGCCTCCGCGCGGGACGCTGCGAAGCGCCGCCGCGCGCGAGGGACAGCGGTCATCAGATCGATCTGCGCCGCGTTTCGTCGTCCGTGCCCGCTAACTTCCTGGAGGCGAGTAGGCAGCCTTGAGCTTGCTCGCGTGCTGACGCACCACCTTGATCTCGTCCTGCGTGAACAGCCGGACCAGCTTCACATTCTGGATGGCGCCGGACGCGACGACCACGCCGGTGATGGCGGGTGCGACGGTCGGATCCGGCACGTCGAAGATCACCATCACGCCGGGGCCATCGGCCGCCATGCTGTACATCGAAATCAATTTGCCGCCGGCCGTCTCGATCAACTTCTTGGCCGCCTCAAGCCGATTGGTTGTCGGGTTCTCCATGATGCTGTTGATGGAACGTGGCGTGTATTCCCCTGAGAGGCAGAAGTGCATGGCAATCCCTCCACTTGGCTGGGAATGAAAAAAGCGTTCACCCGAGCGCGGCCCGGGCAGAAGAAGATTTCGTACTGAAATGAGGAAGAAGCGGCCTGCCGATGGCCAGTTGCGCTGCCGCTCATTCTCCGGAATTCGGCGTGACCGGTGGCAGCTCGCGCGACAATCTACATCAAACGTCCTGCGAATGAAATCCTGCGGTGCGACGAAATCGCCCGAAGACGCAGACTGAGGGGCAGCGAAGCTGACCTGACGCGCGGCCTGCATCATTCCTTCCAATCGATCATTTCCGGATTCGCCTCCGGTCGTTGCGGCCGGCGCGGTGCCTTGCAAACAGGGGCAATCTGCCTCAGTGTCCCGCGCCTCCCGTCAAGAACAAGAGAAAGAACACTCATGAAGCATCGCGCGCTCGGCCGCTCCGGCATCACCGTCCCTCCCCTCTGCTTCGGCTGCAATGTGTTCGGCTGGACGGTGGACGAGACCGCATCTTTCCGGCTGCTCGACACCGTGCTGGAGCATGGACTGACGTTCCTCGATACGGCCGACGTCTATTCGCGCTGGGTCCCGGGTCATCACGGCGGCGAGTCCGAGACGATCATCGGCAAATGGATGAAGGCGCGCGGCAACCGCAACCGCATCATCCTCGCCACCAAGGTCGGCATGGACATGGGAGACGGCAATGTCGGCCTGAAGCCGGACTACATCGCGCGCGCCGTCGAGGACTCGCTGCGGCGGCTGCAGACCGACCACATCGATCTCTACCAGTCCCATAAGGACGATGAGACCACACCGCAGGAAGAAACGCTCGCGGCCTATGACAAATTGATCAAGGCCGGCAAGATCAGGGCGATCGGCGCCTCGAATTTCTCGGCGGAGCGGCTCAAGAGCGCGCTGGATATTTCCAGGGCGAATGGGCTGCCGCGCTACGAGAGCATGCAGCCCGAATACAGCCTGGCGGAGCGGTCGAGCTATGAGGGCGCGCTGCAACGCGTCTGCGAAGAGAACGACGTCGGCGTGATCACGTTCTTCTCCCTCGCCGCAGGATTCCTGACCGGCAAATATCGCTCGGAGAGCGACTTCACCAAGAGCCCGCGCGGCGCGCGCAGCATTCCAAAATACATGAACCCGCGCGGCATGCGGATCCTCGCCGGCCTCGACGAGGTCGCCGCGGAGACTCACGCAGAGCCGGCCGCGGTTGCGCTCGCCTGGCTGATGGCCAAGCCCGGCATCACCGCACCGATAGCGAGCGCAACCAAGCCCGAGCAGGTCGCGACGCTTGTCGCGGCGGCGAAGCTCGAGCTGAACAAGGGGCAGGTTGAGCGGCTGGACGCCGCGAGCGCGTAGCGGCCGACTTCACCTCGCCCCGCGTGCGGCAGGGCTATCGCATATGGCCTGCCTCCGCAGGGGCGCACTGCCAAAATATTGAAAACAACCCCATGCAAAGTAGCCGGCCGCGTGCCGGCATTCGACACGGCAACTTGACATGTCGGGCAAATCAGCGGCATTATTCTATTATCCAGAAACTACGCAGGCGCGCCTCACCCCGCGCGATGGGACGTGGCCGTAGCCATATGCAATTGCCCTGCCGCGTGCGGGGGAGAGGTCGGAATGCATCGCCAGTTGCATTCCGGGTGAGGGGGAGCCTCCGCGAATGCAGCTATCGCCGTAACTGCGGAGACAGCCCTCACCCGTAAAAACGGGGAACGGGAGCGGACCGGGCTTTGCGGCGACTATTTCACCCCGCCTAACCCCACGGCCCGCGCTGGCCCGATGCTCCGCCCCACGGGCTGCGCGGCGGAGTGCCGGCGCCGGCCGGGCGTGGCGCCGTTTGGGTGCCGAGCTCGGCGGCGAGCTGCTGCAGCGCGGCGATGCGGTTCGCGGTCGAGGGGTGGGTGGCGAACAGATTGTCGACACCGTGGCCCGACAGCGGGTTGACGATGAACATGTGCGCGGTGGCCGGATTGCGCTCCGCTTCCATGTTCGGGACCTGATGCGCGGCGTTCTCGATCTTCGCGAGCGCGGACGCGAGCCACATCGGCTGGCCGACGATGCGTGCGCCGAAATTGTCGGCGGCGTATTCACGGGTGCGGCTGATCGCCATCTGCACCAGCATGGCGCCGAGCGGTGCCAGGATCATCATCGCGATCGAGCCGACGATGCCCGGGCCGTTGTTGTTGCGGTTGCCGCCGAAGAACATGCCGAACTGCGCCAGCATCGAGATCGCGCCGGCGATCGTCGCGGTGATCGTCATGGTCAGCGTGTCGTGATGCTTGATATGCGCGAGCTCGTGCGCGATCACGCCGGCGAGCTCCTCACGGCTGAGCTGCTGCATCAATCCAGTGGTAACGGCGACCGCCGCATTCTCCGGATTGCGGCCGGTCGCGAATGCATTCGGCTGCGCCTCGTCCATCACGAACACGCGCGGCATCGGCAGCGCGGCGCGCTGCGCGAGCTCGGCGACGAGATTGGTGAGGTCCGGCGCCGAACGCGCATCGATCTGATGGGCGCCGTACATCGACAGCACCATGCGGTCGGAATTCCAGTAGGTGAACAGATTTGTCGCAACCGCAACGATCAGCGCGATCACGGCGCCGGTGCCGCCGCCGATCAGATAGCCGACGCCCATGAACAGCGCAGTGAGGCCGGCAAGCAGGAGCGCGGTGCGGAAATAGTTCATCGTGGTTCCCTCACGGCGAGCGGAATGCTGCCACAACTGACGCCGCTGAGGTAGGGATTTTGCCGCTGAAGGAAGGCGTGCGTCGCAGCGACGCGGCGCGGATTAACGATTGGTCATGTCGGTTGCCGTAGCCCGGATGAGTCCGTAGCCCCCGAAGCCCAATTGGTCTAACAGGCCTCCCCCCGTTGTTGCCCGGTGTCGCCCTGGTGTATGCAGGATGTGCCTTGATCCCCCTATCCCAGCCGGTGACATCGATGCCAGCATCCTCCCTTCGCGCCCCGATCATGTTCGCAGCGATCGCGGGAGTGCTGGCGCTCTCCTCCCCTGCATTGGCGCAGCAGCCGCTGCCCAATCCCGCAGGCTCCGCCCCGGTCAGGCCGCGCCCGGCCGCGGTGGCCTCGCCAAGGGCTGCGTCCTGCCACAACGGGCAGAGCTTCGATCGCTTCCTCGCCGAGCTGAAGCAGAAGGCGGCCGCCGCCGGCGTCTCGCAGCGCACGATCGCGGAGGCCGCGCCCTACCTGGTTTACGACCAGGGCATCGTCAACCGCGACCGCGGCCAGCGCGTGTTCGGGCAGATCTTCACCCAGTTCGCCGGCCGCATGGCTGCGAACTACCGGATGCAGCAGGGCCAGCAATACATCCGGACCTACGCGGCCGCGTTCGCGCGCGCCGAGAAGGAGTATGGCGTGCCGCCGGCGGTGATCGCCGCGTTCTGGGGACTGGAGAGCGACTTCGGCGTCCAGATGGGCAATCTGCCGACGCTGAAATCGCTGGTGTCGCTGGCCTATGATTGCCGCCGCTCGGAGATGTTCCAGGGCGAGACCATCGCGGCGCTGAAGATCATCGAGCGCGGCGACCTGACGCCCGACGAGATGATTGGCTCGTGGGCGGGCGAGCTCGGCCAGACGCAATTTTTGCCGACGCACTATTTCAACTATGCCGTCGACTATGACGGCGACGGCCATCGCAATCTGCTCGCCAGCGGCCCCGACGTGATCGGCTCGACCGCAAATTACGTCGCCAACGGATTGAAGTGGCGGCGCGGTGAGCCGTGGCTGCAGGAGGTGCGCGTGCCGCAGGCTGCGAATTTTCCTTGGGACCAGGCCGACCTCACCATCAAGCTGCCGCGCTCGAAATGGGCAGCGCTCGGCGTCACCTTGACCGACGGCAAGCCGCTCGCCAATGACGAGATGCCGGCCTCGCTGCTGCTGCCGATGGGCCGGATGGGACCAGCCTTCCTCGCTTATCCAAACTTCGCCGCCTACACCGAGTGGAATAACTCGCTGATCTACTCGACCACCGCCGGCTATCTCGCCGGCCGCATCGCGGGCGCACCGCCGATGCAGCGGCCGCACGCACCGGTCGCGCAACTGCCGTTCAACGAAATCAAGGAGCTGCAATCGCTGCTGGCGCGCGCCGGCTACGATGTCGGCAAGATCGACGGCGTGCTCGGCCAGGCGAGCCGCAGCGCGGTGAAAGCGATGCAAATGAAATACGGCCTGCCGGCGGACTCCTGGCCGACCGCGGAGCTTTTGGCGCGGATGCGCGGCGGTGGCCGCACGCAGCCGGCCGCGGACGCCGCGATGCCGCCGACGCGGTAGGGATGTCGTCGGGCTTTCTGCGTACCTAGCAGTGCTTTTGAACCGTCACGCTGAGGAGCGCGTAGCGCGTCTCGAAGGGCCGACGGCCACCAGTAGCGGTCTCGCTGCTCAATTTCCGTAGCCCCGGATGGAGCGAAGCGAAATCCGGGAGGACAACCGACGCGGCCCCCGGATCGGACTGCGCTCCATCCGGGCTACGCAGACTCTGGTGATCCGTCATCCTGAGGTGCGAGCGGAGCGAGCCTCAAAGGATGAATCGGCCACATCGGGGCCGTGCATCCTTCGAGGCTCGCCGAAGAGGCTCGCACCTCAGGATGACGGGACTTAGAGCGGCACCGCGAGAAATAATTGACCAAGTGTTACAGACGTCCGCAGTTGTATTCTTCCCTTCGCGGCCCCATGTGCAGCATCGCCGTTCGGCAGATCCGGATTTCATCAGAACAAAGAGCATCCACATGTCCTTTTATGACGCCGTCGTCCCCGCGTACTTGCAGATCCTCAACAGCCTCACCGGCGAGCTGACCAAGGCCGAGGCGCATTGCGAAGCGAAGAAGATCGCGCCCGAGGTGCTGCTGGGATCGCGGCTCTATGCGGACATGCTGCCGCTGACCAAGCAGGTGCAACTGGTCTGCGATCACGCCGCACGCGGCTGCGCGCGGCTGACGCATAGCGAGGTGCCGTCGACGCCCGACACCGAGAAGAGCTTCGGCGAACTGAAGCAGCGGCTGGCGAAGACGATCGACTATGTGAAATCGTTCAAGCCGGAGCAGTTCGACGGCGCCGACGCCAAGGACGTCACCTTCCCGATCGGCGCAGATCGAACCATGACCCTGAAGGGCCAGCAATTCGTCAGCGCCTTCTCGTTTCCGAACTTCTACTTCCACGCCGTCACCGCGCACGGCATCCTGCGCCACAACGGTGTCGAGATCGGCAAGCGCGACTTCCTCGGCGTCAGCTGACGCGATATTCCCCGCGGCGGGATTTTCTCACCTCTCGCCAAGGCTTCGGCGCGACAAGTCGCCTCGCACGCACAGCCGTGCTACTGCTCCCTGACAACAACAAGACGTCAGGGAGCACGCCATGCCGACGACCCACGCACCGAAAGCCATCGATCCGTCCGCCTCGCTGCATGCGGAATCGCTGGGGCTGGCGAAGAACCACGGCCGCCTCACCGGACGGCGCATCATCGTGGTCGGTGCGGGACAGCGCACAACCGTGGATGAAGCGCCGCCGATCGGCAATGGGCGCGCCATGAGCGTGCTGTTCGCGCGCGAGGGCGCCGCGGTCGCCTGCCTCGACGTCAACAAGGACGCCGCCGACGACACCGTCGCGCAGATCACAGGCGAAGGCGGCACGGCCTTCACGGATGTGGTCGATGTCTCCGACGTCGCGGCGATCGCGCCCGCGGTCGAACGCTGCGCGCAAAAGCTCGGCGGGCTCGACGGGCTGGCGCTGAATGTCGGCATTTCCTCCGGCCTGTCGCTGCCCAAGATGACGGCCGAGGCCTGGGACCGCGACTACGCCGTCAATGTGCGCAGCCACATGCTGTTTGCGCAGCAGGCGCTCGAGGTGATGGCGCCGGGCGGCGCGATCATCCTGATCTCCTCGATGGCGAGCCAGCGCGCCGGCGGCCGCAACCCGGCCTATGAATCCTCCAAGGCGGCGCAGATCGCGCTCGGACGGGCGATCGCGCGGGCCGGCGAGGACAAGGGCATTCGCTGCAATGTGATCGCGCCCGGCTTCATGGATACGCCGATGGGCCGAGATGCCAGCCGCAGGCGATCGGACCGCGCCGTGACAGTGCCTTTCGGCCGCCAGGGCACCGGCTGGGAGGTCGCCTATACTGCGCTGTTCCTGATTTCGAATGAATCCTCCTATGTGAACGCGCACACTTTGTTCCTCGATGCCGGCCACATGGGCGGAATTGTGCGCGGCTAGCCTGCAAACTGGGCATATCCCGGCCATTGCGCTCGTCGCGGCAATGCACAAATCTCCCTCATCGATCATTGTCTGGAACCGTTTCACATGAGCCAACCGACCAAACTTCTCGAGCCCTACAAGCTTGGCCCGCTGACGCTGCCGAACCGCTTCGTGATGGCGCCGCTGACGCGCAACCGCGCGGTGCCGCCCGGCATGGTGCCAAACCCGCTCGCGGTGGACTATTACGGCCAGCGCGCTTCCGCCGGCCTTCTGATCACCGAGGCGAGCCAGGTCTCGCAGCAGGGCCAGGGCTATCAGGACACGCCCGGCATCTATTCGAAGGAACAGGTCGCGGCCTGGCGCAAGGTCACCGATCGCGTGCATGAGCGCGGTGGCCACATCTTCATCCAGCTCTGGCATGTCGGCCGTATTTCGCACACCTCGCTGCAGCCGAACGGCGGCGCGCCGGTGGCGCCGAGCGCAATCCGCGCCAAGACCAAGACCTTCGTGAACGGCACCTTCGCCGACGTGTCCGAGCCGCGCGCGCTCGAACTGTCGGAAATCCCGGGGATCATCGAGGACTTCAAGCGCGGCACCGCGAATGCGCTGGCGGCCGGCTTCGACGGCGTCGAGATCCATGGCGCCAACGGCTATTTGCTCGACCAGTTCGCCAGGGACAGCAGCAACAAGCGCACCGACGCCTATGGCGGTTCGATCGAGAAACGCGCCCAGCTGATGCTGGAGGTCTCCAAGGTCGTCGCCAAGGAGGCCGGCGCCGAGCGTACCGGCATCCGCATCTCGCCGGTGACGCCGGCCAACGACGTCTCCGACAGCAATCCGCAGCCGCTGTTCGACTACATCGTTGACCAGCTCAATGCGCTGAAGCTGACCTATGTCCACGTCATCGAGGGCGCGACCGGCGGCCCGCGCGACATCGCACCGTTCGACTACGCCTCGCTGCGCAAGCGCTTCAAGCAGACCTATGTCGCCAACAACGGCTACGACTTCGCGCTGGCGGAGAAGGTGCTGGAGGCAGGTGCTGCCGACCTGATCGCGTTCGGCAAGCCGTTCATCTCGAATCCCGATCTGGTCGAGCGGCTCAAGGCCGGCGCCCCGCTCAACGACTGGGACAAGGCGACCTTCTACGGCGGCGGCGCCAAGGGCTACACCGATTATCCGTCGCTGAAGGCGACCGAGGCGGCGGAGTAAGGCCTCGCTTCCTCATCATCGTCATTGCGAGCGGAGCGAAGCAATCCATGGAACCGCATACGTGGAAGCATGGATTGCTTCGTCGCTATTGCTCCTCGCAATGACGGAAGGCAACAAGGCCGGGATCGCTCCCCGGCCTTTGTTCGTTGCGTGCCGTGCTCCGGATTCTTATGCCCATGCAGATGCGCGCGGCAGCCGGCGACTCCGCGCCGCGGTAAGCGCTGGTCATGATCTCCGGCGCCGCATAGCATGGACCGTAACGAGCTAACCTGAAGACGGTCGCGCACGGGAATGAGCAAGGACAACGCCGAGGATATCGTTCGACGCGCCACCGCCGCATTCAACGGCGGCCGGCATGGCGAGGCGATCGAGCTCTGCGAGCGCGGCCTCGCGCGCCAGCCCGGCGAGCCGATGCTGAGCCATCTGCTCGCTGCCGTATTGTTCGCCAAAGGCGAGATCGCGCCGGCCCGCAGGCATATCGAGACCAGCCTGGCGCGGCGCCCGGACAATGCGGGGGCGCGGCTGCTCGCGGCGCGCCTCGCCCGCAGCGGCGGCGAATTCGACGCCGCACTGACGCATCTCGACCGCGCCGTCGCACTCAAGCCGCAACGCGAAGCCTTCGTCGAGAAGGCACGCACGCTGGAGCTGGCCGGCCGCAAGGCACAGGCCCGCGAGGCCTGGGAGGCGATCCTCAAGGCCATCCCGGAGCATCAGGAAGCCAACGCAAGACTTGGCCGGCTGGCCTGGGAGGATGGCGACCTCGTCGCTGCGGTGAGCTTGCTCGAGCGCGCTGTTGCAAGCGCGGCGCCGGCCTCGGTGTGGTTCGATCTCGGTGTCGCAAAGCAGGATTTGCGCGATCACGACGGCGCCGCACGCGCCTATCGCAAGGCGCTCGAGATCAAGCCGGATTACGCCGAAGCGGCACTCAATCTGGGGATCACGCTGCAGGAGAGCGGCGAGCCCGACGCCGCGATGCAGGCCTTCGCGCGCGCCTATGCCTTGCGGCCACACCTGTTCGGATCGATCGCGATGGCGCTGACCTCGGCCCCGCACGGCCGGCTGTGGCTCGATGAGCGCGCGCTGCGCGCAGCGCTAGGTCACTAGCCGGCCGCGCGTGGCGCGGAAATGCTTGCGATAGACGTTGGGTGCGGCCAACACCTCGCCGACGACCTTCGAATAGGCTTCGCGATGCGCGTCGTCGAAGGCTTCGAACACCAGTTCGGGGGCCCCGCGCGGCACCGCGAAGCATTGCACGACCGGCGTCCCTTTCGGCAACACACCGGCAAAATCAGGCTGGGTCCAGACCGCCGGGAAATTGATGCCGCCGTCGTGAAACCGGTCGGCATCGACCAGCCCCGAGATCACGCGGAACGGCAGGTCGTCGCGATTGACCGGATGGGTCGCGAACAGCGACCAGCCCGGCTCGAGCTCGATGGTCCAGAAGCTGTTGAATTTCAGCGCAGCCTGCCCGTTGGCGAACGGCGCGCCGGCGAACTGCGCGACGGGATGGAAGCTGAGCGGCGCGCGCGGATGGCCCTGCGTTGCGGGCTCCGGAATGTCCCAGTCCCAGGCGAAGGCGCCGCGTTCGACCCTGACATCGCAGGGCAGCGGGATCATGACCCCATGAGCCATCGCATCGACGAAGGGCGGGCATTGCTTGACCGTGCGGATCTCGCGGTCGTGGATGTCGGAATGCGCCTTCGCCGGCATCGCGCGCAGCCAATCGGGCAACGCAGTGCGGGCCGGGAACGGCCGCGGCAGATGATCGGCGAGCCGCGGATCGCAGCGAAAAGTCATGCGCATGAGGAAACTCCGGAGGTCATGATGCGATGACAAGGAGACGCATATGACCTCATCGCGTCATTTGAGCACAATCCTGAACCGGTCTCCACCGCTGTCGGCCCAGCAAAAAAGGCCGGGATTGCTCCCGGCCTTTTGCAGTTTGCGGATGGCGTGGGCTGGTACGCCTTCTTACTTCGCTTCGGCGCGCTTCGGCGGGCTCGCCGGCCACGACTTGATCAGCGTGTCGTAGTCGATCGTTTCGCCCTTCGGCTTCTCGTTCGCGAGCTTGCGCTGCGGAGCGATGGTGCCGTCCTTCTCGGCCTTCTTGTACCAGTACTCGGCAGTTTCCTTCTTGTTCAGCTTCGGTCCGCAGGCACCCTGCACACCGGACTTCTCAAGACGCTCCATCACCGAATCCTGGGCCGCGGCGAGCGCGTCCATCGCAGCTTGCGGCGTCTTCGCACCGGACGACGCATCGCCGATGTTCTGCCACCAGAGCTGAGCGAGCTTCGGATAGTCAGGCACGTTGTTGCCGGTCGGGGTCCACTGCACGCGCGCGGGCGAACGGTAGAACTCGATCAGACCGCCGAGCTTCGGCGCGCGCTCGGTGAACGACTTGTCCCAGATGTCGGATTCACGGATGAAGGTGAGACCGACTTGGCTCTTCTTCAGGCTCGTCGTCTTGGAGACGATGAACTGCAGGTAGAGCCAGGCCGCCTTGCGGCGATCAACCGGGGTCGACTTCAGCAGCGTGGCCGAACCCACGTCCTGGTAGCCGAGCTTCATGCCGTCCTTCCAGTACGAGCCGTGCGGCGACGGAGCCATACGCCACTTCGGCGTACCGTCCGCGTTCATCACGGCAATCCCCGGCTTCACCATGTCGGCGGTGAAGGCGGTGTACCAGAAGATCTGCTGGGCGATGTTGCCCTGCGAAGGCACCGGGCCCGACTCGGAGAAGGTCATGCCCTGCGCCTGCGGCGGAGCATACTTCTTCATCCAGTCGAGATACTTGACGATCGAATAGACCGACGCCGGACCGTTGACGTCGCCGCCACGTTCGACCGACGAGCCGACCGGACGGCAGCCTTCCATGCGGATGCCCCATTCGTCGACCGGCAGGCCGTTCGGGAGACCCTTGTCGCCGTTGCCGGCCATCGACAGCCAGGCGTCGGTGAAACGCCAGCCGAGCGAGGGGTCCTTCTTGCCATAGTCCATATGGCCGTAGACCTTGACGCCGCTGATCTCCTTGATGTCGTTGGTGAAGAAGTCGGCGATATCTTCATAGGCCGACCAGTTCACCGGCACGCCGAGATCGTAGCCGTACTTGGCCTTGAACTTGGCCTTGTATTCCGGGTTGGTGAACCAGTCGTAGCGGAACCAGTAGAGGTTCGCGAACTGCTGGTCGGGCAGCTGATAGAGGTGACCGTTCGGTGCGGTCGTGAACGACTTGCCGATGAAGTCGTCGACGTCGAGCATCGGATCGGTGACGTCCTTGGCTTCGCCCTTCATCCACTCGGTCAGGTCGACGGCCTGGCCGTAACGGAAGTGGGTGCCGATGAAGTCGGAGTCGTTGATCCAGCCGTCATAGACGTTCTTGCCGGACTGCATCTGGGTCTGGATCTTTTCGACGACGTCACCTTCCTGGATGATGTCGTGCTTGACCTTGATGCCGGTGATCTCCTCGAACGCCTTGGCGAGCGTGCGGGATTCGTATTCGTGCACCGTCAGGGTCTCGGAGACGACATTGATCTCCATGCCCTTGAAGGGGGCAGCGGCCTTGATGAACCACTGCATCTCCTTCATCTGGTCGTCCTTGGAGAGGGTCGACGGCTGGAATT
This sequence comes from Bradyrhizobium altum, assembly GCF_020889705.1. Taxonomy (GTDB): domain Bacteria; phylum Pseudomonadota; class Alphaproteobacteria; order Rhizobiales; family Xanthobacteraceae; genus Bradyrhizobium; species Bradyrhizobium altum. Next base: position 14,961 of record NZ_JACMYP010000005.1, on the reverse strand, counting down.
CGCTGTCGATCCACTTCTTCGCGGCCGCCTCGTCGGCGCGGGCCGGCGCGACAAGAGTGACCGATGCTGCGACGAGCGCGACCGCGCTGGTCATCGTCAAAAGCTTATCTTTAGTCATTCGTAAATGTCGCATTAGATTCCTCCGGTTGCAGCGACTAAATCAGGCCCGGGTAGACCCCGGATCTGCTCTTTTTCGCGTTCTTCAGACGGTGCGAAAAATCACCACGGCTGAAAGAAGCGAAATTACCGTTCCGAGCCACAGGCTCGAAATCTCGACGCCCTCCCCGATCGGCAGGGTGAAAATCGGATCGGTGCCGACGAGGCCGACCCACAGCAGGTGGATCACCGCCGCCAGCACCAGCGAGACGAACAGACGGTCGCCGCGCGTGGTCGGAATGCGCAGCACGCCGACCCGCTCCGCCTCGGGATAGGCGATCGCGAGCCAGGTCATCATCCAGAGCGTAGAGGCAAGCAGCACGAAGAAGACCGCAGTGGGCCAGGTCCATGCCATCCATGCGATGCTGTCCATGAGCGCCTCCTAGACCCGGCCGAGCGCGAAGCCGCGCGCGATGTAATTGCGGACGAACCAGATCACGAGTGCGCCGGGGATGATGGTGAGCACGCCGGCCGCGGCAAGCAGGCCCCAGTCCATGCCGGCAGCCGAGACCGTGCGCGTCATGATCGCCGCGATCGGCTTGGCCTGCACCGAGGTCAGCGTGCGCGCCAGCAGCAGTTCGACCCATGAGAACATGAAGCAGAAGAAGGCGGCGACGCCGATACCGCTCGCGATCAGCGGCACCAGGATCTTGATGAAGAAACGCGGGAACGAATAGCCGTCGAGGAAGGCGGTCTCGTCGATCTCGCGCGGCACGCCGGAGACGAAGCCTTCGAGGATCCACACCGCCAGCGGCACATTGAAGATGCAATGCGCGAGCGCGACCGCCCACGGCGTATCAAACAGGCCGATCGCCGAATACAGGTTGAAGAACGGCAGCGCGTAGACCGCCGCCGGCGCCATGCGGTTGGACAATAGCCAGAAGAACAGGTGCTTGTCGCCGAGGAAGCGGTAGCGCGAGAACGCATAGGCCGCCGGCAACGCCACCGCGATCGAGATCACGGTGTTGATCACGACATATTCCAGCGAGTTGATGTAGCCCGAGTACCAGCTCTCGTCGGTGAAGATGCGCCGGTAGTGCTGCAGCGTCGGCGTATGCGGCCACAGCGTCATCGTCGAGACGATCTCGGCGTTGGTCTTGAAGCTCATGTTGACGAGCCAGTAGATCGGCAACAGCAGGAAGATCAGGAACAGCGCCATGATCAGGCGGCGGCCGGGGATCGAATGCATCACGCCGCTCCTTCCTTGACCGGACGCTCGGAGCCGGCATTGGTCATCACGGTGTAGAACACCCAGCACACGATCAGGATGATCAAATTGTAGACCAGCGACAGCGCCGCGGCCTTGCCGAGGTCGAACTGGCCGAGCGCAATCTTGACGAGCTCGATCGAGACGAAGGTCGTCGAGTTGCCGGGACCGCCGCCGGTGACCACGAACGGCTCGGTGTAGATCATGAAGCTATCCATGAAGCGCAGCAGCACCGCGATCAGCAGCACGCGGTTCATCTTCGGCAGCTGGATCGCCTTGAACACCGCCCAGCGCGAGGCGCCGTCGATCTGCGCCGCCTGGTAATAGGCGTCGGGGATTGACTTCAGGCCGGCGTAGCAGAGCAGCGCGACCAAGCTGGTCCAATGCCAGACGTCCATCACGATGACAGTGACCCAGGCGTCGACCTCATTGGAGACGTAGTTGTAGTTGAAGCCGAGGTGGTTCAGCACATAGCCGAGCAGGCCGATATCCGGCCGGCCGAAGATCTGCCAGATGGTGCCGACAACGTTCCATGGAATCAGAAGCGGCAGCGCGAGGATGACGAGGCAGGCCGCGACGCTCCAGCCCTCGCGCGGCATCGACAGCGCGACGATGATGCCGAGCGGCACCTCGATCGCAAGGATCACGGCGGAGAAGAACAGGTTGCGGCCGAGCGAGGCCAGGAAGCGGCCGCCGAGATCGGTCGAGGGATCGAGCAGCTCCTTGAACCAGCCGACGCCGTTCCAGAAGAACTGGTTGTTGCCGAAAGTGTCCTGCATCGAATAGTTCACCACCGTCATCAGCGGCAGCACCGCCGAGAACGCCACCACCAGGAACACCGGCAGCACCAGGAACCAGGCTTTTTGGTTGATGGTCTTGTCCATCAGGCGACCCCTTCGACCAAATGGCTGTCGGCATAGACGTGGACGTTGGCGGGATTGAAGATCAGGCCGGCGGTATCGCCGGAGATCGAGAAGCCCGGCGGCACGCGCGCCGCGAGTTTGGTGTTGCCGATCCGGACGCGGGCGAACTGGATGCGGCCGAGATCGTCGATCCGCTCGATGGTGGCCGACAGCAGCCCCGACGCGGGTGCTGCGACATCGACAAATTCAGGCCGCACGCCGATCTCGATCTTCTTGCCGGCCGGCAGGACACCATAGTTTCGATGCAGGCCGATGACATGGCCGTCGATCCGCGCCTCGTGGCCACTGACCTCGGCGGGCACGATGTTCATGCCGGGCGAGCCGATGAAGTAGCCCACGAAGGTGTGCGCGGGCTTGTCGAACAGTTCGGCCGGCGTGCCGCTCTGCACCACACGGCCGTCATGCATGACGACGACGGTATCGGCAAAGGTCAGCGCCTCGGTCTGGTCGTGGGTGACGTAGATCATCGTGAGGTCGAGCTCGCGATGCAACGCCTTCAGCTTGGAGCGCAGCTGCCATTTCAGCTCGGGATCAATCACGGTCAGCGGCTCGTCGAACAGCACGGCGGCGACGTCGGAGCGCACCAGGCCGCGACCGAGCGAGATCTTCTGCTTGGCATCGGCAGTGAGCCGCGTCGCCTTGCGGTTGAGGTACGGCGTGAGGTCGAGCAAATCGGCGATCTGCTTGACCCGGGCATCGACCTCGGCCTTGGCGATGCCGCGGTTCTTCAGCGGGAAGGCCAGGTTCTGCCCGACCGTCATGGTGTCGTAGATGACCGGAAACTGGAACACCTGCGCGATGTTGCGCTTCTGCGTCGACAGCGGCGTGATGTCCTGGCCGTCGAACAGGATCTTGCCGCGCGACGGCGTCACGATGCCGGAAATCAGGTTCAGCAGCGTGGTCTTGCCGCAGCCGGAGGGTCCGAGCAGCGCATAGGCGCCGCCCTGCCGCCAGGTCATTGTCACCGGTTTCAACGCAAAGGATTCCGGCGGCGCGTCATTGCCGCTGTAGGATTGCGCCAGATCGACGAGGTCAATGCGAGCCATCGGGCATCTCCCTCAATTGCTCTTGCTGGCTGACGCGCGTGCCGCAAGCGAACTGCCATACAATTCGCTTGCAAACGCGGTCGCGGGCGACGCGACCAGGCGGTCAGCGGCGTCAAACACAAAGATATTCTCGGGATCGAGCGCGGCCTCGAGCACCTGCCCGGGTTCATATTCGTGCACGCCGTGCAGCACCGCGACCCAGTTCGAATCATGGACATGAACGTGCACAAAGCTCTCCGACCCGGTGATCTCGGTCACCGTCACGGTGGCGGAGAATTTGTGGCGGCCGGGCACGACGCTCCCGACCTCGAGCTGATGCGCACGGAAGCCGATCTTGTACCTGCCGTCAGGCAGGTTGGCGTACAGGCCCGCCGCGGGCGCCTGTTCGCCGCCGGCATAGATCACCCGGTCGCCCTTCTTCTCGATGCCGATGATGTTGAGCGGCGGATCGGAGAACACCTGCGCGACCCGCAGGGTGTCGGGATGGCGGTAGACCTTCGGCGTGGCGCCGGTCTGCAGCGCCTGGCCTTCCCACATGCACACCGTGTCGCCGCCGAGCAGCAGCGCCTCCGACGGTTCGGTGGTGGCATAGACGAAGATCGCACCCGATGCCTCGAATATCCGCGGCAGCTCGGCGCGCAGCTCCTCGCGCAGCTTGTAGTCGAGGTTGGCGAGCGGCTCGTCGAGCAGCACGAGGTCGGCGCCCTTGACCAGCGCGCGCGCAATCGCGGTGCGCTGCTGCTGACCGCCGGAGAGCTGCAGCGGCGTCCGCTTCAGATAGGGCTCGAGCCGCAACAGGCTGGCCGCCTCCGCCACCCGCTGCTCAATCTCCGCCTTCGGCTTGCCCTGCACCCGCAGCGGCGAGGCGATGTTCTCGTAGACCGTCAGCGAGGGATAGTTGATGAACTGCTGATAGACCATCGCCACCGAGCGCTGCCGCACGTCGGCGCCGGTGACGTCCTTGCCGTCGACCAGCACGCGGCCGGTGGTCGGCTTGTCGAGGCCGGCGAGCAGCCGCATGATCGAGGTCTTGCCCGACAGCGTCGGCCCGAGCAGCACGCTGAGCGTGCCACGCTCCAGCGTCAGCGAAACATCGCGGATGGTCTGAATGCCATCCACGGTTCGCGTGACGTTCTGCAGTGTAACGCTCATGCCCGTCCTCCCGCTTCGCGGAGGGGACGTTCACCTGACACGCGGTTGGCGACCATCCACTCGTCGAGCGCGGCGATTTCACCCGCCGTCATCCGCAAGCCCAGCTTGGATCGTCGCCAGACGACATCGTCCGCGGTCCGCGCCCATTCGTTTGCCATCAGGTACCGGACTTCACTCTCCGTCAAGGTGGCGCCGAAGGCGCGGCCGAGATCATCAGCCGTTGCTGCATTGCCCAAGACCTTGCTGGCGCGCGTGCCATAGGCGTGGGCGAGACGGTTGGCGTGGGACTGCGCGAGGAACGGGTAGTTGCGAACCAGCTCGGCGCTCAGCGCCGCGACCGCGGAGACGACCATGTCGCCGCCGGGCAGCGGCGCCTTGCCGGTCCAGCCCTCCTGCGCTTTCGCGCCGCGGAGATAGGGCGACAGCCGCTCCAGCGCCTCTTCGGAGAGGCGGCGATAGGTGGTGATCTTGCCGCCATAGATCGACAGCAGCGGCGCACCGCCGGGCGTATCGAGCTCGAACACGTAGTCGCGGGTCGCGGCCTTGGCTTCGCTCGCACCGTCGTCATAGAGCGGACGCACGCCGGAGTAATTCCAGACCACGTCCTCGGGCTTCACCGGCTTGGCAAGGTATTCGCTGGCGGAGGCGCAGAGATACTCGATCTCCTCGCGCGTCGCCTTCACCTCGGCCGGATCGCCGTCATAGTCGCGATCGGTGGTGCCGATCAGCGAGAAATCGTTCTGGTACGGAATGACGAAGATGATGCGGCCGTCGGCATTCTGGAAGATGTAGGCGCGGTCGTGGTCGTAGAGTTTCGGCACGACGATATGCGAGCCCTGCACCAGCCGCACCTTGGCCCGCGCGTTGACGCCGACACCGGTGGCCAGCACCTGCTCCACCCAGGGACCGCCGGCATTGACCAGCACGCGCGCCTTGATGGTGTCGCGGGCGCCGGTGGCGCCGTCCTCGACCGTGACGTGCCAGACGCCGTCGATCTGCCTGATCTCGACCGCGCGGGTACGGGTGCGAATCTCGGCGCCACGATCGGCGGCATCGCGCGCGGTCAGCGCCACCAGCCGCGCGTCGTCGACGAAGCAATCGGAATATTCAAAGCCCTTGGTGTAGCGCCCGGGGATCAGCGGCTTGCCGACCACGTCGCGTGTCAGGTCGACCGAGCGCGTCGCCGGCAGCAGGTGCCGGCCGCCGATATGGTCGTAGAGGAAAAGGCCGAGCCGCAGCAGCCAGGCCGGGCGCAGGCCCGAATGGTGCGGCAAAACGAAACGCAGCGGACGAATGATATGCGGCGCGATCTGCCAGAGGATCTCGCGCTCGATCAGCGCCTCGCGCACCAGACGAAATTCGTAATACTCGAGATAGCGCAGACCGCCATGCACGAGCTTGGTCGACCAGGACGACGTTCCACTGGCCAAATCATTCATTTCACAGAGGAAAACAGAATTGCCCCGGCCCGCCGCATCGCGCGCGATGCCGCAGCCATTAACGCCGCCTCCAATGATGGCGAGGTCGTAAATTCGGTCCAAAGAACGCTTCCCCCGGCAACCGTTTTCGCTTTGACGGTTTTACTTTCGGATTGAAGTAGATCACAACCGAAAACGAAAGCAAAGTGAAAATGGGGAACTTTAGCTGGGGATTTTTTGGGCGGATTGAGTGCGGAATGATGGACAGGTTCACCCGACCCGACCCGCGCGATCACTTAACCCGTCACCCCGCGCAATGGCGTAGCCATTGTCGCTGGAGGTGCGAGCGGAGCGAGCCTCGAAGGGGGCACGGCCCCCGTCGGTGGCCGTCGACCCTTCGACACGCGCAACGCGCTCCTCCAGCGACAATGGCTACGCCATTGCGCGGGGGTGACGGGATTAGAAGAGAAGACGCGGCTATCTCGCCGACGCGGACAGGGCGACTTCGCCCTACGCGCTGCGCAGCGTCGCGGGTGCGGCGTCGGCGCCGTTGTCGTCGATATCGGCTTGCGGCTTGTCCATCGCGACGACTACCTCGATGCCGCGGCTGTGGCAGATGTTGGCGAGGCCCGCAGGCAAGGGCGAATCGGTGACGAAGGTCTGGATCTGGCTCATATGGGCGATCCGCACCGGCGCGCTGCGGCGGAGTTTTGTCGCATCGGACACCAGCATCACGTTGCGCGCGTTGGCGATGATCGCCTGCGCCACCTGCACCTCGCGATAGTCGAAGTCGAGCAGCGCGCCCTCCTCGTCGATCGCGGACGCGCCGATGATCGCGTAATCGACCTTGAACTGGCCGATCAACTGCGTCGCGGTGGAGCCGACCACGGCACCGTCGGCGCGGCGCACCGTGCCGCCGGCCACCACCACCTCGATGCGCGGATGGCGGTACAGCAGCATCGCGACGTTGAGGTTGTTGGTGATGACAAGCAGGTCCTCATGCGAGGTCAGCGCGCTCGCGACCTCTTCCGTGGTGGTGCCGATATTGATGAACAGCGAGCAGCCGTTCGGAATCCGCGCGGCCGCGGCGGCGCCGATCGCCTTCTTCTCCTCGGCGGCGACGAAGCGGCGCGCCTCATAGGCGAGGTTCTCGACACCCGAGGCGATGATCGCGCCGCCATGGATGCGGGTCAGCGACCGCTCGTCGCAGAGATCGTTGAGGTCCTTGCGGATGGTCTGCGCCGACACCTCGAATCGCTTGGCAAGGTCCTCGACCATGACCCGGCCGAATGCACGTGCGATGTTGAGGATTTCAGTCTGGCGATGGGAGAGTCCGGCCACGGCGGCCCCCTTGAAACGGCGACGGTTGGAGCACGATCTTTTCGGAAAGCCGGCTTCCACTTTTCCGGATCGTGCTCTGGCCCATGGTGCGACCGTTCGGCACGGAGGTCAACGAGCAACCATCGCCGGGGTTAAGGACTGCGTTGCAGCAATGTCGAGCCGGCAACGTTTCGGCACAATGCCTCACCGCGCCGTTCCCTCACCACGCCATGGCTGATGCAACCAGGCGAATCAATTCCGGATCATCGAATGCCGCCGCGCTGGCGACCGCGCCGGCCGCGAGCAGATCGGCATGACCGAGCCCGGTTCGCATCCCGATCGTCGCGATGCCCGCCGCCGTCGCGGACTGAATGCCGGAGCGCGAATCCTCGAACGCGAGCGAAGCCTGAGCCGACGCGCCGGCGCGGCGCAGCCCCTCGAGATACGGCAAGGGATGCGGTTTGCCGTGCGCCAATTCATCGCCGATCACGACCGCCTCGAAACGGTGCGCGATGCCCAGTCCCGCGAGCAGCAGTTCGGCGTTCGCGCGCGGCGCGTTGGTCACCGCCACCATCGGCACGCCGGCGCGATCGGCCCGGTCGAGCAGCGCCATCAATCCGGGCACCGGCACGATCTGGCCGGAGACCAATTCGCGGAAAATCCGCTCCTTCTCGCCAAGGATGCTGGCGCGGCGGTCGGCCGGCTCGTGGGCGAGGAAACGCTCGCCGATCGACGCATTGGAGAAGCCTTGCAGCTCCTTGCCGAAGCGCGCGTGATCGAAGCTGTGTCCATGGGGGCCGAGCACCCGGTTGAACGCCGCCAGATGCAGCGGATCGGTGTCGGCGAGCGTGCCGTCGATATCGAACAGCAGTGCTTTACCTTGTGTCTGCGACATCCGAAAACGTTTCCGTGAGTTCGGATGCATCAATACAGACTCTCGCGGCGCGCGCAAATGACGCGCCGCCGAGGCCGGATGTCAGGAGGCCAGCTGCAGATATTGCCCAGTGACAAGCCGTCGCGCCGCGCGCTCGGCCTCGCGTGCGTTGCGGAAGATCTGGCCTTCGAGGGCCTGGAAGCGGTGCGAGGCTGCAAAAAACGCGTAACCCTTGGTATCGCGCACCACGATACCCGCGGTCTGTGAACTCACTTCGATGACGTAGCAGTCAGACATTATCGGCCTCGGTTTGATTCCGAGCCGACAACGGCATCACCGTCTGTTTGTTCCTCGGTTTATTTGCGAAGCGAAGCGCCGCTTTTGCGATCGAGCCGCGCTCCTGTCTCAGTTTCGACGCGTTTTCTCTTGCGCCGAATCAGCGGCGCTCTTCGCGCGAAAGACGTCAGGTCGAAATCGTCGCACCATCGCGCTGGATCGGTTGCGGACGGCCCTGATCGTCGATCGAGACGTAGGTGAAATTGCCATCGGTGACGAGGATCGACTGCTGCTCGCGGCGGCGCAGCACCCAGGCTTCGAGATGCACCGTGATCGAGGTGCGGCCGACGCGCACGAGATTGGCGTGCACCGACACGAGATCACCGACATAGACCGCCTTGCGGAAGTTCATCGCGTCGATCGCAACCGTCACGGTGCGGGACTTCGCCAGCTTGGAAGCGAACACGCCGCCGCCAACGTCCATCTGGCTGAGCAGCCAGCCGCCGAAGATGTCGCCATTGGCGTTGGTGTCGGCCGGCATCGCCAGCGTGCGGATGCAGAGATCGCCCTGCGGCTCGTTGCCGCTGATCGGCGGTACGTGAACATGCGTTTTCAGGCGCCTGGGTGTCGGTCACTTGAAGGTCTCCCAGCCTGCATCGGGTGCGAAACGATCGCCGAATTTCTGCGCCAGCGCGCGCAGCGCGGATACGACAGCCTCGACGCCGCGGGTGCGCGCGTAGTTGAGCGGGCCGCCGCGGAACGGAGCATAGCCGGTGCCGAAGATCATCGCGCCGTCGACCATATCGGGGTCGTCGACGATGCCCTCGCGCAAGGCGGCGATGCAGACATTGGAGATCGGCAGCACCAGGTGGTCGATCATCTCGTCGCTGACTTTCGGACCGGTCTCCGGCAGCGGCGCCTTCTCTGCCTTGCCGTCCTTCCAGGTGTAGAAGCCCTTGCCGGTCTTGCGGCCGAGCTCACCCTTCGCAACCTTCTCGCGCAGCCAGGCCGGCGTCGGCGGCAGGGTATCGCCGAACTTCGAGCGCAGCATGTCGCCGACATCGAGGCAGATATCGAGGCCGACCTGGTCGGCGAGCTCGATCGGGCCCATCGGCATGCCGAACTCGACCGCAGCCACGTCGATCAGGCGCTGGTCGATCTTCTCGTCCAGCATCATCATCGCTTCCAGCATGTAGGGCGTCAGCGCGCGGTTGACGAGGAAGCCCGGCGAGCTCTTCACCGGCAGCGGCAGGCGATCGATGGCGCCGACGAAGGCGCGCGCTTCCTTGAGCATCGCAGCGTCGGTGCCGTCATGGCTGACGACCTCGACGAGCTGCAGCCGCGACACCGGGTTGAAGAAATGCAGGCCGAGGAGCCGCTCCGGCCGTGCCAGCGTGGTGCGTAGATCCTGCAGCGGAATGCTCGATGTGTTGGTGGCGAGGATCGCGCCAGCCTTCATCTTCGGTTCAAGCCCGGCATAGACCTTCTGCTTGAGCTCGAGCTTTTCCGGGACCGCCTCGATGATCAGATCGGCGTTGCGGACGCCTTCGCCGTCCATGTCGGGGATCAGCCGGTCGAGCGCGTCGCGCTGGTCGGTGCGCTTGCGCATGATCTTGCCGAACAGCTCGGCGGCGCGCTTCATCGCGCCCGCGATCGGCTCGGCCTTCATGTCGGCGAGCGTCACGCGCATGTCCTGGCTGGCGCACCAGGCCGCGATATCGCCGCCCATCGCGCCGGCACCGATGACATGGACGTGCGCAACCTTGTTGCCGCTGCCGGCCGCCTTCTTCATCTGCTCGCGCAGGAAGAACACCCGGATCAGGTTCTGCGCGGTCGGCGTCACCATCAGATTGGCGAAGGAGGCCTTCTCCGCATTCAGCATCGCCGAGCGATTGCCGGCGTGCTTCTCCCAGAGCTCGATCAGCGCATAGGGCGCCGGATAATGCTTGCGCGGCGCAGCCTTCTCCGCCTCGCTGCGCATCCGCGAGGCAAGCAAGCCCCGGACCGGACCAAGGTTGAGGATCGCGTTGAGCGCGCCCGGCTTGGCGCGCTTCAGCCGGCCGAACACAGCATCCTTCACCGCGTTGCGGACGTGGCGCTCCTGGGTGACGGCATCGACGAGGCCGAGCGATTTGGCGCGGCGCGCGTCGATCGTCTTGCCGGTCAGCATCAAGGTCATCGCCTGCATCGGGTTGACCAGCTCGGTGAAGCGCACGGTGCCGCCGAGGCCGGGATGCAGGCCGAGCATCACCTCGGGGAAGCCGAACCGCGCATCGTCGATCGCGATCCGCATCTGGCAGGCCAGCGCGACCTCGAGGCCGCCGCCGAGACAGAAACCGTGGATCACGGCGACCGACGGCACGCGCGACGCCTCGAGCCGGTCGATCACCGCATGCGCGCGGCCGATCTCGGTCTCGACCGCCCGCGGGTCGCTGGCGCCGCGAAATTCATTGACGTCGGCTCCGGCGACGAAGCCGCTCTTTTTCGCGGAGCGCACCACAAGGCCGGTGGGCCGCTGGTTCTCCAGCGCCGCGACAACGGCATCGAGCTCCTCGAGCAGATCGGCGGACAGCGTGTTGGCGCTGGTGCCGGCGCGGTCGAACAGCAGCCAGGCAATGCCGTCCTCGTCGCGCGTCAGCTTGAAATTCTTGTACGGGCTGTCGGCGGCCGGCTTCGGCCCGAGCTCGAGCACGCGGTCGGCGAGAACGTCCATGATCCGTGAATCCATGATCACACCGTCTCTATCAACATCGCGCCGCCCTGCCCGCCACCGATGCATTCGGTGGCGACGCCGCGCCTGGTGCCGAGCCGCTTCATCGCATTGACCAGATGCAGGACGATGCGGTTGCCGCTGGTGCCGACGGGATGGCCAAGGCTGATGGCGCCGCCGTCGACATTCAACTTCGCGCGGTCGATCTCGCCGGCCGCGCCGTCGAGTCCCAAAATCTCGCGGCAGAATTTGTCGTCGTTCCAGGCGGCGAGACAGCCGAGCACCTGCGTGGCAAAGGCCTCGTTCAGCTCCCAGGTCTCGACCTCCTGCAAGGTCAGCCCGTTGCGCTTGAGCAGTGCGCTCGCCGACAGCACCGGACCGAGACCCATGATCGACGGATCGAGCGCCGACCACTGGCTGTCGAGGATGACGGCCCTTGGCGTCAGCCCGTGCTTTGCCACCGCCGTCTCGGACGCCAGGATCACCCAGGATGCGCCGTCGGTGATTTGCGAGGAATTGCCGGCGGTGACCTGACCCCACGGGCGCTCGAACACCGGCTTCAGCTTTGCCAGCGTTTCGGCTGTCGAGTCCGGGCGGACGCCGTCGTCATGGTCGTAGAACTTGCCGTCGCGGGAGAACGCGGTCTCGACCTCGCCCTTCAGAAAGCCCTGCTTCTGCGCGTTGGCCAGCCGCTGATGGCTCTCGGCGGCGTAAGCATCGGATTGCGCACGGGTGATGCCGAAGAGATGGCCGACCTTCTCGGCGGTCTGCCCCATGTTGAGCTCGGTGATGGGATCGGTCAGCCCGCGCTCGAGCCCGATGATCGGCTTGAAGTAGCTCGGCCTCACCTTCAGCGCCGCGGCGATCTTGGCCCCTAACCCCTTGGCGCCGGCAAAGCCGGCAAACCAGCGCACGCCTGAATTGGGCCAGACCAGCGGCGCGTGGCTCAGCGCCTCGGCGCCGCCGGCGAGGATCAGGTCGGAGATGCCCTCGCGGATGTAGCGATAGCCGGTGTCGATCGACTGCATGCCGGAGCCGCAATTGATCTGCATCGTGAAGGCGACCATCTGCTCGCCCATGCCGAGCCGGAGCGCCGCGACCCGCGCCGGGTTCATCTCGTCGGCGATCACGTTGACGCAGCCGAGGATGACCTGGTCGAAGGCGGTGGGTGCGAAAGGCTGCCGCGCCAGCAATGGCCGGCCGCATTGCACGGCGAGATCGACCGGGGTGAACGGGCCGGGACCGGAACGCGCCTTCAGGAACGGCGTCCGGCTGCCGTCGACGATAAAGACTGGTCGCGCCATCAGCTCGCCGCCCTCTGCTCACCAAGCTCCTGGAAGAACTGATGCACGTCGGCGGTTTTCTTGTAAATCGGGGACAGCGCCTCGGGCGCAAAATCATCGACCTCGATGACCTTGGCGACGGCCTCATGGGCCGCGGCGAGCTTCTCGCCGTCGGCCTCGGTGATGACGCCTTTCTTCACCCCCTCCTTCCAGTCATGCAGCCGTGCCGCGCGCAGCTGTTTGGCCGCATCCTCGGACTCGGTGACGAGACGGAAGGCCTTTTCCAGCCGCGCGATGCCGCCGTCGTCCTCGACAAAGGCGAGATCCGGCGTCAGGCGGTCGCGTGCCGCCGACGGCGACAGCACGAGCTGTGCGCAGAGATGCACGACGCTATCAGACGGCCCCGTGACGCGCGCGCCGAACGGCTGGATCAGGAATTTCAGCATCCATGCCACCGGGCGGTTCGGCAGATTGGCGAGGATCTCCGCAAAGCGGTTCTCGATGGTCTTGAAGCCGGATGCCATGCACCATTGGAGCGCGGGAAGATCCGCCTTCTGCCGCCCCTCGTCCTGCCAGCGTTTCAGCGCGGCAGAAAGCAAGTAAAGCTCGGACAGGATGTCGCCGAACCGCGCCGAGAGCATTTCCTTGCGCTTCAGCGCGCCGCCGAGGGTGAGCAGCGCCATGTCGGCGCACAGCGCGAACGCCGACGAATAGCGCGAGAGCTGGCGATAGAACTCCGTTGCGTCGCCGGCATCCGGCGCCGGTGCGAACAGGCCAAAGGTCCAGCTGCGGCCCCAGGCGCGGAACATGGTCGCGAAGCTGTGACCGACATGCTTCCAGAACGCGGTGTCGAACGCAGTCAGGCCCTTGTCGCGATCGGTCTCGCTGAGCGCATTCATCTCCTGCAGCAGATACGGATGCGCGCGGATCGCGCCCTGCCCGAACACGATCAGATTGCGGGTCAGGATATTGGCGCCCTCGACCGTGATGCCGACCGGCACCGAGCGGTAGAGCCCGCCGAGATAATTCTGCGGTCCGTCGATCACGGCCTTGCCGCCATGGATGTCCATGGCATCGTCGATCGCGATCCGCATCCGCTCGGTGGCGTGCAGCTTCATGATTCCTGAAATGACCGCGGGGTGATGCCCCTCGTTCAGCGCGGCGCAGGTCAGCCGCCGCGCGGCGTCGAGCAGATAGGCGATGCCGGCGATGCGCGCGAGCGGCTCCTCGATGCCCTCGAACTTCGAGATCGAGATACCGAACTGCTCGCGGATGCGGGCATAGGCGCCGGTGGTGCGCGCGGCGTAGGCGGCGCCGGCGGCCGACAGCGACGGCAGCGAGATGCCGCGGCCGGCCGCGAGCGCCGTCATCAGCATCTTCCAGCCCTGGCCCAAGCGCTCCTGGCCGCCGATGATGTAGTCGAGCGGGATGAAGACATCGCGGCCCCAGTTCGGGCCGTTCTGGAACACCTGCATCGCCGGCAGATGGCGCTGGCCGATCGAGACGCCGGGCAGATGGGTAGGGATCAGCGCGACCGTGATGCCGAGTTCGTCCTCGCTACCGACCAGGTGATCGGGATCATAGGCCTTGAAGGCGAGGCCGAGCAGCGTCGCCACTGGCCCCAGCGTGATGTAGCGCTTGTGCCAATTCAGCTTCAGCCCAAGCACCTCGCGGCCTTCGAAATTGCCCTTGCAGATGATGCCGGTGTCGATCATCGAGGCGGCGTCCGAGCCGGCCTCCGGGCTGGTCAGCCCGAAGCAGGGAATGTCCTGGCCCGCGGCCAAGCGCGGCAGCCATCTGTCCTGCTGCTCCTTGGTGCCGAAGCGCATCAGGAGTTCGCCCGGCCCGAGCGAGTTCGGCACCATCACGGTGACGGCCGCGGTCAGCGAGCGCGAGGAAATCTTGCGCACCACTTCGGAATGCGCATAAGGCGAGAAGCCGAGGCCGCCGAATTCCTTCGGGATGATCATGCCGAAGAACTTCGTCGCCTTGATGAAGGCCCAGACCTCCGGCGGCAGATCGCGCCATTCCCAATTGATCTTCCACTCGTCGAGCATCGCACAGAGCTCGTCGACCGGGCCGTGCAGGAAGGCGTTCTCCTCGTCGGTCAGTTTGGCCGGCGCGAACGCCAGCAATTTCGACCAGTCGGGATTGCCGGTGAAGAGATCGGCGTCCCACCAGACGTCGCCGGCTTCCAGCGCCTCGCGCTCGGTATCCGACATGGTCGGCAGCACACCACGCGCCCAGGAGAAGATCGGCTTGGACAGGTAATCGCGGCGGAAGCTCATGGTGGGGTCCTCATGAAACGGCAGCGCGGATGGGTGATGACCCTATCGGAAAGTGCCGTTCACCGGTGAACACTTCGCTGTTCAAATAAAGCGAAATTGACGCGGCCAAGCCGCCGTTTGTTAACGGCAGACCACGCGTTCAGTTCCGAAAGCTGAGCTGCGACAATCGGGTAGCGGGGGATGGCGCCGAGCCGTCCGATCCGCGCGAGGTTGGCCGAGTTGGGCGCGGCAGCGGAAGCCCACCTCTCCCTTGGGAGAGGTCGCGCGCAGCGCCGGGTGAGGGGTGACGGTCTCTCGTGAGAGCAGCG
>NZ_JACMYP010000004.1 GCF_020889705.1 Bradyrhizobium altum | reverse complement strand
GGCGCAATCGGAGGCGGCTGACACCGCTCCCTCCCCGGCAGCTCTGGATCCCCGTCTTGCCGGCCTCGCCGCGCGGCTGACGCAGGAGTTGCCGGAGGCCGTGCAGGCGATGGGCCGCGCCGGGCTGAAGAAGGTCGTCGATTTCCAGGATGTCGCCTATGGCGGCGAATATCTCGACATCCTCGGCGAGCTCCACGCCGCCGATCGCAGCGCCGGTGGCGCCGGGCGAGGTTTTGCCTTCACCCAGGCCGCCGCAAAATATCTCGCCAACGCCATGGCCTATGATGACGTCATCCGCGTTGCCGACCTCAAGACCAGATCCAGCCGCCGCGCGCGGATCGAGGACGAGCTCGAATTGTCGCAGGATCAGGTGCTACAGACCACCGAGTTCATGCATCCCCGCATGGAAGAGGTCATGGGCATGCTGCCAGTGGGCCTTGGCCGCTGGCTTGGCGCCAGGCCGCGCCTGCTCGGCTGGCTCGATCGGCGCGTCAACAAGGGGCGCCGGGTGCGGACCTACTCGCTGCCCTCGTTCCTCGCGCTCTATGTCGTCGGCGGCCTTCGCGGCATGCGCCGCCGCTCGCTGCGTCACACCATCGAAACCGCTCATCGGGACCAATGGCTCAACGCCGCGACAGAGGCGGTGCGAGCGAACTATCAGTTGGGCGTCGAGGTCCTGCAATGCCGGCGCCTCGTCAAAGGCTATTCCGACACCCACAGCCGCGGCCTGTCGAAATTCGACAAGACGCTGGCCGCGATCAAGCTGGTCGCACCGCGCGACGATGCCGCCGACTGGGCGCGCCGACTGCGGGAAGCCGCGCTGAAGGACAGCGAGGGCAAGGAGCTCGACGGCGTGATCCAGACCATCAAGAGTTTTGCATGATGCCGGCAGCACTCAAGGAGGGCACAGCTCCCGTGTTTGGGCAGATTGAAACCCGGCTGTGGTTGCAACTGCTGTCCCTGCATGGCGAGCTGTTTGCGTCCCTGAATTCCATGCTGAGCTCGGAATTCGCCTTGTCGCTGGCAAAGTTCGACGTGCTGGCGCAGCTCGATCGTTACAGGGACGGAATGGCGCTCGGGCAGTTGTCGCAGAACCTGAAAGTGTCCGGCGGCAACGTCTCGGGCCTGGTGCAGCGACTGCTGGCCGACGACCTCATCAGCAAGGAAATGTCGAGCGAGGACCGCCGGTCGTTCATCGTGCGCCTGACGCCAAAGGGCGAAACGCTGTTCAGGAAGGCGGCTGAGGTGCACAAGAGGCATCTCAGCGAACGGCTTGAAAATATTCCCGCCCAGGAGCTGGAGACTGCACTGTCGGTGTTGCGGTCCCTCTCCTCGAAACTTGGCAGCGAAAGCAAGAAGCAGGGTCGCAGGACATAATGGCCAAAGACTCCAGGAGCAGATGGAAATCCGGTCCACCGCGGACGCGGGACCAGCTGCAAAGCTATATTCCCTATCTCTTCAACCGGCTCGCCAATCGCTGGAACCTCGATCAGAACCGCGATCTCAGCGAGCACAACATCAACAACGTCGTGTTCCGGACGTTGTCGGTCCTGTTCATCTACAAGACCCTGACCGTCAACGAGATCGCCGTTCTGGCCGTCACCGAGCAGTCGACCGCGAGCCGGATGGTCGAGTCGATGGTGTCATCGGGCCTCGTCAAGCGCGAGATCGCCGAGGAGGACCAGCGTCGCCGCGTCGTCGGATTGACGGCGGACGGTGAGGCCCTGCTGCGCAAGATCTGGCCCATCATGGAGAACAACTACGACCGGCTGACCGTCGGTATCGATCCCGACGAGATCGAGGTGTGCGCCCGCGTGCTGGCCAAGATGGTCGAGAACATCCGCCAGAATCAGATCTGATCCGCACGCGGTCATGGACTGAGGCCGGCAAGGCTGGTGCCGCCGCAGACGTAGAGCACCTGTCCGGTCACGAAGTCCGAGCGCTCGTCGAGGAAGAAGCTGATCGCGTGCGCCACGTCCTCGCGTGAGCCGAGCCGCCCGACCGGAACGTTGCGCGCCATCCGCTCCTGCTGCTCGGAGTCCTTCGGGATGACGCCCCAGAAATTGTCGGTCAGGATCGGTCCCGGTGCGACCACGTTCACCGTGATCCCGCTCGACGCCAGCTCCAGCGCCCATGTCCGCGCCATGCCGTGCACGCCGGCCTTGGTGGCGGAATAGGCCGAACGCGTGGCCGCGCCCATGGCGGCGCGCGAGCTCACGAACACGATCCGCCCAAACTTTCGTGAACGCATCCCTTCCATCGCCGCCTGCGTCAGCAGCATCGGTGCGCCCAGGTGCAACTGCGCCAGCGTCAGGATGTCTTCCGGCTTCGCATCGGCCAGCAGGTTCGGCAGGATGATGCCGGCATTGTGCACGAGGCAATCGACCGCGTGATCCCGGCAGATCTCCTGTGCAATGGTCCTTGTCTCGGCCATGCTCGTCAGGTCCGCGCGATAGGCGGTGAGCAGATCGTGCGTCCAGTCCGGCTTCTCAAGCCCGACCGAGACGACCCGCTGTCCCTCGCCGACCAGCTTTTTCGCCAGCGCCTCGCCGATTCCCGAATTGCCTCCGGTGATGAGTGTGGTGCGGGTCTGGCTCATGATCGGCTCCCTGCGAACGGCACGTGTCACTCCTGCCGCCGCTTGAGGTCGCGACAATCGAAGAACGCGCCATCGCGCATCAGCTTCGCGACGAAATCCTTCAATCCGCCGCGCTGGATCTTCTCGGTCGCGGTCAACGGGAGTTTTTCGACGAAGCAGATCCAGCCCGGCGCCTTGTAATAGGCCATCTGCTCCAGGCTCCAGCGCACGATATCCTCGGCCAGCGCGCGGTCTGCCCCCGGCTTCTCGGCGATGATGACCGCCGCGACCTCGTCGCCGCGCACCTGATCGGGTGTCGCCGCGACCGCGGCCTGCCGGATCGCGGGGTGGCGGTTGAGCACGGACTCGACCTCGACCGCGGCAATGTTCTCGCCGGAGCGGCGGATCACATTCTTCTTGCGATCGACGAAATGAAGGTCGCCATCATTATCGCGCGACACGATATCCCCGGTATGGAGCCATCCGTCCTTCCAGGCCTCGGCGGTGGCTTCCGGGTTCTTCAGGTACTCGCTGAAGAAGCCGTAGCGGGGATCATCCCCCGCCCGCCGCACCAATAGCTCGCCCGGCATTCCCACCGGCGCATCGTTGCCGCCGTCGTCGACGATCCGAACCTCGACCTCGGGCGCCGGACGACCGAAACAGCTCGTGCCGACCTTGCGCGGCTCGACATGGGCGGCGATGACGCCGCCGCTTCCGGTCTCGGTCATCGCCCAGGCTTCGAGCAGCGGAAAGCCGAAGCGCTCCTCGAACGGCGCGTGCAGCAGCCTGTCGACGCCGGCGCCGAAGCCGAACCGCACGGTGTGTACGCGGTCTTCATGCGTCGGCGGCGCGCCCATCAGCATCGAGGGCATGACGCCGAGATAATGCAGGCAGGTCGCGCGGCTGTCGCGCACCGATTTCCACCAGCTGCGCGGATGGAAGCGGTCGAGCATCGTCAGGCTGCCGCCGACCGACAGCATCGCCATCAGCGACACCGCCATCGCGTTCATGTGAAATAGCGGCAGCGGCGTGATCATGCGCTCGCCATCACCTCTGAGATCGATCAACCCGCCGACATCGCGATACCAGTCTCCTGAATACAGGAAATAGGTGTTGGTCAGCACGCAGCCCTTGGGCTGGCCTGTCGTCCCCGAGGTATAGAGCAGCGCGCATTCGCTCAAACCGTCGCCGGCGTTCGCCGGCCGCGCGCCGCCGAACGGAGCTGGGATCTCGCCGCCGTCGGTCGCAACCGGAATCGGCCGGCCGGCCTGCCGTGCCGCCGTCTCGACCTCGTCGCGTCGTTTGTCGAGGACGAATGCGGCATTCATCTCGGAATGCGCGATGATGTATTCGAGCTCGCTGACCCGCAGATCGGGGTTGATCGGCACCACGGAAACACCGAGCGCGTTCAACGCGAACCACAGCTCGACGAAGACCGGCCTGTTCTGGAGCAGCAGCCCGACCCGATGGCCTCTGCCATAGCCGTGGCCAGCGAACGCCGCGCGCCAGCGCTCCACCCGCTCAAACATGGCGCGATACGAGATCTCGCCGGCGGCGATGCCGTAGATCTCGGCCGTCTCGGGCAGCACGTTGAGAAAGCCGGCTTCCTCCCGCTGGAGGGCGATCTCGCGGAAGCGGACATAGACGGTGGTCGCTGTGGTCAAGGCGCACTCACATGAAAAGCTGGATATTGCCGAACGGCGCGTCGAAATTCACGAGATCGATGCGCTTGAGCCTGATCTTGAGTTCATCGCCGACTTGGACGAGATCGTGCGAAGCCCATCCCGAAAAGCGTTCCAGCGCGTCGCCGCGCGTCTCGGTGTAGAGAAAGGACGTCCGTGCCTTGAACACGCCGGCCGCCGGGTCGCACACGAGGATCTGCGGCGCCTGAAGCAGGTGATGGCAGCGGCTCTTTGGCTTCTGGCTGAAGGTGCGTTCGCCGGCCAGTCGCTCGATGCGCACTTTCATCAGCAACAGGTCTTCGTACATCAGCGACGGCTGGAGCACCGGATCCTGCTGCTGCCATTCCAGCGGCATCCAGTAGCGCCCTTCCGGATGGAACAGGTCGAGCCAGGCCTGCCACTGCATGGTGTCGAGCAGGTCGGCTTCCCGATAGATGAAATCGGTGATGGTCTTTTCGCTGATCATTCCGCGGCCTCGACGGGCTGGTCCATGTCCATGGTCATGTATTTGGCCCAGGCATGAAACTGGTTCCGCATCTGGCGCTCCGACGTGCCGTTGATCACCGCGGTGACGTCAGGCTCCTCGCCTCTCTCGTAGAGCCGGCGCAGATTGACCCATTGATTGCCGTTTGTTTTCAGCCCTTCCTGGGCCCGTTCATACATTTCGAGATCATCGTGCCCGACGATCGAGGTCGGCGCGTTGATGAAGCGATTGTACATCAGCGCACGCTCGTAGAGCTTTTCGGGCGCGCCGACCAAGCGGTAGACCCAGCTCTCCACCAGCGTCCTGTCCACCGCGATCGGGATGAAATTGCGCAGGATCTGCACCGCGCCCTTGACCATGATGTTCGGGAAATAGACGGTGTTGTGCCGGACCTCTCCCAGAATCTCGTGGGCCCGCTTCTCGCCATAGGCTGCGACCATCTGGCCGAGATAGCCCTCGACGTCCGAATAGTTCGAATGGATGGAATTGGCGACGCCGGTATGGCCGTGGCCGTTGGGCCAGATCCGGATGCCGCTCTGCTCGTAGAACTCGTACGGACTCATGAACGGCCCATAGAGCTGCACCGCCATCGGCGTCTCCTTGGAATCGCCCTGTTCGCGTTGCCAGACCTTGATGGCGGTGCCGGCCGAGCTCTCATGCGCCACCATGGGATGGCAGGTGTCGGTCTGGTTCTCGACCAGCATCTTCCAATTGCAGGTGTGCATGTAGCGGATCGGCGTGGCCTCGATGGCCAGCTTCCCCTCCGGCGAGCGATCGACCATGTTGTCGATGGTCGAGAGGCTTTCACCGAAATAGTCTTCGAAGCCGACGCCGTTTTCGCTCAGGCGCGCGAAAATGAAGTCCCGGTAGACGACGACATTCTTGATCCGCGACAGCCCGTCGTTCGCCTGGGTGTCGGTAAACCCGGTGCCCTCGTAGCCCTTCTTCAGCGGGATCGCGAGCAGCGAGCCGTCGGTCTTGAACGACCAGGCATGGTAGGGACAGCGGAAGAACTTTCCGGTATTGCCGCACGGCTCGGAGGCGATCTTGACGCCCTTGTGCGGACAGCGATTGTAGAACAGGTGGATCGAGCCGTCGGTATGGCGGCTGGCCACCACCGGCTGCCGGCCGATATTGGCGGTGATGAAATCGCCGGCCTTCGACAACTGGCTGGCATGCCCGACATAGATCCAGCTGTTGGGGAACAGATGCTCCATCTCGAGATCGAAGACCTCGGGATCGACATAGACGTCGCGATGCACCTCGGCGTCGCGTACAAGCCCGCCGATCGCGCGGGGATCCTTTCCGTATTTCGCCATGGCGCCTCTTGCCTCCTCTCAGAGATCCAACACCAGCCGGTCCGACTTCGCACGCGACACGCAGATCTGCATGATCTTGTTGGACGCCTTCTCGTCGTCGCTGAGAATGACGTCACGATGATCGGGCACGCCCGCGATCACGCCGCACTGGCAGATGCCGCAATCGCCCCGCCGGCAATCATAGAGCACGTCGAGCCCTGCCGCTTCCAGCGCCTGGATGATGCTCTGATCGGTCGCGACCGTAATGACCTGCCCGGTCGACTTGAGCTCGACCTCGAACGGCTGGTTCGGGGAGCTGGCCGGCTCCGCCTTGAACAGCTCGAAATGGATGCGGTCTGCCGGGATACCCCTGGCGAGCGCCGTTGCCTTCACCGCCTCAATCATGCCGGCAGGCCCGCAGACATAGACGTGGGCATCTGCGGGCGCATCGCCAAGCGCTGCCGCGATATCGAGGCGGGACGCATCGCTGTCGTAATGAACCGCCAGGCCGTCCGAACAGATCGCCTGCAACTGCGGCAGGAACGCCAGCAGCCCCGGCATTCGTCCGGCATAGTGCAGGCGAAACCAGGTTCCCTGCGCCTTCAGCACCGCCGCCATGGATAGGATCGGCGTAACCCCGATGCCGCCGGCAAGCAGCAACGCCGGCGCGGGGCCCTTATGAAGACCGAAATTGTTGACCGGCGCGGTCGCGCTGACGACGTCGCCGACCTGAAGGGCATGCATGAACTGCGAGCCGCCGGTCGACGTCTCCTCGCGCAGCACCCCCAGCGCAACAGCGCCTTCAGGCAGGTCCGGCAATGCCATCAGGGAGTACGGCCGATCTCCTCCGCCCGGCAGCAACACGCGAATGTGCGCGCCCGCTTGCCACTCCGGCACGGCACCGCCCTCCACACCGAACACGACGCTGCGAATGACAGGCGTCTCCGCAACGATCGACTGCACTCTGAGCTTGAGCGGATGCGCGTCCATTCGGGCATCTCATATTATATGAATTTGCATATTTTTATACATGTAATAATTGCCTGTCAATCGTGAGTATCGGCGGTTGCGGCTCCCGGTCCTGCCGGCGTCGCGCGGCTTGAACGCGTGATCCGCGACGGGCGCGACGCCGGCGATCGAGCATTCCCACCGCCGTCGGCAAAACCGAGCGAGTTAGAGATGATCGACACCGAGGCCGGCATCGTGCATCGCGTTTTCGCCAAGTGCATCGCCGGCAAGACACCTCGCAATATCGCGATCGACCTTGCGTGCCGGCGCCTCGCGGCTCGTCTTGGACGGCCATCGACCTTGTGGTTTGGAGAATGACGGAGCTGGACGCGCAAATCCGGGAGGGACGCCGCTTCTGCTTTTCCGACCAACAGGCGACGAAGGAATGCTGAAATTCATTGCCTTAGCAGACCAACAGTCCGGGCCCTTCAGCCAGAACCGAGGCAGCGCTCGGACCATCCGCGCGGCAGTACGAAAAGAAGGCCATCAGCGTGGAGGGCGAATTCAGACATACCTCACATCATTTTACGTCGGGCGGCCTGAAAACCTGTTGCTCAGAAGAATTACTTAGAAAGACCCTAGGGACACTTTGAACGGAAGCCGTATTTTCCTCCCTTATCCGTGAACCCGGCCACCGACTCGCTTAGGTTGGCAGAGCCCTGTTTTCGCACCTGGACCCAATCTCGGAGGTCGCCACATGACGCAAAATCACGTCTGGTACGTCTCCTTCGTTGATGAACGCGACGCTCCACCCGAAAGGCATGCGCGAAGGACTACGACCTTCAAATCCGAGCAGGAGGCAAAGCAGTTCACCAGGACGCTGGCGCAGGACCGGCGTGTCAAGAGCCTTTCGGCCGGAACGATCAACCCGCACCAACCAAAACGCGTCGTCGGATCCAGAGAAATCGGCCAGTGGCTCGGCGACACTTAGTACCGCCATGCCGCAGACGCCGCCTCGGATGCCAGGCCGGGTGATCGGCCAGACGCCTGTCGGGTCTGAAGCCCAATTACGGTCAGTGCGAATGTTGCCGAGGATTTATCGCTTCAGCATCAAGAACGTCCAGATATGTCACTCATCCGCATCAGGCTCACGACATTGACGCGACCACATCCAGCATCACCTCCGTCGCGCCGCCAGCAATGGAAAGGATGCGGGCGTCTCGCGATATGCGCTCAATCGGGCTCTCCCGCATGACGCCCATGGCGCCGTGGAACTGCACGCATGCATACACCACCTCGTTGACGAGTTCGCCGCAGATGGCCTTCAACATCGAGATCTCGCGCATGCAGTCGTCGTCCGCCGCCACGCGCCAGGCGGTGGCATAGAGAAGCGCGCGGCTTGCCTCCACCTTCGCAGAGAGCATCGCAAGACGCTGGCGGATCGCCTGCATGTCCCAAAGGACGCCTCCGAATGCGCGGCGCGTTTTCACGTAAGTGAGGGTCATATCGATCGCCGCCTCGGCCATCCCGATAGCCATGGCGGCGAGGACAAGGCGCTCGTTCTGCAAGTTGCGCATGATGGAGTAGAAGCCTTGCCCCTCCGCGCCGAGCACGTTATCGGCAGGAATGCGGCAGCCGTCGAAGACGAGCTCGGCCGTATCGGAGGAGCGCCAGCCGAGCTTGTCCAGCTCGCGAGCCACGCTGAAGCCTGGCGTGCCCTTCTCGACGAGGAACATCGTGATCCCGTTGCTCCCTGCCGCGGAATCGGTCTTGGCCGCAACACAGTAGAGATCCGCGCAGACGCCGTTAGTGATGTATAGTTTCGTACCATCGAGCACGTAGGAGTCGCCGTCTCGGCGCGCGCGCGTGCGGATGGCCTTCACGTCCGAGCCCGCATCCGGCTCCGTGATGGCGATCGCGGTGATCACCTCGCCGCTCACAATGCCCGGCATCCAGCGCGCCCGTTGGGATTTGGTCCCGTCGTGAAAGACATAACCGGAAGCCATCTCGGCATGGACCAGCATTGCGTCCGCGGCGCCGGCATAGGTGGAGCGCCCGAGTTCCTCCGCGAAGACCGTCGATGCGACCGCGTCCATCTCGGCACCACCGTACTCGGCCGGATAGCGGATGCCGAAGAAGCCAAGTTCGCCCATCCGACGCAGGACCGGACGCGGAACGCCGCCCTCCTCTTCCCAGCGATCTGCACAGGGCTTGATTTCCTCCTCGACAAAGCGGCGGACCTGGTCCCGTAAAAGCTCATATTCCGCCGCCGCCCAAGGCAGCTCCGGTTCTTGTGCCGTTACCCAAGCTTTGTCCATCATCTTCGTCCGCTCCGCTATGAGCCCAACGCTCGAGGTCCGGACCGTATCGGCGCCCTTGCAATCACTTGCGGCCCTTCCGATCGACTAGAGTTCGATTTCCTCTCGCGGTCCGCCCGAGAGTGAAGCAGCTCTGGAATCGGCCACCCAGCGCATCCCGTCGATCACTTCCGCCAGTTCGGCCACGGTCGGGCGCTCGAACAGGTTGCGGAGCTGCACGTCGACGCCGAAGATCTTTCGCATGCGCGCCACCGCTCTCACGACCAGGAGCGACTCCCCGCCCAGGTCGAAGAAATTGTCGTACCGTCCGATCGACTTGACCTTGAGGAGATTGCACCACAGGGCAGCCAAGGTCTTCTCGGTCTCTGTTGACGGGGCGACGAACTCGTGCGCCGGCTGAATGCTATCCGCCGTCGGCTCGGGAAGCGAGGAGCGGTCGATCTTGCCGTTGGACGTGAGCGGCATCCGTTCGAGGCAGACATAGTGCGCCGGAATCATGGACTCCAGGAGTTCTTCGGCGAGGTGGGCGCGTAGCTCCGCCACGGTCAGAGGTTTCGAGGAGACATAGTAGGCTACAAGTCGCGTGATTGCGCCTTCCTCAGCATTTCCCACTGCAGTGGGAATGGCAACGACCGCGCATTCCTGAACGTGGGGCTGCTTGAGAAGCCGCGCTTCGATCTCACCCAGCTCGATACGCGTGCCACCAACCTTCACCTGATGATCCGCGCGGCCGAGAAATTCCAGGCGCCCTTCCGAGCTCCAGCGGGCAAGATCGCCGGTCTTGTACAGCCGCAGCCTCGAAAAGCCATCTCGAGGATCTGTAGCCGTGCGGAAACGCTCCTCGGTCAGGTCGGGGCGGTTAAAATAACCTCTCGCGAGACCATCGCCTGCGATGAACATCTCGCCGATGACGTTGGGGCCGGTCGGCTGATATTCCTTGCTGAGGACGTAAATTCCCGCATTGGCAGCCGGAACGCCAATCGGCACCGATGCAGAGCGATCCTGCTCTACCTCAAACCGATGAATCATGCAGCCCACAGTGGCTTCGGTTGGTCCGTACTCATTGTAGATCTCGACAGGATGAGGGATGGCTTTCGTGATGTCGCGAGCCAACTCGGTCTTGAAGTCCTCCCCGCCTACAATGAACTTGCGCAATCTCGTGGCCTCAAGATTGCGGTCGCGGATCATCGCGAGATGCGCCGGTGTCAGCTTCATGATATCGACGGCATTGTCGTCGACCACCTTGAGCACGACCATGTTCTTCACCCCCGGATCACCAAGATAGACCACGATCCGGCCGCCCGTGATGAGTGGCGCGAAGAGCGTCGTGACGGTCAGGTCGAACGCAAGAGATGAGAAGAGTGGCCATGCGAGCGGCTGGCCGGAACTGTACACCCGCGCGGCCCACCAGATGTAGTTCACGAGGCTGCGATGCTCGATCTCGACGCCCTTGGGAGTGCCGGTCGAGCCTGAAGTGAAGATGATGTAGGCGACGCCGTTCGACTTGGCGGCGGACGGACGGGCCGAGGCTGGCTGATCCAAAATCGAGCCGAAATCGGCATCGAGCACGAAAATGTCGGCAAGCTCCGGCGAGATGGCGGATTGCAGACGCGCCTGAGTGATCGCCACCGGCGTTTGCCCACCGGTCCCGTTGGAAATGTCTTTCAGGATTGTAGCAATGCGTCCTTTCGGCGTCGCCGCATCAATTGGCACATAGGCTGCGCCGGCTTTGAGGACACCCAGGATCGCGACGACGACTTCGATGGAGTGCTCCATGAAGACAACGATGATCCGACCCGGCCCCACGCCCTGTGAGCCCAGATGCGCGGCCATCTGGTTGGAGCGTTCGTCGAGCTGCCGGTATGTCAGCATGGCATCGCCAAAGCGGATCGCTTCAGCATCAGGACTGAGCGTCACTTGATCATGAAAGAGATCGATGATTGTCCTGTCCGATGGGTAATGCGCCGACGTGGCGTTGTAATCGACGACGAGCGCCCGATGATCGGCATCTTGCAGCGGAGGAAGCCCCACGCTCTCCGCCACGATAGGCAGGACCTCATTCATGAAATGCGCTCCCATCCGGCAAGTTTAAAAATCGGATCACGTCAATCTCTGAGCTTCTGAGTTGCACGGCGATAAAGTTCTGCGACGGCAGGTGCGTCAGGCTCTTCCAGCATGGAGACTTCGTCGCAGTCCTCGGGGCCGAAATAAAATTCGGCATCGGGCGCCACGAGCCGCCATCGATGAGGTGCTGCGCCCGATCGCAGCCAGGCCTTGTTCGGAAGGAATATGCACACACGGCCTGAGTACGGAGTCGGAGTGTACCGCCGAAATGCCGCCATCGCCGTGGATTTGAGCAGAGCTCTGCTGGCTAGCACCGGATCTGTCGTGACAGGCTCCTTGCGAACGAGGGGCAGGAAGGCGCGCTCGCGAAGGCGACTGCCGAAATATCGGAGACGAGCGCCAAATGTCGGCAACTTCGCCATCGATCTCCGGACCGATCGGATCGTCCCCCAGGCAGAGAAGTACAGCAAACGCAGCAATTCCTGATGGGTGGCGGGGTGAAGAGGACCAAAGAGGGCGACGCACGGAACCGCCGCCCCGCGTTTTTTGAGGATTTTGGCCAGTTCGAAGGCTGTGGGACCGCCGGAGCAGTATCCAGCGATGATGTACGGACCGACCGGCTGATACTGAACGATCTGGCCAGCGAAGTACTCGGCGATATCTTCGACGCGGTCCATCGGCTCGCTCTGTCCGTCGAAGCCAGGCGGTTGAAGTGCATAGAACGGTTGATCGCCACCCAGGTGCTTCGACAGGTCCGAGAATGAGAACGGTGCTCCGACATGCCCCGGTACAGCGTAAATGGGCGTGCGCGTTCCGCGCGACTGCAGGGGAATGATTGCAGGCTGCTGTGTGGCCGCGGCGGTCGCCATGTTCAGAAAGGCGATGATCTCACCCTTTCGCCCCTGCAATTGATCGCGAAGCTCCGCCGTCATCGCGCCAGCCGGTGCGCTGCACCGGAGCCGATCGCCCTCGACCCAGACCTTGATGTCCTTGACCGCGAGGTCTGCGAGCAGTTCCGAAAACTGCGTCACCTGCGCTTGCATAGGCTATTCCCGTATTCTCAACTGCGACCGCGAGGTATCTCGAACAAGCGCGGCTTGGAATGAACTTGCGTGCCTTTCCAACAAGTGGGCTGGGCTCCCCGCTAGTGAATGATTACATCGCGGAAGCTCCAGTCCGGACGACCATTCATTTCCGAACAACCACGCTCCCGAGATACCCCGTTTTAGGTACGAAACTTCGGACAACCCAATCCTTTTCATCCCAAGAGCTTGGGTATCCCAAGCCGCATCCCAGGCCCTTGGAAATGGCCTCCAGCCGGGTCCAACGCCGGAAGAAGCCTTCCAGCCGGTCGTCCGGACCGAGGGCGGCATAAGACTCGTAGTCGGAGGCCGAAAAGCACAGCGCGGCGATCTCGTCCGCTTCGGGCACGGTGAGAACTGCCTCGATGTCCACTCCGACCTCTTGCCCGGTCGAGAGGGCGACGACTGCCACATCTCCGGATCGAGAGACGCTGAAGTGCAAATTGCGAGAAGGCATGCGGAGTGAGAGCTGGGGTTTACCCAGCTGTCCGTATTCCAGTTCGACATCGGACGGCGAGACTCCTAACCTGGAAGCAAGGATCTGGCGCAGCTGTCCACGGGAAACGATAAAGCGGCGGCGGTCCCGCTCCGACTTCAACCCTTCAGCGCGCCTACGCTCCGCCTCGCTGAGGAAGGCGCCTATCCCGCGCACGATATCCTGCCTCACATCGAGCATGCATGCGAGAACCTCCAAGCCATCACCCTCGAGAACCGGCACGATGATCCCGGCCCTCGGCTCAGCCGCCTTATCAAGAAAGCTCGAAAAGGACGCTGCTGGCTCGACAAGAGTCTGACTGACGTCGAATTCGGCGGGCTGCAACAATCGAGGCCCCGAGCGGGCCAAGGCAACATGAAGAATTCGGCTCGAAGCCAACGCGCCACGGCCATCGACCCCGCCCACGCCCACGCCGGAAAGTCGGGTAAGGTCGAGCTCAGGCCAGTCAAGCGTCATACGTCGATTCCGATCGCAGGAGCGCTCATGCGCACCGGAGCATTCTTTCTGGAGCGGCAGCTCCCGTTCACGCGGATTTCTTCGATTGAACAATCACGTAGGTGCGAAAACAAGGAGCCCTGATGGATATTTAGAAGTATGGATGGGCTACATCAAAAGACCTAGGCCCCTGACGTTCGTACGCTTTGGCTTCCTGCCTAATTTTCGCGCTGACGGAGCCCTAAGTCAAAAAGCTTGCGTGCTAATCGGAAGGCAAGCCGCTTTGCCCAGCGTATGAGACCGCGAGCGTAGCAAGAGCTGTCCTGTTGCCGATCTCGAGCTTGCGAAAGATGTGGTGGAGATGAACCTTGATGGTGCCGTCAGTTACCTTCAAACGACGGCCAATCTCCTTGTTTGACAATCCCTCCGATACCAGACGCATGATCTGACGCTCCCGATCCGTCAGCACGGCAAGATGCTTCTCCAAAATCGCGGACTGCCCAGAAGAGATAGCGACCTCGCTCGAAGGCGCAGGCAGCATCCTGTGGCCGTCCGCGACTTGCCGCAACGTCTGGAGAAGAGTTTCGGGCTCCTCGTCATTCAGGATAACGCCAAAGGCGCCCACTTCTGCCAACATGGTGAGGTCGCGATCCTCAACGGAGGTTGCGAGGAACACGAGCCGAACAGCAGGAGCCCGGGAATTTGCGATATCGAGCAATGCCTGCCCAAAAATGTCAGGCATCGATATGTCCAAAATGGCGATATCGGGCACGAGAGCGCGAATTGCCTTTAAACAACTCGCGCTATCGCTGCATCGAGCAGCAACCCTGAAATCACGTTCTGCTTCCAGCAGACAGTTCAGACCCAGTAAAACAACGGGATATCTGCTAGCAATGACCACACGACTGAAATGCATTTTCGGCCAATCCTCAGTCCCTCCAGTTCAAATCGGCACCCCAATATCGCTCCCAAGCTACTTCAATTTGAGGCATTCAAGTAAGATTTCTCATCGCGGCTAGGCCGAATTCCGGCAGTTTTGCAACCTTAAATAGCATTAGAGTGCCAACGCAGCCCTCAGCGAGCACCGTTCGAACGGATCTCCGTCAAAACACGGGTGTGATATTACGGGCGACATCCCAAGGAATGTCTATAACCAACGGTATATAGGGATATTGGGGATTAGCGTCTAATATTAGTAAATCTTTTGACGCATGCTCAGGGCTTTTTTCGCCCCAAATTTCAGTCCCAGCGACCGAAATCTGAAGAAGCAATTTCAATGCGTCGCAGCGTTTTGGCTTGGCAAGCCATCCAAGAAACGAGTCGGATTAAACCGATGAGCCTGTTTCATATTTTGTAGCGTCCAGGAGAGTTCCATGAGACGACAATATTCTTTTTCTATTGTGCTTGGTGGTGAAAATAGTCTTCGGAAAGAAGGTCTCGCCAGAATTCTAAACTCCGAAAATTTTCAAGTCTTTCCTTCAATTTCCGATGCGGACGATTTGCCTGGCAAGGCCAATGTCGGAAACGTTTCAGTTTGTCCGGCACTGTTCCTGGTCGTTCACAGTGGCGATGATTTCGGCGCTACAATCGAGCAGATCGAGTGCTTCAAGCGCCGCCACGCGGATGGACGCATTGCTGTCGTTGCAGATCACTATCGACTGAGCGAGTTGACTGCTGCGATCCGCGCCGGCGTCACCGGCTATTTCATCGACGTGATGAACTGCGATGCGTTCATCAAGTCTATCGAGCTCGTCATGATGGGCGGAACGGTATTTCCGACCGACTTCCTGACGTCCGCTCTTGATGCCGAAAAGCGTGACGCGGACGGTGTCCCTCCACGCCTCGATTATAGTCATGCCCCGGCGAACGCGGATGGTAGGCTCGCACAGCAGCTTTCGCCGCGAGAAATCTCTATTCTCCAGTGTTTGATCGAAGGCGATTCCAATAAATGCATCGCACGCAAGATCGACATCGCGGAAGCTACGGTGAAGGTTCACATCAAGGCGATCCTCCGCAAGATTCGTGTTCAGAACAGAACACAGGCGGCGATCTGGGGGCTGAACCATCGACCTGCAGCTCGGCCATCAAGCGGGACGGCGTACCCGGCCGCTGACGCAACCGAGCGCCTCCTCCCACCGAAGCGAGAACTTCCCAAAATCGCGAGGACAGGCCGGCCCGCGCCGCTCGGTTCAATTGACCATGCGGTAAACTTCTTCGAAGTGCCTCTTACGAACGGCCACGCCCGCAAGGATATTGGTTCGAAGGCCGACGGGGCGATCCGGCTGCGGAAATAGCCGGAATTGGTTCGGCCACCCACCGGGAAGCTTTCGGCCGGATATCTCGAGCTGAAGCCCGTGCCACATCGATGGATGCGGCACTCATCGATGTGGCGATCGGCACCGTTGGTGCCGGCCGCTTTGGTGTCAGCGCAAACGCTTGACGCGGGCGTTGCCAGGACAACTACAAATACAACTACAAATCCCCGGTGATCGTGCGCGTGTCGTCTTGATTTCGGTCTGTCACCGCGGGCTGGAGTCGTAGTCGCGATCTCAGATTTCGCGGGCAGACGCGGAATGGAAATGGAATCAGAATGATCCTGTTGACCGGAGGTGCCGGCTATATCGGGTCCCATATCGCCGTCGCCCTACTCGACTCCGGGCTGGATGTCGTTGCGGTCGACAATCTCTGCA
Source organism: Bradyrhizobium altum (assembly GCF_020889705.1). GTDB lineage: Bacteria > Pseudomonadota > Alphaproteobacteria > Rhizobiales > Xanthobacteraceae > Bradyrhizobium > Bradyrhizobium altum. The sequence goes on along the minus strand of NZ_JACMYP010000004.1, from coordinate 93,405 downwards.
ACAGCAATCGCGCATCGCTCGAACGGGTACAGGCCATTTGCGGGCGATCGCTCGTATTCCGGCAGATCGATATCTGCGATGAGGACGCGATTTACGAGATCCTGCGCACCCACGACGTGACCGCGGTCATTCACCTCGCCGGGCTCAAGGCGGTCGGTGAGTCCGGCACTCAACCCATGACGTATTACCAAAACAACGTCGTCGGGACGATGCGGCTCGTGTCGGCGATGTCGCGTGCCGATGTGAAAACACTGGTCTTTAGTTCGTCCGCGACGGTTTACGGCACGCCCGCATACCTGCCGCTGGACGAGAAACATCCCGTAGGACCAATAAATCCCTATGGTCGCACAAAGTATTTTGTCGAAGAGATCCTAAGGGATCTCTATCGGTCCGACAGCGATTGGCGGATCGCCATCCTGCGCTACTTCAATCCCGTTGGCGCACACGAAAGCGGGCTTATCGGAGAAGACCCTCTCGGCGTGCCCAACAATTTGTTGCCGCTTGTGGCGCAAGTCGCCATCGGGCGACGTGAGAAGTTGCAGGTTTGGGGAGATGACTACGATACTCCGGATGGCACCGGCATCCGCGACTTCATTCATGTCGTCGATCTTGCATCCGGACATCTGAGCGCCTTGAGCGAGCTGAGACACCCCGGCATTCTGACCGTCAATCTCGGAACAGGAAGCGGCAGCAGCGTCCTGGAGGTGATCAAGACGTTCGAGACCGTGAGTGGCCGGCCAGTTCCGTATGTGATTGACCAACGTAGGAGCGGCGATGTCGCCACCTGTTACGCGGACCCGACGCTCGCTAAAAATCTGCTGGGCTGGACCTCAAGGCGATCGCTGACACAGATGTGTACAGATCATTGGCGCTGGCAGATGCAGAACCCGAATGGCTATCGCGGCAGCTAGATGGCAGGAGCCTCTGGGACCCGCCCTCGACGGCAATGGCTCGCTGTATGCAGCCCTGCAAGAAGCGCCGATCCGCCGCCAGCCATGATCCGAGCCAGCGGCTCGGCCGGATGGTCGGACTGCCCCAACCTCCTCCAGGCGCGGTACAGCGGCCTGGCAGGCCGGCCGTGTCGCCTCCAGGCCGCCCGGGGCGAGCAGCGGCCTCGGCGGGCGCCGCCGCTTGGTCCTCCCGAGCGTCCCTCTTCCGGGGTCCCCCTGGAAGCCGAGGACAGTTCGGCGTGGTTTGAGGAAACGTTGTCGTCGGTCTTGTCGAGGAACGGCTTATCGTATGCCTTGCGGAGGCAGCCAATGGCCACAACCAACGTTTCCGGAGGGAAGTCTGTCCGGTGATAAAACGAGCCAGCGACCGCCGTAGGCGCGGCTATGCCGCTCTCAGGTTGAGCCATAACCTGCCTCGTGATTTAGGCCAGACCTGTCGAGACGCTGGCCCCAGCCCTGATCCGCGCCTCAACCTACGATGATGTGTAAGCTCCCCGCATAGGCGAAATCAGTCCGGCGTGCCTGGCGCAGCAGATCATGCGCGCGTCGAGGCCAAAATGCCTCATTTTGAATTGCGGCGTGTTTCGATGAGTTCGCAAACGACGCTGCACGACCACGCTGCGCCGGTGAAGCGATTGATGACTATTGCAGTGCTGAGGCCTGAACTCGACACCGAATAGACGCCGCCGCTCAGAAGCCCCGCGATTACGATCGCGAGTGCGATGATAGCCAGCCGATCCACAGTCCTCTCCAGGGATGCTCCAGGTCAGCAGCGAGGTTTGACTGCTTTCGGGAAGTTTTGCTGACCTAATATGCGGTACTCATTTTGATAATCGAAGATCCGCACCGAAGGACGCCGAACAACGAGGCTGGACGGCTGGAAAACGCGCTTCACTCGCCGGCAAACGTTGTGCTTCAGTATCGCCCCAGGCCCTTGCTGTTTCGCCTCGCGAAAAACTGAAGAACGCTTCAGGGACCGCTCGTGCCGGCGCGACCACCCCACTCTCGAACATTCGAGCCCGTCGGGACGGGCGGATCGACATCGAGAAGATCGACGACCAATGCTTCACCAGGGCCAAGTGACACAGGCCGGACATCGGGCCGGCCTGTGGTACGCAAAAAGATCACGGGCGGCTCGAATACCGCGAGAGCGGGTCTCACATGCGAACCCGTTAGGCCAAGAGCGACCGGTTTGCCTGAGGTGCCGCGTAGGAGAACCGGCCTCGCGCAGATAAACCGCGAGCGGCCCGGCAGTCCTTTAGCTCTGAGGCTTGGTCAGGAACGAGTTCTGTGTCCAGGCAGGGCCACTCATCGCTACAGCGATCATGCCGCCATTGGCCCCACCCGAGCTACCCGCCAGATACTGGTTCAGCAGCGCATAGCTGTTGCTTGCCTGAGACGCGGCGGCCGTGCCTTGATCTCCCCACCAACTGGTCGTCTGCGGCGCGGCGGTTGCCAGCGTACTGGTGTCAAATCCGAAACGCGAAAAATCCAGGCCTGCCAGGCTTGCAGTGGTTGGGGCGGCCGCTGGCGTCGACCAACCGGACGCCGACGTCGGCGCCATTCCCATGGCTCCCATGGCTCCCATGGCGCCTAGAGCGCCGGGGTCGGCCGCTGTAACGGTTGCCGCCGGGGCGGCTATCGCGGCCGCCGGCGAAGTGGTGTCCTGTGCTACAGCCGGCGCGACAATGGTGGTCGGGCTGGTGACCGTAGTTGGGGTCGTGGTCGGTGTGGTTGGCTGTGTCGGAGTTGACGGCGACGTGACGGTCGCCGACGCCCCCGTCAACAACGTCATGTTTCGGTAATCGACCGCGACGGTCTCGGGCGCCGTCGACCGATAGACCCCGTACTCCCAATTGGTGCCCTGCCCATAACCCAAGGGGCCGCTGTAGTTCACGACCTGGGTCCCGTTGATCGAGACCTTCAAATACCCGCCACCGGTGTTCGAAACGTCGGCCTGTATTTGAATGTTGTTATACACGCCCGTCTGGATCGGATTGGGGTCAGTCCAGAGCGTGAGCATCTGCACATTGCCAGCCCCGTTGCTCGGATCCTGGCCCGGCTGGACATATCTGGCGACAACCTGCAGATGATCGCCAACAAGCTGGATCGCAAACGGCGGCGAGGTGCCCACTCCGCTCGCGTTATCATCATTGTGCATCTGTCCGACGATGAACCAGCCATCTGCCGAATTTGCAAATGACCCATTTGGGCCATTTGCCTCCACCATGAACTGATAATTCAAGTTGAGCGGAGTGCCGCCGGGAATGTTGGCCGCGGCTGAGACCTCGGAGCGGTCGACAGATGAGCTGTCGTACCAGGCATGATCACCCTGCTGGACTTGGAAGCGCAGAGTTTGCGAGTCAGGATTGGTCAGGCTGTAGCTCGTGCTCGCATCCTGCACTCCGTAGACGTCGCCACCGATCGAAAACCTCGTCATCGGTGTGGAAGAAAATGATGTAATTGTCCCGGTCGTATCCAATTCAGACCTCCGTGGGTCGCAGAGATTTTTCTCTTTTGACGTTTACAAGGGAATTCCACTGCCGCGCATCGCGAAGGCGCGCGACATACCACATGCTCGCAACGCCTTGTGCCGCGAGCAGATTTCCGATGTATCGCGGTGACCGCCAACACATATCGTTGCAGTGGGATTGCCCCCCGACTGCGAGACTTGATTGGTTAATTAGGGAGTATGGCAAAAAAAATGAGCTGGCGTGGCGACAATGAGAACCGCGGCTCATGCCTGCTGTTAGGCTAAAATTCCGCAGATAACCGAAAGGCCCGAGCATTTCCCGCGGTGGCCGGTGCGAGCGCTGAAGCAAGCTCAAGAGCGGGATCCACACACCGCCATGTCTCGGTAGTTGCGTAACGCGACGCATCGCAGCGTCGTCGAACTAGCCGGGGCCGAAAATCATATACAGCAGCATCGTGCCCACAACGGCTGTCCAGCCGATCGAAGCGGCAACGGCCCACACCTGTATCGGCATTGGACGGTCCTTTGCAATTCAATGAAGCAAAACGAAGAGGCCGCTGGCGCTGGACAGCGACCTCCTGGACCCGATCTCAAATGAACGTCTTGGAAATAAAATCGCCGCCGAAGGTCCGTCATTATTAGACGATGAATTAGCAACGACGTGAAGCCCAAACACGTCCGATACCCAGCGAAACTATTGAGACGTTGCGAGTTCGACACACCATCTGTAACGAACTCCATCGCCCGGGTATCTGAGACCAAGGCAGGCGCAAGTGACGCTCAAGTCGGCATGAAAACGACAACGACCGCCCCCCGGAATGGCTCGCCGGGTCGTCGAGCACGCTCGAGCACCGGAGCCCGTCGGGGAGAGAATCTCGACCGCCTTATGCTGCATCAGAACAAGGACATGCTGGCCGAACACTGGGACGGCTTACAGCACGCCAAGGTCGCGATGGCTCGAACATCGCAAGAGCAGAGCCAGGCCGGTCTTCTCGCATGAAAAAGCGCCAGCACCGACATCACTGCCTAAGCCGGTGTCAAAGGTTCGGAGACGCGTAGCGCTCGCCCCCTCGGCCTTCAGCAAAATCTGTGCTTTGCCAGGCAATTCGCAATTTATCCCATTTGGTGCCCTCTTGGCGCCGTCTTGGCGTCACAGAACGCCTTCCTCCAGGGGAGCTTTTACGCGCTGTTAAAGCTTGGAATCGTAAGTTCCGGATGGGGACCGGTCGAGGGAAAGCGCATGGGACAATTACGCCAACGCGTGGTTCAGAGGGATACTCTCGAGGCACGGCTCGCAGAGCGAGCTAGAGAGTTGCGGAACGAGGCCGCAGCCCTTGCCCCGTGTGCAGCCAAGGAAGCGCTGCTAAAGCTTGCCCGATACGCAGAGACGAGTGCACATTTGAGCGGGAGGCTGTCCTCGCCGGGACTAATGCCCAATTGAATGACGGAAACCAATCCTAGAATTGCAGAGTAGGGCCGCCTTGTTTGGCGGCCTTCTTCATTTGGTTTCGCCCGGTAGTCTACGCCGAGGCTTCATAACCGACGTTGGTCGCGCCTACCTCTGGCTTGGCATGACTGCCTTTGCTGAGACGAGCGGCGCTGTCAGCTCTCCGCAAATTGCTCAGGATATCTGAAGTCGTGGTTGGCTCGTTTCATTCAGTAACGAACACGACGCCAACCCATGCACCTCTTCGCCAAACGACGTTGCACGAGTAAGTCTTGTTAGGTGGAACGATCAGCGTGAAGTGGTCTGGAAGAGGTGATGGCGGATCATCCGCCTTCAGCGCCGCACCGTTCTCCGTGATGTCACCAACGATACAGCACAGCGCCAAGTCACCAAACCTGATCAAGCCGTTGTCCAGCGATGGATTACGCACAGACTTTCGCCTGTCGGGAAAAGCAATCATTTCCGAGCCCATCAATTAACCAATGTAAATTTGAACGATGCTGCGGGAGAAAGATTGCGCTTCTACTAACGATCGAGGCGCCGCGACCAATTCGAAGCCGGCGACGCAGCTTTGCGCTGTGAGCCAATTGGAGCCGCAGCCGACCAGCCCCACGCCCCTGCTCTCTCTTTCTGCAGATGCCGCCCCTTTGCCCCGCGATGGAGAGAATTCGACCCCCATAGCGTGCACATGCCGCGATGGGCGGGCTACCAGCCGCTGCTCCGCCGAAAAGAAACAGCCCCGATCTGGGCGATAGACCGGGGCCGTTACCGGGGTGCAAGGCTTAGGGCCTGAACTCACCCCGTCGGAGTTACACGGGGTATTGTTGTTCCAATGATGGTGCGCCAATGGCCTAATCCGCTCCTGCGAGTGACCTAACTTGGACAGCACCGACCGGGGCGCTGTCCCCATTTCAGCCGCCGTGCTGGAGTGGTTGAAAGCTGCATTTTGCGCGGGAATGTAAGGTCGCCTCACTTGGCGGCCTCTTCATTGTCGCGGCCAGGCGACGACTGGATCCTCGCGGGCGTCGCCAAGGTCAAAAGCGCCCACGGTGGACCAAGCAGCGACGTCCGTGGCGCGGGGGAGCCCTAGCTCAGGGGGAGCTGGGGCTATGGGGCTTCGGAGGTTGTAGCGGTCAACCTCGACCAATGACTTTACGTCTCTCCCTTGAATTTCGTCACCAGGATTTCGCAATTTTTGCAGCGCGCTAATACCTTTGCCCCCAGAGGCGACGTGCTGTTGAACCTCTTAGTTAGGACTAGTTCAGAATGGCAATTTGCCGCAGGCATTTGCCGATTTACCGTGTCCTCAGTCGTGCGGATTGGCGGACACCCACACCCCCGCCAAACTTATCGTGCGATAAGGGATCGCCGCTCCAGCCTAGGGAGCGACGGTCCCGCCCAATTACGGAGCGATCAGCTCACTCGAAAACAGGTTGAATTCGGAATAGCAACGCTCACTATCGCGAAAGCAAAATTGAGGCCCGCGTTGACCAATCGAGACGGCACGCTTGACCGACAAACCATCACGGGTTTTCGCGGGATTGAGACTTCCGATGACGGACTGGCATTTCGAGTCGATGTTGACGCCGATCATGGCTCGGCAATTTGGACGATTCCCTACAAGCATGCGATCTGGTTGGCCCAGGCGATACTAGAGGTCTCGCCCGTCGCAGTCGGCAGGCAAACTGCTGGCGGCTCTGTGGAAGGGACTAATCTCGTCGGCGAGCGTCTCAACGTAGAGAGAGTTCGCGTGCTTGTGAAGGTCCGCTCCGATCATGCTGCGATCTCCGCTCAGGGCGCCTGGTCATCCGACAAAACACCGGGCACCACAATTCTGATGGTCGACAAGTCGATCGCCGCAGATTTGGTCGAGCAACTCGGAGCGTTCCTGGCATCGGTCCAGGCTCTATCCCGACCATCGTAGTCGTTCCACCTCACAATTGCGGAAATAGCGCGATCGAAGTGCGATACCTGCCAGAGCGTATCGCGCCGGCCGCGCCGCCGCTGGCAGCACGTAACGGGCAGACAAGACTGCTGTTCAAGCCGAAAGTTCGCACTCCGTAGCTCAAACGCGGCACGGCCAAACTGGCGCGGCGCGATGGCAGGTCACGGTGAGAGGGCACAGTCAAAGCCGTCAGACGCCCGGCCGGAGCGCCGGCGCCAGCCGAAAGCTGGCCGGTCACAGCCTCCCTCGGCACAGTCGCGCCGAAGGCACAAGTCGCAGGAGTAGGTAACCAGAAAGGGTCCGCACATAGGTCGAATTCCAGATATAGTACCGCCATCCGCCCGGCCGAGGCGACGGTCACAGACGCCCAATGGCGTGGCCGCCAGAAGGATTCGTGTGTGAGCAGGCCCGCCCGATCATGGGATTATGCGCGATCATTGCAGCAGGATCCTTGTTCTCTCATCAAAGCGCGCTTGCGGTCCTCTGGCGTTGAACAAGAATGAGCATGCCTGATGCCGTCACCGATGTCAGCCTGGAGGCTCTGGAGAGCATTGCCTGGCTTGAAACCGCGTGGAAGGAGCTCGAAGCTCGGGCCACTCACTCGTTCTTCTTGTCCTGGCTCTGGATCGGCACTTGGCTACGGCATATTCCGGATGGCACCCAACCGCACGTCCTCGTAGCTCGGTCGTCAGGCAAGATCGTCGGGTTGGCGATCATCTGCCGGCGCAGAGCCTGGAGACTTGGGCCGCATGCGCGGGCACGTTGGCTGCTCAATGAATCCGGAGATACCCGTTTCGACCGGTTGTTCATCGAGTGCAATAGTATCCTTGCAGAGCAACCGGACACCATTATTCCGGCAGGTCTCGACGCTTTGACGTCCCGCTTGCGCCGCGCGGATCAGTTGGTGCTCTCCGGAATTGATGCGGACCTCGAATTGGCCGCCTGCCGCGCTGCGGGCAAGGCTGGGCTCGTTAGCGAGGTGAAACAGGCTGATACGGCCTTATGGGTTGATTTCGCCAAGGCCCGTCAGCAAAAGAAGGACTACCGCGCCACACTGGGCCGCAGTACGCGCCAGGCCGTGAGCCGTGCCATGAGGCTGTATGCCGAACGAGGCCCCCTTGAATTCCGGATCATGGAAACGACGACGGAGGCCCTGGCTGCGTTCGATTTGCTGAGCGACTTTCATCGGTCGCGATGGGGACGCAAAGGGGCTTTCGCCAATCCGGGCTTCCGTCCGTTCCACGAGGAGTTGATCGCGCGCGGAGTTCCCACAGGAGCGGTCCGCATCTCACGGACGCTGGTTGGCGATCAGACGGTCGGGGTCGTGTACAATTTCGTGCATGACGGCCGTGTCCTGAACTACCAAAGCGGCTTTCTTTACGAGAGCGATGGCCGCATTAAGCCCGGGCTCGTGAGCCATGTGCTGGCTATTGAGGATAGCATCTCACGCGGGGAAAGCGGCTACGACTTCCTGGCTGGTGGCGCTGGGCACAAGGCCCATCTTGCAAACAGCGAGTATGCCATGAAGTGGATCACAATTTGCAGAGACGGTCCAGAACGCCACATCGAGGCCAAGCTCCGTGACGCGAAACGGACGCTGCGAACGATCGCTATGAACCTTCCAAAAAAGAAGCTGCGGCTCTTCGGGGCAGCAAACGCAAATTGAGATATTGGCCGCGGCCGCCTTCCGAACTGCCAGGCACATGGGAAGATCGCAGTCTGCTCCCGGTTCAGGCGTCCAGATCCAGCCATAGAGGCTCGTGCAGGCGCACTGGCCGCCGAGTTCGGACCGACGCTGTCGTGGAGGCCGCGATCCCCTCAACCTGGTCCGCATGGTCCGCAGCAGCCTGATGGCCCGGGCGGCGCCTTCGCGGCCGCAGTTGCCGACTGCTCACATGTTATCAATGGCCTCGATGTGTACGCCCTTCACTGCCCTTCCGGATGGATCATCCATACTCGCAAATTGCTGGGACCAGAGAAACGCGGTCGGCGTCGAACACGCGATCGAGGGACCGACGGGGACAGTTAGGCAGGCCGTCGGATTCTTGAAAATGCTGTCAAAGATGGTTCTATAGAAGTAGCCTTCTTTCGAGGTCGGCGTTTGCTTCGGAAAGCGCTTACCCGCCGCTGCGAACATCTGATCCGAGACTTTACCCTCGGCATGATTCCGCAAGCACTCAATCCAGCTGTACCCCACACCGTCCGAAAACTGCTCCTTCTGACGCCACAAGATCTCCTGCGGCAACAGGTCGGTAAAAGCTTCCCGCAATATGCCCTTTTCGATCTTCGCGCCGGGGCACATTTTTTCGGCCGGGTTTATCGACATCGCGTAATCCAGGAATTCCTTGTCCAGGAACGGTACACGGGCTTCCACCCCCCAGGCAGCGGTTGCCTTGTTCGCGCGGCAGCAATCGTACCTGCTCAGCGCAAAGAGCTTTCGAACAGTCTCCTCGTGGAATTCTTCTGCCGATGGGGCCATGTGGAAGTAGAGATAGCCGCCGAATACCTCGTCAGCCCCTTCTCCAGACAGCACCATCTTGATGCCCATTGCCTTGATCTTGCGCGCCATAAGATACATCGGCGTACCAGCACGAATGGTGGTGACATCGAAGGTTTCCAGGTGCCGGATGACATCGGGCAACGCGTCCAGTCCGTCCTGCACCGTGAAAACAACTTCATGATGGACCGTGCCGATGTGAGCCGCCACCTTTCGCGCATACTTCATGTCGGGTGAATTTTCCAAACCCACGGAGAACGAGTGTAGCCTTGGCCACCAGGCCTCCTCGGTCTCCCCGGACTCGATCCGCTTGAAGCGGTGTCGTGCTGCGAGCGCTGCGATGAGCGAGGAGTCGAGCCCACCAGAAATAAGTACCCCGTAAGGTACGTCGCACATCATTTGCTGTATGACTGCGGTCTCGAGTGAAGTCCGGAGCTCGTGCAGCGATACCTTCTTGGTTGGAAATGCATGCGCCCACTCAGGATCATACCATTTGACGAATTCGCGAGCCTTGCCGTCATAGTAATGTCCCGCCGGAAACTCCTGGATCGTCTCGCACACCGGATCAAGAGCTTTCATTTCGCTGGCGACATAAGTTACGCCGTCGCCGCTCCATCCAATATAAAGCGGCACTATGCCGATGTGGTCCCGGGCGACGAAGAAATAACCGGTACGTTCGTCGAAGAGGGCAAACGCAAAAATGCCACTCAACATCTTGCACAGAGCTGGTCCGTACTCGTCGTAGAGATAAAGGATAATCTCGCAGTCTGATTTCGTTTTCCAGGCGTGCGGCCGCTTCAGTGCGTCGCGCAGAGCGACATGATTGTAGATCTCTCCGTTCACAGCCAGCGCCCGCCCCGCGGCGAGGTCGAGAAGCGGCTGGGCGCCGTGCTCTACGTCGACAATGGAAAGCCGTTCGTGCGCGAGCATCGCGCGTTCGCTGGAATAAATGCCACTCCAGTCCGGGCCACGGTGCCTAACCGTCTTTGCCATCTCCAGCGCCCGGCTGCGCGCCGATTCAAACGATTCAGTGAATTCGAATATGCCAACGAAGCCGCACAAGGTGATTAACCCTTCCGCATGCTGGCCGATCTATCCCACCACGATCAGCGCCTGCATTGAACTGAAATGCCCAACAGTGGCATTGAATTCGCTAGCTGAACAGCGCACCATCCGAAGTAACCAAAATGCGTTGAGAGGCTGCCTGGAGGTAAGCGCCGTATTGCGCCCTCAGAGCGGCAGCGTGATCGGTGTACGGCGGACGATGCCGACGGACGTCCCGGTGGAGCGAGGTGGCCCCGGCGTGGCGCAGAGATTATTGGCGGCGGATACCTCACGCCGCGTCCATGTGTCGGGGGTGTCCGAACAAATCCAGTGATCTACGGGATGAGGCCCCGCCTCGATTGCCCGCAGACGAGAATGCCTGGTCGCTGGGCCGCTCAACGACGACCGCAAAGCTGTTGCCTCAGGGCCTTGCCACATCTGGGCGGCGATGTGCCGACCCGGATCGCATCACTGGCGATCCGGGCCTTTCCAACATCCGCATTGGGCCTGCGTGGCGCCCGGCTTGGTCCGGGCACAAGGCCTCGCCCAAGCAAGACGGCTGCTTACCGTTCCCGCAACGCTTCCTGCTTGTACCTCGCCAGCGGCGAGAGCAGGTAGCTGATGATCCTGCGCGTACCGGTCTTGATCTCGACCGTCACCGCCATGCCCGGACCGAGCTTGACGAGCTTGTCCTCCACTTGCATGTGTGTCCGGTCGAGTGAAACGCGCGCAGCATACTCCAGCTCCTGACCCTTCGGCTCGCTGCTGCTCGACGTGGCGCCCGACGGGTGGTCATTCGACCCCTGCGTCCGGTCGCGCGTAATGGCATCCGTCGATACGCTGAGCACGTCGCCGTGAAGCAGTCCGTAGCGCGTGAAGTTGAAGGTATCGATCTTGATCTCCGCCGCCTGCCCCGGATGGACGAATCCGATATCGCGGTTGGAGAGCATGGCCTCGATCTCGAGTTGGCTCTCGCTCGGAACCACCACTGCGAGCGCCTGAGCCGGGGTCACCACGCCGCCAACCGTATGAACGGCAAGCTGCTGCACGACCCCATCGACTGGCGCGGTCAGACGCTGGAGCTTCGTGCGCCGGTCCGCCTTGATCACCTCTTGCGCCGCGCTCGCAGCCTTCTGCTCGGCCTTCGCAAGTGCGTCATAGGTCGCGCGGCGATACTCTGCGCCAGCCTTCTCCTTTGTTTCCTTCAGTAACGCGATTGCCGCATCGGCTTCGCGCAGTCGGCTCTTCTGCAGCACAAGATCCTGCTGCATGGCGACCAGCTCCTGATACTCGGTTAGATAGACGACCTTGGAAGCCAGTGCCTTTTCGACGAGGCCCTTGCGGATATCGACCCTCTCCTGCAGCACGGGAATGGTAGCTTCCAGCTTGGCAACACTCGCCGATGTCGTCTCTCGTTCCGCCTCCTTCTGCCCCTGCTGCCGCTCGATTTCGGAAAGCTTGGCATTTTGCTCGGCGCGCTCGCTAATCAGGAACTGGCGATGCATCTCGATCTCTGCGGCGCTTGCGTTCTGCGGAGCACGGAAGGCAGCGAGCGGATCGGCTGTAAGTGCCGCCCGCAATCGCGCTGCGTCGAGTTCTGCCGCTAGCAGATCGCTCTTCTGACGCTCCTGGTCGGCCTCTGTCATCGTCGGGTCGAGCTCGATCAGAACGTCGCCGGCCTTCACGCTCTGGCCGTCGCGGACCTTGATGGCGCGGACCACACCCGTCTCGAACGGCTGGATCAGCTTGGTGCGGCCGCCGGGCACGATCTTGCCGGTCGCCGTGGCGACGATATCAACACTGCCGAGCGTCGCCCACAGCAGTGCGATGCAGAACATTGCGATGATGCTCGCTCCGATCGCACGCCCGATCGGTGACGGCGGCGACTCGGCGATTTCGAGCGCCGCCGGCAGAAATGCGAGCTCGTGCTCCCGGCGCCGAAGTTCGCGTCTCGGAAACGGGACGATGTTGCGACTAGCGGATGTCATGGATACCGGCCTGCAGGTAATGAAGATTGGCGTAACGGCCGTTGGTCTGGATCAGCTCATCATGGCTGCCGTCCTCGACGATGCGGCCATGCTCGAGCGTGATGATCCGGTCGGCATTACGTACAGTCGACAGCCGGTGAGCGATAACGATCACGGTCCGGCCGGCGGAAATCCGCCTCATGTTCTGCTGGATCGCGCGCTCACTTTCGTAGTCCAGCGCGCTGGTCGCCTCGTCGAAAATCAGGATGCGCGGGTCGGTGATCAGCGCGCGCGCGATTGCGATACGCTGGCGTTGTCCGCCAGACAGGCTGCTGCCGCGCTCGCCCACGATGGTGTCGTAACCCTCGGGCAGTTCCAGGATGAAGTCGTGCGCGCCGGCCAGCATTGCCGCTTCGATGACACGTTCCATCGACATGGTCGGATCGGTCAGTGCGATGTTGTCCCGGATCGTGCAGTTGAATAGCACGTTTTCCTGCAACACGACGCCGATCTGGCGCCGTAGCCAGCTCAGGTCGACCATTGCGAGGTCGACGCCATCGACCAGCACGCGTCCGCTCTCCGGAACATAGAGACGCTGGATCAGCTTGGTGACGGTGCTCTTGCCCGACCCCGACGAGCCGACGATGCCGATGACCTGGCCCGGCTCGATGCTGAACGACACGTCATGCAGCACCTCGGGGCCATCGATGCGATAGCGGAAAGTCGCATGTTCGAACCTCACCTGGCCGCGGATCGGCGGCAACGCAGCGCGGGACGGAGTGAAGCTCGGCTCCGGAATGGTGTTGAGGATGTCGCCGAGACGATCGATCGACAGGCGGGCCTGGTGGAAGTCCTGCCAGACCTGTGCAAGCCGAAGCACCGGCGTGCTGACGCGCGCGGCCAGCATGTTGAACGCGACGAGTTCGCCGACGGTCAGCTCCCCACCAATGACCAGCCGCGCGCCGAAGTAAAGGGTCGCGGCGATGACCAGCTTGTTGATCATCTGAACTGCCTGGCTCGCCGTGTTGTTCAGGCTGAGCACGCGGAAGCTTGCGGCGACATAGCCGGCGAGTTGCTCTTCCCAGCGGCGTTGCATCTGCGGCTCGACCGCCATGGCCTTCAAGGTCTCGACGCCGGTGACGCTTTCGACCAGGAAGGCCTGATTCTCGGAGCCGCGATTGAACTTCTCATCGAGGCGCGCGCGGAATAGCGGCGCGGCTCCCGCCGATATGCCGATGTAGAATGGGAAGGACGCGAGCACGATCCAGGTCAACGTCGTCGAGTAGTAGAACATCACCACAAGGAAGACGACCGTGAAAAGAAGGTCGATGACCAGCGTGAGCGCCGAACTCGTCAGGAACTGGCGGATATTCTCCAGCTCCCGGACGCGTGCCACCGAATCCCCGACGCGGCGCGTCTGGAAATAGGCGATCGGCAGCGCCATGAGGTGGCGAAACAGCCTGGCACCGAGCTCGACATCGATACGGTTTGTCGTATGCGCGAACAGATAGACACGCAGTGTCTCGAGAATGGCTTCGAACACAGTCAGCACGACAAGGCCGATGACCAGAACGTCGAGTGTGCTCATGCTTCGATGCACGAGCACCTTGTCGATGACCACCTGGAAGAACAACGGTGAGACAACGGCGAAGATCTGGAGGAAGAACGACGCCGCCAGCACCTCGCTGAGCAGGCGGCGATACTTTTGCATGGCGCCGACGAACCAGGCGATATCGAAGCGTCGCGCGAGATCGGTCAGGCTGGCGCGCCGGGCCATTAGAATAATGCCACCATCCCAGATGGCCTCGAGCTGGGCCTGGGAAAGTGTTTCGGGGCGCGGAGACAGCGGGCGCTGAACGAGAAGCTTGCCGTCGATGAGCTTGCCGAGAATCAGGAAGCTGCCGTCGCGCAGCAGTGCAATTCCCGGCAGCGGCGTGACTGCAAGCCTGTCCCAGCTGGTCCTCTGCACCCTTGCCTTGAGCCCGAATTCCTTGGCACAGCGCAGGATTTCAGTGACGCCGAGGCGCGCCGCGCCCACCCGGTGGTGGATTTGGGCGGGGTCGGCAGCAATTCCATGGCAACGCAGCAAGATCGCAAGCGCAATGAGCCCGGATTCGTCGACGTCGTCGGGAGCGGCGCTCGCAGCCGGGGACCCGATATCCGCGGCCTCGTTCGCAACATCGCCGGAAGCGGCAAAACGCGCCCGCATGTCGGGCGCCTTCGTCAACAAGGTGTCGCGGGCCTTGGTCAAGCCGTCGCGGACAAGCATCAGCAGGCCACCGGCGTGGCGCATCAGGCCGGCGCCCAGGCCAACTGCCCGGGCGCGGATGTCGGCAATCGCCTGACGTGCGCCGTGTGTGAGGCTCTGTGAGCCGGGCGAGATCAAGCCGCCATCCCAGATCGCCTCAAATTCCGCACGCGTCATCCGCCGCGGATGCGACGAGGTCGGGTGCAGCACAAGCGCTACCTGGTCCTCGATTTTTCCGAGAAGCAAGAATCCGCCGTCATGCAGCGAAGCGATTCCAGGCAGCTGGATGCCCGCCAGCCGCGGCCAATCCATTGTCGTCGCACGGACTTTGACCCCGAATTCGCGCGCGCAACGAAGCATTCCGCGGATGCCTATCCCATTGTCTCCGCAACGATCGCGGAGCTGATCGGGTTCAGTGTTCACGCCATGAAGGCGCAGGAACAGAGCCAGCGCTCGAAACCCTAGATCTGGAGTTGCGTGGGCATTTCCGTTCTGGATCGCCATTTCGTTACTCTACTCCTCGCGGCTACCGGCCGCGTTGGTGTTCCTTTTCATGCACATGGAATTCCAATGACGCCTATCCGAGGATACGCGACACACGCCTGCTCGCAGCCAAAACGGCGCAAGCAATCATCAAAGCATTAGGGCCTCGAACCGCGAGGAGGTTTCAGCGCGACGGGATACTTGAAAATCGCCCCCCCGATTGGCTGAGCGCGTTGGTTAACGAGCAAAAATGGCGAAAAAACTTTCGAATTGTGATTTATGCACACGCAAGTTGTGCCTGGAAACTGAGCTAAACTCAGACGTTCTACGCTCACAACGAAGTATCGAATCGGAATCAGCACGGGGATTTTCCGTCAAATAGCAGCGGCCGGCAATCCTCTGTTGTGGATTGGTTTCACCATGCCCCCGCGGCTGCCGACCGACCACTCTTGCGGCCCGCCGTCCAAGAAGCTGACGGTGCCGCACCCGGGCGCAAGGTGCCCGGGTGCGGCAGTACGTTAGTGGTGGGGCTTCGTCAGGAACGCGTTCTGCGCCCAGGCGGTGCCGTTCGAAACGGCTGCCGCGATCAGACCGCCGTCGACCCGACCAGAGCTACCCGCCAGATACTGGTTCAGCAGCGCGAAGCTATGGCTCGCCTGGGATCCTTTGGCCGTGTCGTAATTCGCCAAAGAGGTTGTCTGCGGCACGGTAGCTGCCAGCGTGCTGCTGCCCGACGCAAGGTGGTGGTGGTGGTGCAGCCCATGGTCCTGGTTTGCCGTGCTCCCTGAGGTTGCGGACGGACGAGGATCCGTGACGGTGATGGTCTGTGGCGTCGCCGACGTCACAGCGCCGGTAACCGGGTCGGTGGCGCTCGCGGTCAGGGTAAGAGTCGAGACCGGATGAGCATTGCCCCGGTAGTACGATGTCAGCGTCAATCCGCTGGCGACCTGCGCAGAACTCAGAGTGATGTTGCCTCCCCTGAACGTCGTGCCATCGCCGGTCGTGATCGTCTCATACTTCGGCAGCCCCTTGATGTTCAGGCTGACTTTGTCGTTGGGATCGGTCGTGGACAGCTTGGTCCCCAGGTCGACATGACCGCCTCTGCCGGCGACCCATAGCGAGCTGTCCGCGACGGAGAGCACCGGCGTAGTCACCGTCGGCGTCGACGGAGTTGTCGGCGTTGTCGGCGTGGTTGGCTGCGTCGGCATGATGGGCGTGTTCGAGATCTGAAGACCGGAGAATGTCTTCACCGCACCCGAGAGATTGGCGGCAAGCCCCCCAGAATCCGTGATGCTCGCGCCGTTCGCGAGATTGACGGCCGTGATGGCGAGCGCCGAGGTGTTCGTGTCAGTCGCCGCGACTTTCACCTGGAAGGTGAGCGTATTTGTCCCGGAGCCGCCAACATAGGTGGCGCTGGCACCATCGTTGAGCGACAGCGTCGGCGTACCCTTGACGGTCACGGCCTCGCTCAAGCCGAGCGTCAACGTGACGACATCGCCGACATGCTCGGTTCCGGTCCCCGGCGAAGCGGAGGCCTTCGTCACCGTCGGCGCAACGTTCGGGGTGGTGGGCGTGGTCGGTGTGGTCGGCTGCGTCGGGGCGGTCGCCGCCGCCCCTGTCAACAACGTCATGTTTCGGTAGTCGACCGCGACGGTCTCGGGCGCCGTCGACCGATAGACTCCGTATTCCCAGTTGGTGGCCTGCCCATAGCCCAAGGGGCCGCTATAATTCACGACCTGGGTCCCGTTGATCGAGACCTTCAAATACCCGCCACCGGTGTTCGAAACGTCGGCCTGTATTTGAATGTTGTTATACACGCCCGTCTGGATCGGATTGGGGTCAGTCCAGAGCGTGAGCATCTGCACATTGCCGGCCCCGTTGCTCGGGTCCTGACCCGGCTGGACATATCTGGCGACAACCTGCAGATGATCGCCGACAAGCTGGATCGCAAACGGCGGCGAGGTGCCCACGCCGCTCGAGTTATCATCATTGTGCATCTGTCCGACGATGAACCAGCCATCTGCGGTATTCGTAAATGACCCGTTGGGGCCATTTGCCTCCACCATGAACTGATAGTTCAAGTTGAGCGGAGTGCCGCCGGGAATGTTGCCCGCGCCTGACACTTCGGAGCGGTCGACAGACGAGTCATCGTACCAGGCATGATCACCCTGCTGGACTTGGAAGCGCAGAGTTTGCGGATCAGGATTGGTCAGGCTGTAGCTCGTGCTCGCATCCTGCACTCCGTAGACGTCGCCCCCGATCGAAAACCTCGTCATCGGTGTGGAAGAAAATGATGTGATTGTCCCAGTCGTATCCAATTCAGGCCTCCATGGGTCGCAGAGATGCTTTCTCTTTGACGCTTACAAGGGAATTTACGGCCGCGGCGCGAAGGCGCGCGACATACCACGCACTCGCAACGCCTACGCCACGAGCGGATTTCCGATGCATCGCAGCATCAACTGCGTGCACATTCCAATGCAGTGCGAATCGCCCATCCCCAACTGCTGGGTCGGTTGGTTAATGAGCGAGTATGGCAAAAAAATTATTTAACATGGCGATAGTTTGAAACTGCAAAACCGGCGGCACCAGCGGCATGTGCTTGTCGTTGCAGTCAAATTCAGCGTCATTGCAGAGGGGACCAAAAAAAGTTCTCCACTGATCTCGTCCATGTCGGCGAGCGCCATCGCGAACGCTGCAGGTCGCGTGGCAAGCAACGATCGAGTTCGAAAACACTGCCGATAACGGCGCACCGCGAACCGTGCCCACAGAGGCAATCAACTCGATCGGGCGCCGCGGGCAGGTTCTTTTGCGTCGCGGTGATCCTTCGCCCGTCCGCGCCGTATCGATAGCGGCGCGATCAGCGGTCCGATCGATATTCCTCGGCGCCGGCCGCATTGGCCACCGCCCCGGGATCCCCGAATGAGCGCTGACACCGGTTAGAGGTTGCGCGTGCAGTTTCGATCCGATGCGAAACACACTTCAGCTCTCCGGGTGCGACGCCCGCGAGGTTCAGCGCCGCATTTGGCTTGAGGGTCCGCTCATCGCCGGATGAAACTCAGTTCGCGTCTGCTTGCTGAGGCCACGCCGGAAAAGACAGAATTTTCGCTGGCATGCCGCCCTCGCAGAAAGCCCAAACATGGAACTTCAGCGGCCGGGCTCCCGCGATCCTGCTGGTTGAACACCAAACGTCGCGACGGAGCGTGATGCGCACCGTCCTCGCGAGCAAGTCGAGAGGGCATCATGACGCAATCTCCAAGGATTACTCCGCCTTTCCCATTGAGGGTCATCCGTGGCCACAGCAATGTCCGGACACAAGAAGCTGGCAGGGATCATGTGCGGGATTTTTGGCTGGGCACTTCGGGGAAAGTACCGGCAAGACTACGAGACTCTTGTCCGCCTCACCAACCTCATGAAGCACAGGGGCCCCGACGGCGCCGGCTACTGGCAAGGCGACACTGCCGGCGGGCACCATCAAGTCAGCTTGGGGCATAGGCGTCTCTCGATCATCGATCTCGAGCACGGAGCCCAGCCAATGTGGAGCGCTGATGGCTCGATCGGTCTCGTATTCAATGGAGAGATCTATAACTACATTGAGTTGCGCGAGGAACTCGTCTCTCTTGGACATGCTTTTCGCACGTCCTCCGATACGGAAGTGCTGATCGAAGCCTACCGGGCTTGGGGATTGGACTCGATCAGGCGTTTCCGTGGCATGTTCGCGTTCGGGCTATGGGATGCGAGGACCCAACAGCTTGTCCTGGCGCGCGACCCGTTCGGCAAGAAGCCGCTGTTCATAGCCGAGCACTCAGGACTTTTGTTCGCCTCGGAAATCGAGCCCCTGCTCAAGTTCCCGGGCATGAATTCCCAGATCGACCCGCATGCCGTCGGGCATTATCTCCTCAATCGATATGTCCCCGGTCCCAGGACATTCTTTCAAGCCGTGCGCAAGCTTCCCCCGGGCTGCCACCTGGTGTGGCGCGAAGGACGCACAAACATCACCCGGTATTTCATACCGCCGTTGGCAACGGCAGAGCCCGATATCACGGACTTCGGCGAGGCGGTCCGGTTGTTCAAGGCGACGTTCGATGATGCGGTGCGCATTCGCATGCGGAGTGACGTTGCGTTTGGAGCCTACTTGTCTGGCGGCATCGATTCGTCTGCGGTTGTGGCCGCCATGCTCCGCCATAGCTCTGAGCGCGTGCGCACGTTCTCAGTTGGCTTTCGTGAAGCCGGCTACTCCGAGCTCGATCACGCCCGCACCATAGCTCGTCAATTCGACACCAATCACGAGGAGATCGTGCTGGAGCCGCACGACTTCCTGAAAAGCTGGCCGACCGCTGTGCTGCGTCGTGGCGCCCCAGCGGCCGAACCGGCCGATATTCCAGTTATGATGCTGTCGCATATGGCGGCGAGCAAGGTGAAAATGGTCCTTACCGGAGAAGGAGCAGACGAACTTCTGGGCGGCTATCCCAAGCATCGAGCCGAGCTCTGGATCGAGCTTTACCAACGACTGGTTCCGCAGACCATTCATGATCGCATCATATCACCCGCAATGCGCGCACTCCCGTATGATATGCGTCGCGCCAAGATCGTGACTACTGCAGCCGGCGAGCGGGATTGGCCGAGCCGGATGCAACTCTGGTTTGGCGGAGTTTCCCTTAACGAACGGGATCGCATTATCGGACGCCCCCTGCCGGTAACGCCGCCGGATTCCCATCCGTTCTCGATAGCCGTCGGGTCGAATGTCCGGCGCACGCTGTTCTTCGATCAGACGTCGTGGTTACCCGACAACCTCCTTGAACGTGCGGACCGAATGATGATGGCAGGTTCAATTGAGGGCAGGATGCCATTCATGGACACCAGTCTCGCCAAGCTTGTGGCGCGGTTTCCGGACAATTTCCTGGTCGGTCGGAGCGGCGGCAAGTCTGTATTGCGAGCGGCGATGCAGCACATTCTTCCACCGGGAATTCTGACGCGCAAGAAAATCGGATTTCGCGTGCCGATCGAGGAGTGGTTTCGCGGTCCCCATCGCGAATTTATCTCCGATTTGCTGGTTTGCGACGGTGCGCGCGTGGGATCCTTCTGCGACAGGGATGTCTTGCGGCAGCTAGTCAACGAGCATCTCGCCCGCCGTCAAAACCACGAAAAGGTGCTTTGGTCTCTGGCCAACCTGGAGTTGTTCTTGCGAGCCTTCAAGCCGTCGAGTCTGGAAACTCTGGCGAGGCATTCCGTTCCGGAACCGATTTGAACGCCCAAGGCGACGACTGGGGCTTGGCCAGACGCGAGCGAACGACGTGGGGAGCATCACACGTTGCCCTGGAGGTGGCTCAACCGAAGTGACTATCACTACTCATCTGGCAGAACTCCAATCGCACGTCATGTTGCCAGGAATGAGATCGAACGACCAAACGATCAATCGACCATATCGCTCGTGGTCGCGCCTTGCCATGTCGCGCGCGACCCCTTGCGCGCCACTTTCCGATAAAGGCAGAGATATGCATCGCACATCGCATCCAGCGAGAATGCCGTTTCAACGCGCCGACGTCCTGCGGCACCAAAACGATCGGCGAGTTCAGCATTGTCGAGCAGCTTGAGCACGCGATCGGTCAAGGCGCCGGCGTCATGGCTCGGCACAAGAAATCCGGTCTGGCCCTCCAGAACCAATTCAGAAGTGCCGCCATCGTCTGTTGCCACAACTGGCTTACCCAATGCCATGTACTCGGTTATCGCGTTGGAAATACCCTCCCCGTGCAAATGGCTATTGGTGGTGAGAACGCCGACAGTGAAGAGATTGGCAATGCTCTCTATGTCGTTCCGGCGCCCCAGAAGCTTTATGCGCGGCGAATGTTCAGTCGGGATGCTGTCGCGCACCTGCTCCAGCGTTCCACCGCTACCGATAGCCAAAAAAGTGACGTCGTCCCTTAGACGGCAGATGCCGCATGCCATCTCAACGAACGTTTCATAGTCCTTTCTCGGCGTAAAGTTGGCGACCATCCCGACAATGTGGGGCGTCACCATCCCCAGATTGCTGCGAAGCTCGGTCTTATCCTTTAGGTTCGAGACCCTTTCAGGACTGAACCCGTTGTAGATGCAAAGACCTTTGCGCTCGGGAATACCGTAGGCAGCCAGGCCCGCATGCGAGTTGGCAACGACAACGTCCGAAAACGGGATCGTCAGCTTGCCTCTCAAGTACCCCTCAGTCCACAGCGTCATATGCGCGGGCGCATCCCGCACGAACCCATTTACGAAAGCCGTACCGCACACTTTCGCAACCGGCGCTGCATAGATGGAGCACATCGAGCCCCACGAGTGGATGATGTCTATTTTCAGGTCGGTGACCAGTTCGTACAGGCTCTTGAAAAGGCGCAAATCCTTTCTGCCTCTGCGATTGAGCTGAATGACTTGCGCGTGTTCGCGGTCAATTTCGAGGCGAACCTCGTCCTTGTCCATAACAGCGACGAATGACCTTATGTCACTGTGAGCGGCAAGCCCTTTCAGCAATTCGACGATTTGTCGTTCCTTTCCTCCCGGGCCAAGACGTTCGATAACGTGCAATATGCGCATCTCAACGCCCTCCCGAGTGACCTGATTCAGTCCACCTCGCAGTGAGTGGTTCGGCCTTACATTCAACGTTGGGACCCCAACAGCATGTGAGCGGCCGATTGAATGCCGCTGATGCGCGCCTCGAATCTGGCTGTCGTATCGAATGGCCCCCCAACGCCGATACGAGGAAGCGCAAAATGATCCGATTTGAGATCAGACAGTTGCCCATGCCGGGTTGTCACTGCGGTTGAAAAGCCGATGTCCTTTGCAAGGCCCGCTTCCCTGGGGCCGCATGCTTTGGAGTCACCGTAAGGATAAGCAAAGTGCTGAACCGGAAGCTGCAGCAACTGCTCCAGATAGCGGCGGTTATCTGCCATTTCGGCTCGTGCGGTCTCACTATCAAGGCACGATAAGGCGGCATGCGAGTCGGTGTGCCCGCCGATTGACACGAGAGGATGCCGCGCCAAGCCTTGAAGCTCGCGCTCATCCATAAAGTATGCCTCATTCAAGGCCGACAATGACAAACCTGCCTTGTTGAACGTTGGAGCAAGCGTTGCGATCCGGTGATAATCCTGATGAACCCACTCAGTTACCTCGTTCAAGCCCGCCATCTTTTCGCGCAGCCGGGGGCAGTGAAATCGCCTGTCCATTGCATCGATCGTTACCGTGTCGCCAGAGCGAAACATTTCGCGCAAACCCAGCCACCACGCCTGCAATGTCCGCTTGGGAGCGCCTGTGGGAACGTAGATCGTGAACGGAGCGTTGTATCGCTCGAGGATTGGAAGCGCGGTCGCGACATTGTCCCGGTAGCCGTCGTCAAAGGTAAGCGTCGCATAGCGGCCGCCCGTCCTGGAATCCGACGCCAATCGCTCGAGAGATGTCGCCAGACTCACAATCTCCCAGCCTTCTTGCCGCAGCCAATTGAGCGAGTATTCAAAGAGGCCGACTGAAGTCCCGGTCATCAATTCCGAGCGGCCATCCTGCTGGATCTCATGGAACATCAGGATAGCCGCCCGGCCAGCAAGGATCTTGCGGACGGCCGGCATCAGGCCAGACCAACGGGCAATTTCGATTACGCTGTTCGTGAGGAGCTGCTTCACTCTAGCTCACCGTAAGAACCATGACCGCACGCCTCCGCCGGCCGAAGCGATGATCCCGGCGACGACGTTTTCTCCACGAAGCGCATTGCTATCGTCCGCTCCGTAGCAAACGCCTGCCTACCGCACTTGCCCTGAAGTTCGACAGGGCATCGGCATATACTCCGACGATTCTTTCCACGGTGAGCGCCTGGTCGTATCTCGCCACTGCCGCCCGCCCCTGAAACTCGCCGTTCAGCGACCAATCAAAGGCCTCTCGAAGGCTGCGCGCAATCGTGCCGGCGTCCGGCGGACATATCCACGTCCCCGCGATGCCATTTAGCTGTTCACGGACGTCGCCGACATTGGTCGACACCACCGGAAGATTGCACGCGAGAGCTTCCTTGATGGAGGTCGGTGACCCCTCATAATCCGAGCTGAGAAGCAGGGCGTTTGCCGCGCTGTAATACCAGGGCATATCCTCGTTCGGCACATTGGTGACCGTCATCAACTGCGCGTCGACGCCCTCCTGCACCAGCCGGTCGACTGACGCTCTGGCCAGATCATATCGCTTCTCAGGGCGTGTCGGATCAAATGGAAACAGAACGACGAATTTATCGTTGGGCCATTGCAGCCGCGCTCGCGCTTCGTAGCGGTCGTACGGCCTGAATACGTCGAGGTTGACCCCACAGGGAATCACGGTTCCGGGAATCCACTTCCGCATCTCCTCTGACACGACGATAACGGCATCGGCGAAATGCGATACAAGCCGCGTCGACAGCCTTTCAAGGATATTCCCAAGTACATCGGTCCCGTGCAGCGTGATGACGAGCGGCGCCCGCAACCGAAACATGGCAGGATAGGCCGAATATCCGTAGTGCGCATGGACGATGTCGTATGTCGTCACGCCAGTCATTCGCATCACATCAAAGGTGCCCTTCAGATAGTTCAGCTTCGACTGGGACCCGACAATATTGATCACGTCGACCGTATGGCCCAACCGACGCAGCTGCTCTACCTGCTGGTACACGAAGGCTCCGGACCCTGGTCGCTCCGGGCTCGGATACATATTGGTGACACAGAGGATTCTCACGATTACTCCCTTGAGGCTTCGGCAGTGCCGCCGGCCCCGTTGAGCTTTCGTCGAACTTCCGCGGGGACGCCCGTCACGAGCGTATTGTCAGGCACGTCCTTCGTCACCACCGCGCCGGCGCCGACGATAGCGCCAATACCGATTCTGACACCCGGCAGGAGGTTGGCTCCCACGCCGATCGCCGCGCCGCGCGCGATAGTGGGCCCGAGCATCGGCGAGCCATCGTAGCCGTTCCGGCCGATCGCGTTGTCGTTCGAAGTGCCGACGCAGCCCGATATGAACACGTCGTCCTCGATCGTCATATTGCCGGCCAGCCAGGTATGATCCTGCACACGAACGCGATCGCCAATACGCGTATTGTAATTGACCGTAACGTAACGTCCGACAACCGTCTTCGAGCCGATCCGCGATTGTTCACGGATCGAGGCGCCATCACCGATCAAGGTCCCCGCGCCGAGCGAGACGTCGTAGAAAATGACCGCATGCGGTCCGATTGAACAATCGGCACCGATATCGATCCATGCCTCAAAATGCGGAGCCCGCGACAACGCGCCGGCCCCCTTGGGCACCTTCCCGATATAGGCTCCCGGGAAGATCTCGACGTTGTCCCCTATTCTCGCGCCACTCTCGATCACGACATGCGGGTGAATGACCACTCTGTTGCCGATCGTGACACCTGACCGCACCACGGCGAACTCAGCGATCGTCACGTCCGCACCGATCGCCTCGGTCTCGACCACCGCCCGTGCACTAATTCGGTTCATCGTCACACCTTCCCGCCGTCGGCGTGCATCGCGACGGGCTTCCGCTGCGGTTCCTGGTGGGTTTCGCGCTCCGCAACAGCACGCACAATCGCGGCGATACCGCGCACCTGATCGCGCGTGAGCTCCGGGAACATGGGAAGTGACAATGATCGAGCGGCCATCGCTTCGCAGCACGGCAAATCGCCCTGCTTGTAGCCGAGATAGGCGAATGCAGGCTGGAGATGCAACGGCAACGGATAGTGGATTCCGCTCGCCACGCCGACCTCGTCGAGCCTCTTACGCATTGCGTCCCGCTCGTTCGTGGTGATCACGTACAAATGGTAGACGTGCGTGGATCCCGTTCGGACGAAAGGCGTCTTGATGCCCGAGTGTCCTAACTCCGCGGTGTACCACTCCGCGGCACGCCGCCGATGGTCGTTCCACTCATCCAGGCGTCGGAGCTTGACTTGAAGAACTGCGGCCTGGAGAGCATCGAGCCTGCTGTTGAACCCGACCTCGGCGTGGTTGTAATGGGTGGTTCGACCGTGGTCGCGCAACCGTTCGATCCGCTCGGCGATCGCTGCACTGTTGGTGGTGACCGCTCCTCCATCGCCATATGCACCGAGGTTCTTCCCCGGATAAAACGAAAAGCAGGCTACGTCGCCGAGCGCCCCGGTTCGGATCCCCTGATACTCCGCTCCATGCGCCTGGGCCGCGTCTTCAATCACGAAGAGGCCGCGCCGTCGTGCGATGTCCTTGATTGGGCCCATGTCAGCCGGCTGACCAAAGAGGTGGACCGCAACGATCGCCTTCGTGCGGCTTGTCAGCGCCCGCTCGATCATCCTCGGATCGATCGTGTGGGTATCGGGATCGATATCGACGAATACCGGCTGCGCTCCCGCCGCTACGATCGCCGCGGCCGTGGCGATGAAAGTATGGGCGGTTGTAATCACCTCGTCACCATGGCCAACACCCAACGCCCGCAGCGCCAGATGAATCGCGTCCGTGCCGCTCGCCACACCGCGCGCATAGGGCACCTGGCAATAGGCAGCAAAATCTCTTTCGAACGAAGCAACTGCCTCGCCGCCGATGAACTGCGTGGATTCGAGAACGCCTCGAATCGCCTCGGCCACCTCATCCTTTAGCGTCGCATATTGTGCCTTGAGATCTACGAATGGAATTTTCATTTTTTCAAACCTCACCAGATTCCATGTCCATTGCCCGAGAACCTCATCGAGCACCGTGGCCCCGCAGCACCGCGGGAACCGTTAGGGCAATCAGCTTCAGGTCGGTCCACAAGGTCCAGTTCATTGCATATTCGACGTCCATCTCGAGCATCGCGTCCGGGCCCAGGCGACCACGGCCGCGAACCTGACAAAGTCCGGTGATGCCAGGCTTCACGATGTGACGTTGATGATGCCAGTCGCGAAAGTACTCGAGTTCATAAGGTATCGCGGGCCGCGGACCGACGATGCTCATTTCGCCTCGCAATACGTTGAGCAGTTGCGGCAGCTCGTCGATACTGGTTCTCCGCAGCACCCGCCCCACGCGCGTCACGCGAGGATCATCTGTCAGCTTGTATGGGGCATCAGGGTCGTTCGAGAGAACCTCCTTCGCCCAAACCCTGCGAATAGCGTCGCGATGGACGTTCTCGTCGGCCTTGTGACGAAGCGTCCGGAACTTGAAGCAATTGAATGGCTTCTCGTATCGTCCGACCCGGCGTTGGCAAAAGAACGCCGGCCCGGGACTGTCGAGGCGGATCGCGACCCACACCGCGACAAGGAACGGGGCCAGCAAGAGCATCGCGGAGACGCTCACAGCGATGTCAAGCACCCGCTTAACGGATTCCCGCGGGCTCGCCTTCCATCGCAAGGCTTCATCTAACGACAATTTCGGCAGCCCCCGCCGACGCGTTCCGCCGCAGAAACGCCGGTTGACGTGTTCCGTTGCCACGGTGCTCCTGGTTGAGCCGCAGACAGTCCGATGCAGCTTCGAGCGCTTCGACGACGCGCAGGCCATGCGCACCGTTCGCAACGGGCTGCGTCCCGGTCTTGATTGCGTTGACGAAGTCGAGCAACTCGAGCTTCAGCGGCTCGCTGCTGGATATCGCGGGGATATGAACATCGCCATGATGATAGGCCGACTGGAAGTCGGCGTATGAATCGCCGTTGATCCGCGGCCTGAAGCGCTTCTGGTAAACGCGAACCTTCTCGGAGGGCTCCACGTCGTCGAACACCAGCATCGCATCGCTGCCGACGACCGTGATCTGGCGCACCTTGACGGGGTCCAACCATGAAACATGCACATGGGCGGTCGGCCCGCTCTTGAAGCCCAACTTGGCGTAAACGACATCCTCGACATCTGGCAGAACGTGCGCGCAACCCCACGCGCCGATGTTGTGCGCAACCTCCTCAAGCAGGAAGAAGATGATCGAGAGGTCATGCGGCGCCAAGTCCCACAGGACATTGGCATCGGGCCGGTAGAGACCAAGATTCAGGCGCCGCGAATCGATGTAGTAGAGCTCGCCGAGAGAGCCGCTTCGGATCATCTGGCGCATGACACCCACCGCCGGATGGTACTCGAACGTGTGCCCGACCATCAGCACGCGCTTCCGTTCTTCGGCGATCGCGATCAGTTCGCGGCAATGCGCGCTCGTCATGGACAACGGCTTCTCGACGAGCGCGTGCTTTCCGGCCTGGAGCGCTGCCCGCGCCAGCTCAAAGTGCGTCACGGCGGGGGTGGCGATAATCACCCCGTCGACGGACGAGCTATTCAGGATCGCATCGAAATCACGCGAAACAGCGACAGAGGGATACTGTGATTTGACATATTCGAGTCTGTCAGACCGCATGTCGGCGGCCATCGACACTCTTGCGCCGATATCGTGGCCAACACGAATGTGCTTTGCGCCCCAATAGCCGCAACCGATGACGGCGAGCGATGGACCGGCTTTTGCGGTCTCAATTTCCCCGCCACCGGTCTTGTTCTGAGTATCAACTAAGCCAGGAACGAATTTGGAATGTAATTGTTTCGACATGTTTGCCACAATCACGCCAGAGGAAAGCAATGGTGAAATATCAGTATCCTCACGAGCACGGTTATCTCGCCATGTTGGCTCCCTAATTGAAGGCCTTAGCGTGCGTCGAATTAGGATAGCCGGTTGGGCACGCGCGCCGCGGTAGAACACGGATTATGGTTCACGCCCATCGGGGGTACCCCCGCCCTTGCGTGGGGAACCCAGGAGCTTCGCACGCAGTGCAGTGGCCGGACCTGGTGCGTCCAAGAGCTGGGCACCATGTTGGAATCAATCACTTTTTTGCTTGCAATATTGGTCGGCACGTCCGGACGGACAACAGTACGCGGTCGTCTCCGCATCACACCCCCGCGAATGCCTCACGTCGGCAATTCGTTTGCGGCAACCCGACGCGTCGCATGGTGCCCGACGCAGCGCTCTCGCAGAATGTTAGTGCCGCCAATCTAGGTTCACGCCGGCCGCGGGATTCACAAATCCCTGACTGCGAAAGGCCTGATCTGATCTCGATAAGCCCGCGGTATCGCATACCGCAGATTAGTTCGGCGGGGACCACCATTGCGCAGCCGTCCTATAGTGGAAACATCGCCATCTTTCGGATAGGATTCCCCAAAAGAGGCGCACAAGCGCGAGGTCACGAACAATCTGCAGGAGGCCTGGTGGCCTTACCAACAGATGAGGCACAACCCACGGATGAAACGCCAACGCCATGGCCAAAGGCACTTCGATCGCACTCCTGCTCCGCGGTAACGCTCCATCGACCAATGATCGCAACCTGACCGAAATTCTTGATCTCTTCGAAATTCCCTGGACTGCGCTGACAGTCGACCAAGCGCGCGGGGATAACATAGCCGCGCCAACAGCAGGTCATCAGCAATTCTCCGTCCTGACCTCCGCGGCCTGTCTCGCCGAAGTGTTACAGTGCAACAAGACTGAGGCGCTTCCGACATGGTTGGCGGCAGCCACTTCAATTTTCGTCTATGGATTTCAAGTAACCGACCCCTGCAAGGCCGTCCTGCGCCAGATCACCGGAGATCCCGAGGCGGAAATCCGCGGCTCTGGTCAGTGCCCGACGACCGTATCAGTCACCGATTCTTTTCCCGAAATGTGCGGCCCGATGTCGGGACTGCAAATCCAACTGGAGCGGGGCGCCGATACCACACTCGCCGTCCGCAATAGCAACCTCCAGAGCATCGTCGGAGTGCGCGAGGGGCATCTGTTCGCCGAGTTCACTTATTCCGGTGTCCGCTTTTTTGCTGACTCGTCGCTGACGATCGTGGACGTTCGCGAACGCGCAGCAAGCTACTTTGATGTGAAGAAGGGTTTCGCCGGCGCAGTGCCGGTCGTGATGTATCTGAAGTGGGCGTTCCGCGACGTTTGCTTGACGAGCGTTGAAACAAGCGCTTGCCTGATCATTGACGATCCACCCTTGTGGCCGCGGTACGGTCTCCTCGATTTTGATGACCTGTTGCAGCTTGCGGACAAGCTGACATTCGCAACGACCATTGCCTTCATTCCGTGGAACTGGAGACGAACAAACCGCGGCACTGTTGCCGCCTTCCGAGAAAGCAGCGGGAAATTGTCCGTCTGCGTACACGGCTGCGATCACACAGGAGGTGAGTTCGCAGCCCGCTCGCCTGAGCTGCTCGACAGAAAGCTGAAAACCGCCAGAACGCGGATGCAGGCCCTTCGCCAGAACACCGCGCTTGACCACGAAAACGTGATGGTTTTCCCGCAAGGGGCATTCTCGCCGGAGGCCGCCTCGGCGCTCAAGCGAAATGGCTTCATCGCGGCCGTCAACACCGAGGTCGCACCAGCCAATGATGCGCTGAACGAAACGACACTCGCCGATCTCTGGAGTGTCGCCATTGTCCGGTATGGGAGCTTCCCGATCTTTACCCGGCGATACATTGACCACGGCATCGAAAACTTCGCGTTTGACGGACTCCTGGGCAAGCCGTGCTTCATTGCCGGACATCACGACCTTCTCCGCGGCCACGGTAGCGACCTGGCCGCATTTCTCCGGCAGCTCGCATCCTTGCGCTGGAAACTCTGCTGGCGACCTCTCGAGGACGCCGTTCGCCGCAGCTACGGCATTCGATCCGACGGCGAAACAATCCTGGTAAGGATGCTTGCCGAGCGGCTTCTCTTCGAGAACGGCGGGCCCACGACGCGACGGATTTGCGTCATGAAGCGCGAACCGCAGATCGCTTCCCTAAAGGGCGTTGAAGTCAACCAAGGCCTCAGCGCGTACGAATACACGGACGGACATGTTCGAGTGATGGTCGATGTCCCGCCGGGCGGCGCGGCGGATATACGGTGCATCTATCGCGAACAGTTGCATGGTTCGCCCGCCTCGGAATCGATCCGATACCGGTTCGGGGTGGCCATCCGGCGATATCTATCGGAACTTCGTGACAATTACGGTCACCTGCTTCGTTCTCGCGCGTAGCCGCAGACGAAACAAAGCGACGCGATCAAGCCGCTTCGGCCCGGACACATTGCCTCTATCGTGAAGCTACGAGCGTGGGTGGCCTCCCGCCGCTCGCCCCTCCAACTTGTCCGCCTCTCGGCGGCGGCTACCACGCGCTTCCAAAGGCGGCTGAAGTGGACACCGGTCTCGAGCATTCGATCTCTTGCTTCTAGCGCCGCTTAAGTCCGCCTTCGCCGGCCAAAACCGGAATAGGTAGCCCGAAAAAGTTCAGGCTCCGCAAGCCTGAACGAATACAATCGGGCTGCACTTTGGAAGGCGTTGCGGACGCGTAGCGCTCCCTCAGAGGGCCTGCCCGAAGACCATCTCTGAATGAAGCCGTCGACCTTGCAGACAACCCCTAACTAGCCGCCAGTGTTGCCGGCGCAACCTGATGCGCGTGATGGATTGAGATGAAAATAGCGGTGTTCGGACTCGGTTACGTAGGCATGACGGCAGCGGCTTGCCTGGCAAGGCAAGGGCACGAAGTCATCGGCGTCGACATCAGCGATGAGAAAGTCGCGATCGTCAATGCGGGGAAATCTCCAATCACGGAACCCGGCCTCGATCAACTTGTCGAATCCGCTGTCCGAAAGCGCCTGCTGAGCGCAACGAAGGACGCGAGCGGGCATCTCGACGGCTGCGCGTTGGCAATAGTGTGCGTGGGAACACCCAGCGCCCCGGACGGATCTCACAACATGAGCTTCGTCGCTGAAGTTTCCCATCAGATCGCGGACCTGATCGGCCCCACCCGCACGGCAGCGTTAACTGTGGTGTTTCGCTCCACGATGCGACCCGGCACCATCGAGGATCTGGTTCTCCCGATTTTCGAAAGCGCATTGAACGGCAGGATGGAGCTCGTCGACGTCGTCTATAATCCCGAGTTCTTGCGCGAGTCGGTAGCGATCGAAGACTTCTTCAATCCGCCGAAGATCGTGGTCGGAACAAAGGACGGGGAACGGTGCCCGGTCCTTGACGAGTTGAACGCGAGCATCGCGGTCCCCGTCTTCTACACCACCTATCGTACGGCGGAGATGACCAAATTCGTCGACAACTCGTTCCACGCAGTAAAGATTGCCTTTGCCAACGAAGTCGGTCGCGTTTGCGACAAGCTCGGCATCAGCGCGACAACCGTGCACAAGATCTTCGTTTCCGACACTAAGCTCAACATTTCACCCTACTATTTGAGGCCAGGCGGCGCATTCGGCGGCTCCTGCCTGCCCAAGGACGTTCGTGCGCTCCAATACATCGCAAGCGATGTCGGCGCGCATACCTGGCTCGTGGATTCGGTGCTCAGATCGAACGACGAGCACAAGAATTTCCTGTTTGAGAATTGCCTGAAAGCAGTCCCGCCCGGCGGACGGGTACTTATGTTGGGACTTGCCTTCAAGGAGAACAGCGACGATCTTCGCGAAAGTCCCAACATCGACCTGGCTCGCAAATTCCTCCGCTTGCACATCGGCCTGTCGATCTACGATCCGCACGTCGAGCCGTCGAAACTGCTGGGGCAGAACCTTGGCTATGCGTTCGCCAATTTGCCCGCCCTTCGCAAGTTGCTGATCGCAAAGTCCGCCGCCGAATCGGAGCTATTCGACCTCGTCATCGATACCCGAGGGTGGGCGAAGCAAATGGCGCTGAACGCAAAACGGGTAATTGATGTCAACACTCTCTCATGACGACACCGTTGCGCGCAAATCCGAACATGCGGGCGTTGGCTCGGTTCGTGGCCGGGTCCTGATTATCGTCGAGAATCTTCCAGTCCCGTTCGACGGCCGGGTGTGGTCGGAAGCGACCACATTGGCGCGGCATGGCTACGAGGTGTCCGTGATCTGTCCCAAGGGACCGGGCGCAACGGCCTCATTTGAGATGCTCGAGGGAATAGCAGTCTATCGCCATTGGATGCCCGCGGAAGGTCGCGGGGTGCTGGGTTATGCAATAGAGTACAGCGTGGCGCTGTTCTGGGAATTCGTGTTGAGCGTGAAAGTTCTGGCAACGCGCGGATTTGACGTGATCCATGCCTGCAATCCGCCCGATCTCATTTTCTTAATCGGTGCGTTTCACAAATTTCTGTTCGGGAAGTCTTTTGTCTTCGATCAGCACGACGTCAATCCGGAGCTCTACGAGGCGAAATTCGGACGTCGCGGCCTTCTTTGGCGCGTCATGGTTCTGCTTGAACGCGTCACATTCGCGTTGTCGGACGTATCGATTGCGACCAACCAGTCGTATCGCGCTATTGCGATTGAACGGGGCCGAATGCGCCCGGATCGCGTGTTCGTTGTGCGCTCCGCTCCGAATGTGTCCCGCGTTCGCTCACTTCCACCAGACCCCTCCTGGAAGAAGGGACGAAAGTATCTTGTCGGATATGTCGGTCTTATCGCGCGACAGGAGGGGCTCGACCTGTTGCTGGATTCAATCAAGCACATCCGCAGCACACGGAACCGCAATGATATCCAGTTCGTGATCGTCGGAGGCGGACGGGAATTGGAGGACCTCAAGAAGCTTGCGATGGCGCTCGAACTGGATGACGTGGTCACATTCACCGGCCGTGTCGATGACGACACCCTATTCACCATTCTGTCGACGGCGGACGTCTGCGTAAATCCGGATCGCCCCAGTTCGATGAACGACAAATCGACGATGCACAAGATCATGGAGTACATGACGCTGGGCAAGCCCATCGTCCAATTCGACCTCACGGAAGGCCGCTTTTCGGCGGGAGATGCATCGTTGTATGTGCCGAATGCGGATACCGCCGAGTTCGGCGATAGAATACTGGAGCTTTTGGAAGATCCGGCGAGGCGCGAAGCTATGGGCGCATTCGGCCAGAAGAGAATCAATGGCGAACTCGCCTGGCATCATGCATCGACGAAGCTTTTGGCGGCCTATGATAAGGTATTCAAGCTAAGGGATAAATGAGCACGGGAACCTCTTCTTTTGCATGTCGGCAGACGCTTGGTTCCCGTTGCAGAAAACCCATCAGCGCAGACCATCAGACTGCGGCAGACCCGGCCATTGACCGTAGGCCATGCGCTGCCAGTTCATGGCTGATCCCAAGCGGCTCAACGTTGCACGCCTAATCCGCCAATCGAGAACGCCAGGCGGATCATCGCGCACTGAACAAAAGCCCAGCGGCAGATCGTTTTGCTTCATCGCGGCCGCATCCATCGGACCAGGGAAGCGGTGCCGCCGGCGACGTTGCGCACCGTGGGTCACGGTCGCTCCGACGATACAGGCGTTAACGACCCGGTCGTTATCATCAAGTTTCGGTAATTGACGGCAACGGTCTCGGGTGCCGCCGACCGATAGATTCCGAATTCCCAGTTGGTGCCGACCCCAAAGCCCAGCGGCCCGCTGTAATTCACGACCGGTGCCGCATCGATCCAGACTTTCAGGTAGCCGGTCGTGTCGTTCGAGAATTGGGCCTGCATTTTCACGTCGTGATACTTGCCGGTCGCGATCGGGTTGGGGTCGGTCCAGAGTGTCTTGGTGACGACGAAGCCTGCGCCGTTGCTCGGGTTCTTGCCCGGCGGGCAGTAGCGCACGAGCACCTGCAGGTGATCGCCCTGCATGTTCAGCGCGACCGGAGGCGAGGTTCCGACGCCCGAGGCGTCATCGTCGTTGTGCCACTGTCCGACGATGAACCAACCGGTCGCGCTGTTGACGAGCGCCCCGTTGCTGCCGTTCGCCTCCACCATGAGCTGGTAGCTGAGCGTGATGGGCGTGGCGGCGGGATAGGTCACCGTGGAATTGATCTCGGAACGATCCACGGACGAGCTGTCGTACCACGCATGGTCGCCCTTGCGGACCTCGAAGCGCAGGGTTTGGGGGTCGGGATTGGTTAGACTATAGCCCTGGTCTGCGACGTGAACGCCGTAGCTAACGTCGCCGATCCGAAAGCGGGTTCGCGGCTTGCCGGAGAATGAGTTGATCGACGAAACAGCCGTTCTGCTGGTTGCTGTATTCCCATCGGTGCCACCAGCATTGTAGGTCTCGGCGGATGGGCCCTCCGCCAACAGCGTTCTCTGATCACCTGCATTGGCAATGCTCGATGTCGATCCATTGGAAGTTTCCGCCACGCTCCCAGCCAGCGCGAAGATGAGGGGTAAAACTACTCTCATTGCCATCCTTGTTCGGTCCCGCGACCGTCGCAAAATGCGCAGTCACACCAAGGGTAACCCATTCAAATCTCGATGCAATTTATCGAGGGGCTCAATCGAGGGAAAATAAGGACTACCGCCAGGGATCAGCTCCGAATGATGCATGATCAATTGCATCGCGGCGCAGAGCCTTGCGGCCGGCGTGTCTGCCTCGCCGGCGGATCACGCTACCAGAGCGTCGATGGCGGTGGTGCCGAGGGGACCCTTGTCTCGCTTGTTGACGCCGGGCGCAAAATCAACGGGCGGATCCGATTAAGCGCCTCACCACGCGCGTCCCGCGCTGCTCATCGCCGGTCTCGATGGACAACGAGCGAGCGGCTCAGTGCATAACAGTTGCACCCGAGTGCCTCGACCGGGCCACAAGGGGCATCAAAGCCGCCATCAACTCGTGGGTCTTCACCATCGGGGAGTGATTTGCCTTGACATAGATCTGGCATCGCCGACTGAGTGCGTTGTATTCACCCGCGTCCATGTTCCAAATCTCACTGACAAATCTTGAAAGCGCCAACTCGTCTTCAACTGAAGCGCCGAGAACATGACGTTCGACAATCGCATCCGGATCAACGTGCCGGCGCGTCACGATGGGTGCGCCGACCGCCAGCGCCTCCAGAAATGCATTTGAGAAGCCCTCGAAGTCCGACGTACAGAGAAGCATTGTCGCTTCCGATAGAAATTTCTGAACGTCCGCCCGCCGCACATAGCCGACCAATTCCACGTTTGGCAGCTGACGCAAGCCATTCAAGGCGTCCATCGTCGATTGATCGGTATTGGGCGACGTCATCCCCGCCACGCGAAACTTGACGGCCGGCAATGCCTGGGCAATCCGGAAAAGCATGGGCAGATTCTTCGGATAGCGGAAGACACCGAGCCAGGCAACGTATCCGCGTTCTGCGCGCGGCAAAGGAGCGGCCGCGTCCTCTGCTATCGCAAACGGATTATGAAGGACGTGGATTGGCTTGTCCGGAAAAAGCGCTGCCAACTTTCCGCGTTGATACTCATTCTGACAAAGAAACCCGGCGGTGCGATGCCGAGCCCACGAATAGGATATCCATTCATGGGATGGCAGAAGAGCTTTGCATCGCTCATCGACATCTATGTCACTCACAACGCGATAGACGAATGGAACCTTCAGCTGATCGGCGACGAACGCCATGATGGCGGTGTGTATTCCACATACTCCCTGGATCAGAATATCCGGGCGATAGCTGCGGGCGGCCGCCAACACTTTCGGAATGTACGAATAGAAATACTTCGCCACCCGAATACCACGAGCGGGATCGTAGGTCTCTATGAGTTTGATTTGCTGTCCCGAACCTACGTGCTCCAGCGCGCCCTTCCAGGTGAGAACAGCGGTTTCGTGACCGGCGTTCTCAAGCGCACGAAGCCACACTGCGAGCTCGATCGCCCACCCGCCGATCGGGTAGTTCTCATCTTTCATCAGATAAGGGATGGAAAAATCCATCGAGAGAATACGCACCCGACACCTCGTGCCTAATAGGACCGCACAATCAAAAGAAGCTCTGCGACGCTCTGCCCGCGAACTCGAGGTGTACGGCTTCTCAGTTCGTGTAGCGAAAGAGCGAGCCCTGCCTTCATCGAGAAGCTCGATCGTCCCGCGTCAAGCCGACAGTACGATACTCTCAATCTCACTCCCCTCCCGAAGCTTGGCCATCGTCTCAAATCTGTTTGCGCCGTTAAGTCGGAAGAGCGTGCCGTGATTGGTGCCGTTCGCGAGCGTTCGATTCACAATGAGGAACGAACCGGCACCGACCAGGCGATCCCTCAGGTTGCCGACCGCGCCACGCAACTGCGCTTCGTTGAAATAGCCATGATTGAGCAGATTCGACACGCGGATTGCGTTGAACCGGCCACGCAGATGAGCAGGGCTAGGCGCCAGAATGTCATCTTCGGCAAAGCTCAGCCGAGCGTCGTCGCGGGCATGCGGGTTCACCAGAAGTACATCCTTCCCCCCTTCCCGCATGTTCGTCAGGAGCAGCAGCACGCCTGCAAGTGTGTTCAGGCCAGCGACTACGAACCCGGTGCCCTTGAGAAAATCTCGGGGACCATTCAGGTACCAGCGCACCGGACGATTGGCAACGATGTGCTGAAGCACTTTGCCATCGCGATCGAGAAGGACCTCATATCCTGGCAACAGGCGCACGAGGCTCCCGCGCATGCACAGATCCGTCGCCAGGATCTTCGCCTCGATGCCAGCGCGCGTTAGAGCATCAGCCCATTCGACGGAGGAAATCCCTGATGATACGCCGACGTCCATGATCTGGCTCGGCTTGCTGCCAAGCTTCTTCCACTCATCGATAACCAGCTTATTG
Organism: Bradyrhizobium altum; assembly: GCF_020889705.1. Taxonomy (GTDB): domain Bacteria; phylum Pseudomonadota; class Alphaproteobacteria; order Rhizobiales; family Xanthobacteraceae; genus Bradyrhizobium; species Bradyrhizobium altum. Next base: position 56,911 of record NZ_JACMYP010000004.1, on the reverse strand, counting down.
AGATCATCGAGGCGATGATGATCGGTGGTCTTATAGGTGCCGTTCCGCAGCCGGATTGAGGCAAAGAACGCGGCCTCCTGTGTTTGCGTAAACGCATCACCTTCCGTCAGGAAATTCCTTGCATTCAAAGCCACGCCGCCCCCAAAACTTCCGGAGAAGCGCATCAGGACCGTCATATACTGCACCCTCTGCTCAGCTCGTCTCTCGGGTTCGCTCGAACTCTGTCGATTGAAGGCACACTGCTCCTGGTGCGCCCTGCTCCTCTCACAAGCATAATCTTTTGGGTCGATACGCGGCTCGACCCTTTCGGATTACCCATTCTCGATCACAGCAAAAGCCGGGCCGGCCGGCTCGGATTGTGCGCCGACCAAGGAGAGCTCTGCCGCCGTCTGGAAGGGGTTTGTCTCGCTGCAAATTGCAGGCGTCTGCGGCGGCGGATTGCACCGGCAGAGACACCGCTTTCAACGGTTGACGACTTCCCTACCGGAAGTGCCGCCGTCTTGCTAGAAATCCTCGCATGGTCCAATCCACCGGCCGCTCGCGGAGCTCCACGTCGATGATTCTCAACGTCGGCCGTATCGCCTTGCTCGCCATCATAGGAAGCATCGCAACCCTCCAGGCTTTGCGTGCACAGGACGGCGCGCCGCCAGGCAGCAACGGCGACTTCGAACAGCGCATGCAACGTATCGTGAATGGACTGAGGGCTGACACCGCAGCCGCGCCCCCGATGAAGCTTGCTGATCGGATGAACGAACTGCACGTTCCTGGCGTCAGCATCGCGGTGGTTCATGGCGGCGTAGTCGAGGCCCGGGGGTTCGGGGTTGCCACCATTGGTGGTCCGCCTGTAACACCTGAAACTTTATTCCAGGCAGCGTCGATCAGCAAACCGGTTACTGCTGTAGCGGCGCTCGCATTGGTTCAGGCCGCAAAGCTCGATCTCGATGGCGACGTCAATCTGTCCCTTAAGACCTGGAAGCTCCCTGTTAACTCGTTCACCGATCAATCGAAGGTCACACTTCGAAGACTGCTGAATCATTCGGCTGGTATAACCGTTCCTTATTTTCCTGGATATCCTGCAGGCGCACCCATTCCGTCACTCGGCGACGTTCTCAATGGCGCGTCGCTGTTGTGTCGTGACTTAACCGGGTTCCAGCCGTCAGCGCACGATTGGTTTGCACTATGCGGTTCTGCAAATACCGCGCCTGTCGTTGTCGATCATGAGCCCGGCACACGGTTCGAGTACTCCAGCGGCGGCTACACCGTTGTGCAGCAGCTGCTCATCGACGTGACCGGCATACCGTTTCCAAAATTGCTTGAAGAAGTTGTTCTCAAGCCGTTCGGGATGACCCACAGCAGTTTCCTACAGCCGCTGCCCAAAAATTACGCTCCAATGGCCGCAACAGCCTACCGGGCGACCGGAGAGCCGGTACCGGGCGGTCCGCATATCTATCCCGAGCTGGCTGCCGCAGGATTGTGGACGACACCTACTGACGTCGCACATTTTGCGCTGGGCGTGGTCCGCGCCTGGACCGGTCGAGATGCTTCCGTGCTGTCGCAGGCTACGGCTCTCCAAATGCTAACACCCGGCCTTGGCAACTACGGACTTGGTCCGATTGTACTAGGGGTCGCGCCGCATCGACGAATTCTACATGCAGGCGTCAACGATGGGTTCGTCAGCGTGATGACGATGTTCGAAAATGGAGATGGCGCTGTGATCATGACGAACGGGGATCAAGGCGGAGAGTTGGCTAACGAAATCATGCGCGGTATCGCAACCGAATACGATTGGCCGGATGGCCAGCCGAAGGCCCACTGACGAGTGAACGTCGCGCCGTGGCTCCTCACCTGATCACGCCCGGTCTTCGTCGATTGCGCCTGGGAGGAGCATCCACCAGGATCCGGATAATGGCTGAGCCTCTCTCGACCGCCGTCGCGTCCTCGCGCTGATATTCAGGCAACCGCGCAATGCGGATCACCTTCCATCACGCCCCGAGAACTCCCCATTCTCTCCGGACCTCAGCCAGTGTTCGATAGTATCCGGTCACAAACAACATAGTCACATAACACACCAGAACCGCAGCCGGACCAACCAGCGCGGCAACCGGAACCGGCGCCTGCAGCAGATCAAACGAAATCCGTACCAGCACTGCCGCCAACACCGATGCGACCAGAATTAGTCCAAGGTTCTTCCAATCCTGCAACCTTGCGATCGGAATGCTCATCACCTTTGAAAGTCTTCTGAGAAACAAGACATACACAACGAAAGTCGTGAATACCGACCCGATCGCCGCCCCCGGCAAGCCGTAGTACCAGACGCCGGCCAGGCTTGTTAACACGGCAAATGGAAGGATCGCAGCTTCATAACGCATGTTGGCCGAACCCTGTCCAAATACATTGAGCAGAGTGGTAATCTCGGTCGAGATCAATGTTTGAATCAGATAAATGCGCAGCACCGGAGCGCCACTCACGTACTCCTTCGTAAACAGAAACTGAATGACTTCTTCCGCAAAGACGAACAATGCCGCGATGGCCGGGAACATGACCGCACTAATGATAACGTTGCCCTGATTGTTCAGCCGCAACAGCTCCTCGTGGCGGCCCAATGAATGGAAATGACTCATCTTCGGCAAGAGCAAATTCCCCAGCCCGCCTCTCAAGACTTCGAACGGCATGAGGAGCATGGTTGCGATTGAAAAAATGCCGAACATGCCCGACGAAAACATCGTCGCGACAATCCACAGTTCCGCCTGTTTCCGTACACTCCACAGCAAGCCGGCCACACCGAACGGAAGAGCGTAGCGAAGCTGCGCGCGGAACTGCTCCTTCTCAATTGGGAAAAGTCGAATGCCGCAATAGCGCGCAATGAAGACAGCCAGAAGTACTACACGCACGCTAGCTGCAATCAACGCCGCGATTAGCACCTCTTCAAATCGATGAAAAACGACTGCTGCGGAAATAATCAGCGCGGCTCTCAGCACGGATGAAGCCAGGATAGCTTGCGCTTGCCAACGGATTCGCCCCACGGCGTTGGGTAACACGTCCAGCAATAAGCCCAGATTCCAAACGAACAGGAACATCGCCAGCAACAACCCGTGGTCGTGCAGCAGATCCTTCATGCCCGATGGAAGGACAGGACGAAAGGCAAAAACCAGAAGCACCGCAACCATCGTCGCGGCAAGCAGGAACAAGACCGTCTGCCCAACGTAAATCCGCCGCCCCTCTCCATCCAGCCGAACAAAGAAGAAGAGCAAGCTCCGGGGCATGTTGAAGGAAAACAACAGGGCCACCGTAGTTACGAGTAGCCAGAACAGCCGATATTCACCAAACGCCGTGGGGCCGATCGTTCGCACCAGAACGATCGGCGTCAACAACATGATAACCTGCTCGGTGTATTGAGCAGCCGAGAGTGCAATTCCTTGACGCAGTATGGATGCCATGGATCAGCGACCTACCGACGGCGTCGACGACCGAAAGCCCAAATTGCAGTCCGCGTACTTTCCAAGAACACGATCAGAAATCACTGATGGACTCCAGAAACACAGGACAGGACGATAATCGCACGAAGCGAACAACCATTTCATGGCAACTGGATCACTCTCGCCTCACCTCTCTCGAGCCACTCCTCGTCAATCTTGTATGACCAATCGATGTCACACCGTGCCCAAGAGTACATCCATGTCGCGAGCGACCCTTTTCCAGGTATAGTGCTCCAGCATGACTTTTCGAGCACTCTGGATCATAGAGGACCGAAAGCCCTCGTCTTCGATGAGCAGCTTGATCGCAGCCGCGACCTTCTCGGGCTCGTCGGCTCGCATGTAATCGACGCCTTCCCGCGCCATGCCAAGCGCTTCGATGCCTATTCCCGTTGAAACCACGGCCAACCCCATGGCAAACGCCTCAAGTACCTTGTTCTTTAATCCGCTGCCAATTCGCATCGGGTTCACCATTATCGGATACTCTGCGAGCACCGGGCGGATGTCGTCGACGAATCCAGTGGGGCGAATGCCGTCGTCTCGCTTTGCTTCCTCCAGAAGCCAACTTTCCGCATCCTTGCCCACAACGCACCATTCAATTCCGGCCGGAGCCAAGTACGGTCGATAGACAGACTGGTAGAAAAACCGGACCGCGTCTGCGTTTGGTTTGAAGGCAAGGTTGCCCCAAAATGCCACTCCCCTCCGCTTGGCGACACGCGCATTTGCGTCAAATGCGTCCATCAGGTCGGGCGAGACTCCGTTCGGTACCGTGCTGACGTTTGCAGTTCTGCCAGACAGCCTGCAAACAGTATCAGAATCGGCATCATTGACTGTTGTGACGTGGTTGAACCAAAGCGGCAAACACGCCTCCGCCCTTGCGCGGCGCGCGAGCATCAGGCGCGCGTCGAGACGCGTTCTCAGCTGCGCGGGCCACGGCGGAAAGAACTGTATCTGTCTGGTCAGCGTTAGAACTTCACTGTCGATGAGATCAAAGAGTATTTTCTTATCGCTCGAAAACGGTCGGACGAACTCTGCAAGCACGAGGCAGAAGACAATCATGTGATCGATACTGTTCTCTTCGCAGAAGCCAGCTATCGCTTTGGTAACCGTTGAAAAGTGATCCGGATAAGAGAGCGAGAAGTAGTCTGAATCATTTCGACGGAAGTGCCTCTTCAGTGAGGGCCTGTGAGCCGGAAACTTCGGCGTTTCCGCAATTTTTCTGAAGACATCGGACAAGCCAACCAAGCCGTCGCCAGATTGATCTGTTGAACCGAGGTTGACCGTCAAAAGGTACAGTTCATGCCGCTTCGCCAATTCGCGGCACAAGTGCCACACACGGAGGTCATGCCCGTTGGTCAGGCTTGCGAGCGGCTTATGCGTTACGATCAGGATTCGCGTCACGACAATTCGTTTGTTCTCGACTGCGGTAGAGCGGCATCAGGCACAGCATGATGCGACTAGCCCTTGGCCTCGGCCCCTTCATCTATCCAGTGGACCCGAGCTTCCCAAGTCGATTTGAACTCATTTGGCCCTCGGGCGCAACGGGAGGTGGCGTTCCCAATGGAGCGCTGCGTGTCGCTGCGTTGCTCTTCCTGAGTAGTACTTTGGCACCGAAGAGCTGCGATGGGTGCCTGGCGTCCCCTCGCGCATATGCCTTGTCGTGCGCGCGACGGGAATCGGGACACCGGCGCGACCTCTATTGGGGCAGCGGACATTCATCGGGAATAATGAAGAAATTCCCTGTGAAGTTCTTGAGGCCAGATCCGGCGGGCTTGAGCATGCCATGCTCATAGCCGTACATGCGGTAGCGCTCGCGTTCGAACATTGCACGGATCTCGTTGCGGTTCTCCGGCTTCCATATCTCGCAGAAGATGAGCGGCCGGCAGCGCCTTATCAGTTCCATGCCTCCTTTCAGCACCTCGGCCTCGAACTCCTCGACATCGATCTTGATCGCGTGCACGTCCGTGCGTGTCTTGAGCTCCGGAACATCGTCGAGCGTCTCTATCTTGATCTGAAAGCGGATGCCTTCCTTGTACTCGGAGTGCCCGTCGTCGACTTGGCACAGGGCGTGTCGCTTAATGCCGCCTATCACGGGCATGATCATCGGAAGCGCTGCGGCCTGACGGCCCAGGCCGCATTCGTGAACCGTCACGTTTGCGAGCGTATGCTGGGCGACCACGCGCGTCAGGCTCCTGAAGTTCTCGGGCCCCGGCTCGAACGCATGGACTCGGGAGCCGGGCTTCGTGGCCGCCAGGAAGTAGGCCGTCACTCCGATATTGGCGCCGATGTCGAGGATCACGCCGTCGTTCGGCACCATGTTAAGAAAGTACAGAAAGTCGGCCTCATAACGGAACGTCTTTATCGTTGCGATGCGCGCTTGAGCGACGAAGAAGAGATAGTTGTCAAATCCGAGAGCGCCGATGAGCAGGCGCTGCGTGAGACGCTTGAGCGGCCCTATCATTGGAGCGCTCCCTGCGAGGCACAACGACAAATCGTTCCGGCTGGCTTGGGGCATATTCTGTACCGCCGGACCAGGCCCCAGATTTCGATCGGGCTGTTGCGAACCACTATCTCTTGCCCGAACGGCGCCATGCTGGAATGCACCACGATTGGAACGATGCGAAGTGAAATGTCGCCATTAAGCGGGCTCGATTGCTTCGTTGCAAGAAGGTCACTCCGTTCAGAGACGGAGAACTGGAGTTACCTCCACTGGCTTGTCGTTGCGTTTGCGGCGCCCGCGTCACCCGCATCAAGCGTAGTGCGGCTCATGCTGAGGTTTGGCGCGCGCGAAGACAGGCGCGCCAGGTTGACCATCATCGCGATGAGAAGGAACAGGTACATGTTCTCGAACGATGGAAATACCTCTCGCTCGGTAAACATACTTATTCCATAGCCGACGATGCACGCAAACAAGGCCCAGTACAGGTCGCTATGCAACCGTCGGCCGACACGCCAAGCGGTTGATATCCCGACGCACATAAGAACGAGAAGAATGCCAGTCGCGATCGCTCCACAGTCGAGAAAGAAATCGATAATTGCGTTGTGTGCATGAGTGGCCTGTATAAGCGTTCCCGTGTACCAAGCTTCGCTGGTTATGATTCCGGACCGACCCGCGCCGAACAGAAACAGGCCGGGATCACTCGTCCATTCATTGAGCAGCGGGATCCAGATGAAATCTACACGGCCAGTAAGCAATTCATCAGCCGACACTTCCGAAGTCCCGTCGAAACCAATGGAAAGGATGGCATCCATAGTCGGCGCGATCCAGAGAACGGATGCGATGGCCACCATCGCGGCGCCGGCAGCCAGGACAGCAAATTTGCGCTTGTAAATCAGAAGCAGAACATAGGAGCCCGCAACGGTTAGAAGCGCGCTACGCGATGAGAGCAGAAGGAGCCCCAAAAGCGACAAGGCGACGGGCACTATCCAGAGTGAGCTACGAGTAAGTGCCTTGTACAACAACAAAGGCGCCGTGCAGATGTATATCGTGCCCATCGTATTGTAGTGGATGCCGAAGTAGGCTTCACACAAATCGTTAACGGCGGCCCGCCCTGAAAGTGCGGCCGATGGATTCATGAGGGCGACGAGGATGAAGCTGGCCGATAGGAGTAGAATCGAAACGCAGATGGCGTTCACGACTGTCTCAATCTCCGAAAATGAGCGACATCGCTTCAGAATGAACAGAAATGGCAGTATGTAGAACGCTGGAACCATGCCGTATGACAAGATGTAATCCAGATAGGACTCTGGAAATACATCCGGGAGACGCTCATGAAGCAGAGGAGCATTCAGGATCGACCTAGCGAAAGCAATGGTGAAGGTTACGAAATACAGCAAGAGAATGCGGATGGACGTCCGTTCGATTTTGTCGGTCGCTGATAAGAGTGAAACTCGGAATAACAAATAGACCAGCACTCCCGCTGACAACAGGTTGAAGGGCTTGCAGCCCTGGATGCCGAGTAGGTTCGAATTAACAAACGGCACTCGTTGAAATGGCAGTATGAAAACGACCGCCAGAAAGAGCCATTTTGCGCTTTGGCCGAGCGAATACGCAGACGCGCGATGATAGGGAGTTCCGCCGCCATATCTTAACGCAACGGTCATGACGGGCGGGCTCCTTGCCTTCCAGCGCGACCGAACTCGAATGCACGGCTTCTCGGTGCGCAACGGCTCGCAAGCCCCTGAAGCTCACCTCGAGCGAGCTTGAGCGGTTCTATCGACATGGCCACACCGCGTCGAATCCGCACCCTGTCTTCGTCGCCGGCCAGGAGCGTGACGTCTTCCGAACGCGAATTCCATCGGCCTTCCAGATGACTCCCGGCCACTGTCGTCTCGAAGGTTGCGCCTGGGATGCGGCCCACGCCACGATCTCTGCGCCGTGCTCGCCGGGCCGAGGCGCCATCGTGCCTGATACTGATCATCCGATGGCCGCCGTCCAATACAATGCATCCCAAGTGTTGCTGAAAATGGTTGCTCCGCTCTCACCCCGAACCCGTAAGGCGTACTGGCCTCGTCTTTGTCGATGCGTCAGATTGATGATCCGGTCGAACTGTGTCCGGGACAGGCCACTCGGCTCTATCATCGTGTCCGCGCAAGATGTCCCATGCACCGAAGTGCATGTTGCCATCCATCAGATCCTGCAGCACAGCGACGGCGAGGCCAAGAAGCAGTCCACCAAGGAGCGCTATTCCAAGCACACTCTTAGGCTTCGGCGAAGCGGCCCTCAGGGGAGGCAACGCCTGAGTAATCAGACTCGCAGCAAACACTGGCGAGGACTGTTGTCGCGTAGCCTCCAGCCTGCGCAGCATGTGACGAAAATTATCATAGGCACTCTTGGATGATTCCGCAGCGGCCGCCAACTTATCCATATTGGCAGCGGAATCCGGCTCATCCTTTTTGTTTCTGTTGAAGTCCTCGAGTGCCTTCTGCGCAGCTGACGCTTGAGTGCTCAGGCCATTCAATCGATCCCGGACCCACGTCTCATCTTGCAACGAGCCGCCCTGGTCCATTTGATGAGTAATATACTTTTCCGCGACGGCGTTCAGAATCTGCGCTGCTCGATCAGGATCCTTGGAACTGAAGGTGAGTTCGACAAGGTAAGTGGGACCGACACGCTTGGCGGTAAGCCTTTGTCCGAAGGATTCCACCGCGTAGCGCATGGCGCTACCTTTGCCTTCCGGTCTACTCCAGCCGAGCAGACGCGATACGGACAGCACGCTACTACCCTGGCCGCCCGCAAATTCCGGATCCTGCGCAAGACCGAGCTTCTCGATCACGGCACTAGCGATGCTCTCGGACCTAATGATGCCGATCTGGCTCTCGACAATCGTTGCGACTGCCGCGACGTCGCTGGGGGTCGCTTTCGAATCTACGATAAGTTGCGCCTTGGAAACAAACGTGGGGACCGCCATGATGAGGTAGAGCATGGCAACGCCAAGCGCTGCGCAACACGCCAGTGATATGGTCAACAGGCGTCGCCTTATGAAGGCAACCACCGCTCGCGGGGAAATGACCGACGTAGGATGAAACTCTGGCGGCGGCGGATCGTCCCGATTCATCCAACTATCCGTTGTATTCTGTAACATTTTCATACCAGCGCTGACAATTGGAACTCCGTTGCGGCAGCCAGGTCAAACAGCGCAAGTGGGCTCGCTCAAGGAAGCAAGGCTAGCGGAAGGTGCGGCCGGCTGAGTCATATCAATAGGCATTCATGCGCCTTTCGAGACGAGGGTAGCTGGCCGAAACCGGCGAGTGGTCACCGCATCAACCTGTGATAGACGACGACCGCGAAACGAGCCGAAATCACGCTGGCGAGGAATTCGGCAGCGGTCATAGCCAGTGCGACCATTAACCGGCCTGACGGCACCTGGTGAATTCACCCTGCTGCCATGGACCGGATGCGCCGGAAGGTTGGCGGAGGCCGGCAAGCTGGTGAAGAACGCAACGTTCATGGCACTCTACGGCCCAACGGCTCATTTCCTGCTGAATCAGTACATTCCGGGTCACAGCTTGGGAAAGGCAATAAATGGGTAATTACGATGGTCCATTGAGCCGCGGCACGACCGGACTAAATTCGAGTGGCGATCCGCTCGCTCGCACATCTCCATGGGTCCGATGCAACTTCGAATTGACGATCAACAAGGCCGATCAATCGAAAATGTGGGCGGTACGTCCTGCCCCCGACAGATGTGGGAACGAACCTCGGTTTTGCCGATCGTCCGTCTCGATGGCTACCGGAGCGTCAGCGGTGTTGACGTGTCGGCACGCCGACAGATTCCGCGGGTTTCATCCTGGTGACCACGTCGCAGAGAAAGTTGCCGTCATGCCGAATTTCACACCGCGCGAGCGTTTCAGACTCGGTATCACGGGCAACGGCCTCGGCGGCTATGTCAAATGGGGCTTGGCCGCCCTCGCCTTAACGATTTCAGTGGCACAAGCGAGAGCGGAATATCTCGTCAATGTCGGAGATGTGCTGGAGGTCGCGGCCGCGGGCGTGCCGGAGCTGCGATCTCGTGCAGCCGTCCAGACGGACGGGAACATATCGTTGCCGCTCGTCGGAGTGCTTCAGGTAGCGGGCCTGAGCTTGCCGCAGATCCGAGCCAAGGTCGGCGCTGCACTAGCGAACAAGGTGTTTCGACAGAGAAGTCCGGAAGGGCGTGAAAGCGTCATCGTGATAGATGCAGATGAAATCACTGCAACCGTGGCGGACTACAGGCCAATATACATCAATGGGGATGTCTCGAAACCGGGTCAGTATCCTTACCTTCCGTCGATCACCGCACGTCAACTCATAGCGCTGGCGAGCGGTTACGACATCATGCATGTGAGAATGAACAATCCTTATCTTGATCTGGCGGACCTGAGAGCCGAGTACGGATCGCTTTGGACAGAGTTCGCCAAAGAGCAGGCGCGCTCGTGGCGTATCAAGACGGAACTCGGAGAGGCGACCCAGATCGCTCCAAACGCTACGAAGGAGGCACCGATAGCTCGATCGGCGATTTCAGAAATCTTCAATGCTGAAACGGAGTATTTGAAGGCCAAGCAGAGTGACTATCAGCAGGAGAAGGAGTTCCTCCAGCGCGGTGTTCGGCAGGGAGACGAGGAAGTGCGCGTGCTGTCCGAGCAGCAGAAAAGGGAAGAGGAGGGATTTCAGTCCGACCAGGACGAGTTGCAAAAAGCGCAAGAAATGTTCGCCAAAGGCACCCTGACCAGCCCGCGCGTTACAGATGCGCGTCGAGCGGTTTTACTGTCGTCAACCAGGAGGTTGCAGACCTCTGCGCAGCTGCTGCAGGTCAAGAAGCAGCAGGATGAGCTCTCCAGAAGGCTGACAAAGCTCGATGATCAGCGGCGGCTTGACCTGCTACGTGAGCTGCAGGAAACGAGCCTGAAGCTTAACCAGGTTCGCGAGAGACTGCAGGCGGTGGGTGAGAAGATTCAGTACACCGCTATGGTTCGATCACAGCTCGTGCGAGGAAGCGGAAGCAAGCCCGACATTACCATCGTCAGGAAGGGTAAGAACGGGCCGGAACAGATTGCCGCAAGCGAAGATACCGAATTGCAACCAGGCGACACGGTCGAGGTATCCTTGCGATACCAGGATCTTCCGGACGTACCTTCCCGAAAGCTGAGTGGTCTAGGCCCGTCACCGGCGACGGGCCGAACTGCGGTGACGGAAGCTGATGCGCCTTCAGTCGGTATCAGATGATGAGATCGGCCCGATCGGTCGCGGTTGCGAGCTGATGGGCCTGGGACGGCGCGTGCCCCGAAATGTTAGCGATACAGCGCGTCCAGCCGAGCTTTCGCCTCCTTGATTCCTGCTGCATCGGCCCTGGCATACAGCGCCTTTGCTTTGGTCGCATCGCTGCGCGTGCCGTAAGTTCCCCATTTCGCCAGAACCAACGGATCGTAGGTTTCTGCCAGCGCAAAGCTCGCTTGGGCACTGCCCATCTCGACGGCGCGCTCAAGCACAAGCCGCGCCGCCCCTACATCGCCCTGCCGAAGCAGGGAACTGGCACGCGCCACCAACCCTGCAGCTTCCGCAACCTGCTCGGAAGCGGGCTGAACAACAGCGCGAGCAGGTGCCGGGGGTGCCTGCTCGGCGATCGGATTGGCGGCCACTCCGACGTAGCCGGACTTGTCTGGGCCATGCGAACCGGTCGTCACAACGTCTGACGCAGCGCCGAGCCCTTTGCGACCCTGCGCCTCATAGGCATGGATCGCGCTCCGCGACAGGAAGAAGTTCTGCGCCCTCACGCCGGCGCTTTCGCCGCGCAATTGCTTCAACTCAGCGGCATCGGCTTCTATTGCTGTCTTCTGCAGCAAGACGTCCTCCTTTGCCTTTGCGGCCCTCGCCGTCTGGACCTCATTTTCGCGACGCACTGCTGCCAGGTCCTGTTCCAGCCGTGCGGACCGCTCACGCTCCTTTTGCAAATCCGCCGCGCCGCTCTTCCCCGCCGATGTCAGCCGGGACAGATCCTCGGCCGCTTTGGCTGCCAGTGCAGTCTTGGATTCGACATCGCGCCGCGCCGTCGTCAAATCCTGCTCCAGCTGTGCGGACCGCTCGCGTTCCTTTTGCAGGTCCGCAGCCGCGCTCTTGCCCGCTGCTTGCAGTCGCGATGTTTGCTCGCCTGCCTGCGACACCAGCGCGGTCCTACTCTCGACATCACGTCGCGCCGCCGCCAGATCCTGCTCCAGCCGCGCGGATCGCTCGCGTTCCTTTTGCAGGTCCGCAGCGGCGCTCTTGACCACGACTTGCAGCCGTGTGGTTTCGTCGCCTGCTTTCGACACCAGCGCAGTCTTGCTCTCGGCATCACGCCGCGCCGCCACCAGATCCTGCTCCAGCCTGTCAGCCCGTTGACGTGCCGCCTGCAGCAGGTTCTGCGACTCTGCCGCGCCGTTCTCCCTCTCCCGTTTCAATCGGGCTGTTTCATCGCTTGCTTTCGCCGCCAGCGCGGCCTGGGCCTCGACTTCACTGCGAGCCGCCGCAAGATCCTGCTCCAGCCGGGCCAATTGTCCAAGTTCGACGGGTGCGGCTTTCTGGGCTGAAGCCGCGCCGCGTTCAGCCGCCCGCCTGAGCTCCGTCACTTCTTCGCCAGCCTTGAGCGCCTGCGCCTCATATGCGTAGATCGAGCTGCGCGCCTGGGAGAGTTCCTGTGCAAGCGCGTCGGCCTTCGCGCGCGATTGCCTCAGATCGACAACCACGGCTTCCACGGACAGCTTCTGACGCGAGACTTCCTCGCCCGCCTTTGCCGCCAGCGCAGTTTGGGCCTCCAGATCACGCCGTGCCGCCGCGAGATCCTGCTCCAGCTGCGCGGACCGCTCATCTTCCTTTTTCAGGTCCGGCGTTCCGCTCGCCTCTGCGGCTTTCAGCCGGGAGGTCTCTTCGGCTGCCTTCGCCGCAAGCGCAGCCTGGGTCTCCAGATCACGCCGCGCCGCCGCGAGATCCCGCTCCAGCCGCGCAGACTGCTCGCGCTCCTGCTGCAAGTCGGCTGCGTCTCTCTCCCCCGACTGCCTGAGGCGGGACGCCTCCTCGCTCGCTTTCGTCGCAATTGAAGTCTGTGTCTCCAGCTCCCCTCGCGCGACCGCGAGATCCTGCTCGAGACGTGCGAACTGTTCCGGGTAGCGAAGCGACCCGGTATCGCTCGCAGTAGCCTGTCCGAGTTCGGCCAGTTCTCCTCCAGCCGCACGGGCTTGAGCTTCGTAGGCCTGGATTGCGCTCCGCGTCAAAGAAAAGCCGCCCGCCGGCACTCCGGCCTTTGCAGGCGCTTGCCTTGTCTCGGCCGTGCCGATCTCCCCCGCCCGCTTCAGCCGTGAAACTTCCTCGCCTGCCTGTGCTGCCAGCGCGGTCTGGGTCTCGACATCGTGTCGCGCCGCCACGAGATCCTGTTCCAGCCTTCCTGCCTTCTCCAGCGCTTGTTGCAGCGCATCCTGCACCCCCGCGCCACCCTGCACGGCTTGTTTCACCCGGGCAGCATCTTCGACGGCCTTGTTGGCCAAGGCAGTCTGGACTTCGAGGTCGCGTCGAGCCGCGGCGAGACCCTGCTCCAACGTCTCTGCCCTCTCACGCTCGTGCTCGAGGCGCTGCAGCAAGCCAATGTCAAGCCTTGCAGTGGAGAGTTCGCAGGACAGGCTGCCACCCAAATTGGGCTGCTGGTCCGAGGGAGGCCCGCTCTGGTCGCGCGCTTCCTGTACGATCAGCATCGGCCGCTTGGTATCGCTTTCGTCCCGCGGCGTAGCTTCGGAATTGCCGTCCTCCGCCGCGGCAGCCGAATTGACAATGCGAAGGGCCATCGTTTGCTGCGCATCTGCCGCGAGACGCACAGGATCGGGCGACGCCCGTGTTGTTTCGGGTGCCCATGCGGTTGCGAGCATGGCGACGGTCGTCGACCACAGGAGTACCGGCTGTGCAACACTGAGTAGGCGTCGCGGCGGCGCGCCTGCGATGTCGCATGCGCGGCCTACTTCGTTGTCGAGGAGAACCGTGCGGTCCATCCGCAATCACCTTTCGTTTGGCGACACGATCTATCGAGGTGCGGCGTTAAGTGCCCTACCCTCGGCGCGAAGCCCATGACCCGGATTGAGGCCCCGCTCCCAATGTGACCACCTCGATTCTCACCTTCTCACCGAGATCGCTGTAACATTGTGCGACGTTGGTCGCATTGTTAAGGAGCGGATTGTTCGTGAGCACCAGCACCGCGAGCACGAGCACGGCAATCCGCCGTTTGCGGTTCGTGGCACTGCTGCATTTATCTTCCCATGGGACCCTGCCTTCGCCGATCCGAATTTTCATCGTAGTTTCGTGCAGTTCGCCCTCGCGCGCTATTTCCCCTTGGAGGAGCCCGCCTAACCCTTCCGGATTATGCGCTCTCCCTACCTACCCTGACCTGACGCAGCAACAAGGAATCGATTGACCGGTGCATCACCGCGCACCGGGAACACCGCCTGACCGCCGGGATGGCAGGAGTTCGAAACACCGATCAATTGCGCACCGGAATATTTACAGAGGTACGGATTCGCCGTGCCAGTGTCTTGGCAGTCGTCGGCACCGTCGATCGCGGCAGCCTTCGCTCAACTGGTCTTTGACCACGGACACGGCCGGACTTGAGGCATCGATGGACCGGCGAATCATCCCCCTAGCGAGTGGCATCGTAGTTGCCCAAATTGATCGTGACTCCGGATGGCTCCGCGACAGTTTGACGGAATACCTCGGAATTTCCAGCCAACGCTCTGCAAAGAAGGGTAACTAATCTACACTCGCTTGATTGCAGCGGGAGCAAATCGTGCGTTGCGCGCCTTCGATCGTTCGCAAGATGCGGAGCAAGGCCTCGATTTTGTAATTGCGGGAGGTCTTATGGTCCTGGATAGGTCGCGCCTCGCGCGATACCGGTGATGATGCGAGTACACATCGCGAGACGCTGCTCCAGGGCCGTGCAGGGAAGCCATTTGGTGCGCATCGTCGCCTTCCACACTGCCAGGAAAGGTTGCGCAAAGTCACAACCGAAATCATTGAAGCGGCGCAGAGACTGTGGCGGAAATTTTTTCCGGCTCTCTGCAATTTTGTTGGGAATGGCCGGGAGGTGTCCGCCTATTGCCGGTCTCGCATGGAGACGAAGATGACCGACGAGCAGTTGATGCGCCTGAAAGTCTACGGGAACAATGTCCAGCGCTATCGCCGATTGCTCAAGGGCCACCTAACCGAACAAGAGAGGGAATTCGTCGAAAGGCGCCTCACTGAAGAACAGTTGGCGATCCAGAGGCTAAGGACGAATGGCCTCGTACATGGCACGTCGGAGATAGTGTGAACGGGTTATTTCCTCCGCAAGACCATGGCATCACGCTGATTTTTGACCGCAGCGCCGGGCGGCAGCATGTAAATGAAGAACAGGCTCTCGAGAAGTTCCCGGCTTGTTCTAAAGGCTCGCAAAGCAATGGTGGTCCTTAACGCTCAGCAATCGCAGTCGAATTCCGCAAGGGCCTAACTTTGTTCCACGAAGGTGTCGCCATTTTGCCCCGCCTCGTTCCCCAATGTCTCATTCTGTTCATATATCTTACTAGGTAACACAGGCGTCATTTGTTCGCGGTCTGTTTCGCCGATACTTCGCGATGCAGTCGATCACGGCCAAACCCGAGCATTGCCCGCAGTTGCCGGTAGAGCGTTGGTCAAAGCCTGCTTTATGCGTTCGGCCTGCTCCTTCGTCAGCTTCTCGGCAAAGCGGCCACCTTTTTCGAGTTGCGCAGGCCCCTTGAGTTCTCGATCATAAACCATCCAGTCGGTGCTTCCTTTCCGAACGAGGAATCTAGCCTGCTCAGGCGCGGTGAAGTTCAACGATGCCTCCCAATCAATTCAGTCCGCCGATCTCAAAAATACACAGCCGGGGACGGTCTATTCCTAAACCGGGACACTGAAATTCGCAGCATCGCCTAGACTGCAAGGCCTATGCCGATACACCCCCGTTTCCGCGGAGCCATGCCGCGCGTGTGGTATGGCAATGACCCTGAGGTAGTTGATCTCCGACGTTGCGCCTTGCATGGCGCAGAGCCAGACAGTTGTCACAGCTCGGCCTTCCACTCAGCGGGTTCCGCTTGATGTCACTCGCTAGTCCGAGGTATCGCGCGGGTGACGAAGCCTCTCTTCGCTCGTATGGAGCCGTCTCTTCGACTTTGCGAAGGCAGCCCTCGATGCGGACCAAGAGAGCTCGCGATGCGCCATGCGCGCGACATGATCAGAGCAAAGGCTGCGGGTTAGCCGAGCCATCCGATTGCGCGGCGTGTTCTGGAGGCCGCTACATCGTCCCGCATCGCTTCGCGCGCTGGGCGAGATGTCGCTCACCGACCGCCGCCGATTCCAAGTCATTCCTTGAGGTCAGGTTCAAGAGGCCGCCGTCCCAGCGCCAGCGGCCTATCCGTTACTGCCTGTCATGAAGGTGGATTCGCAGATTAGCGCGCTGACCACGGCCATGCCGACGGTTGCGGCTTGTTGGCTTGCGGGCGCGCCGCATTCGGCGCCCGCTTGTGCGTCTGGGTGACATTGGTCGGCGGCCGCGGACGCGGCACTGGCATTTCGGAGGTTACCTTTGGTTTTTCTGACGACGGCTTAGGCTCGTCAGGCTCTGCCTTTGGCGCCGAAGCGTTGGCGATCAGACTGGCCAGTTGTTCCTGGCTTGCGTTGAGCCGCTCGGTCATCGTCTTGCTGTCCTGCGCCATCTGAATCTGGGCAGCCTTGATCTGGCCGATGACATCGTTGTTGCGTGCTATTTCCACCTGACTCGCCTTGAGTTGGCTTGTCACGCTTTCATTGTCGCGGGCCAGCTGTTCTTGCCTCAGTTGTAGTTGTTCGACCGCTTGCCTTAGGGAGGCGAGATCACGCGCCATCGGTTGGAGCTGTTGTGCAATATCCGGGGAAGGTACGACGGCAGTCGGTGCAATGTCTTTCGGCCGGGCTTGTGTCAGAGGTGTGGGGTTTGAGGGGGATACGACCGCCGTACCAACGGAGGACCACCACCAAGTACCCCCAACAATGGATGCCAGCACAACAAAGCCGATGGAGGCGGCCGGATAGCGCCAATCTTCCAATCGATGAATCATTGCTCGCAACGTTCGAGGCACTTTCGTGCTGGTCGTTGGACTCAACGGACTGACTCCCGCTTCACGCGCGAAATCCGAAAGCTGCTCCTCCAAGCTCGTGAGCCGCCCTTCCGCAACCTTGTTATCCCGCGTGGAGTCCATTTGGTGCTCCGCAACAAACAAAATGCAATCCGACCGAGAGCAGAACCAATGGCCGACTGAACGGTCCATTCGAGTGCGCAAATGGGAAAGCGGGTAGCGTACCGCAGCCTAGTCGAGCAGGGAAGCGGCTCGACGCGCTTGAGCTCGCTCGGACTGCAAGGGCATTAGTCCGACGCTGAACGGCTTGCTGCCTCGGTCAGTGCCCCCGGCTGGAAACCCTCCCTGGCAAGGTTTCCATGCCAGGCCACGAACTGTCTCGGGCAAACTACCGCTCGCGCCCTAGCAACACAATGGAACGTCTTAGGGCCCGGTGCCGCTATTCTACGGGAAATCGTTCCCGAACCAGTTCGGACGCGATGTCTGCCGATCGTCCTAGGCTAGGGAGCCCGCCGCACCGGTGCCAGGCTCCGCCGGCACGCGACTGTCGTGGTCGTTTCCTAGCGGGATCGCTGCTCGTCAAACACACTGCGCAAGCAAATAGCTGAGAGGCGCGTGGCCATAACCATCTTCAGCCGACCCTAATGAACGTCCATTCGGGGACTTCAAACGGTAGGCCGCGGGCCGATGGATAATGGGAATAACCTCCGAGGAGACCGAGCGCGGCCACTGCCGAGTGATAGGATCCAAAATCCTCCTCTTCGAAGAAGAAGTGAAATCGCCCGTTCAGTGGCACGATGCGAAACGTGCCGCCCTTGGAGCGGAATTCCCAATAGCCTGACATCATTGCCGCCACCGGACGCGCCGACGACCGGCGCTTGCGGCCTCGAACGTGTAGGCCATCAACCTAACGTCATCGCCAAGGTGGACGGCTTGGAATGTCATATGAATCACCCCTTCGAATCGGGGTGATTTTACAGCGGAGGGACATTGTCAGCCAAAGCGCGGGCTGACTTATCCATCGACTTTCGAGGCGGGCGTCTAACAGAGCGGCAAGTCATCAATCGGTTGAAGCGCGGAATATTACGAGAGTATGCAGGTCGCGGATGGCGGACCAGTAAGGAAGCTCGTTTCAGATCGACCAGTTGCTACGCCAACGAGCCTCCCGGCGGACGCATGGTGCACGCCAATTGGGGAGCCGATACCTTCTCAACCAACGTCACTCGGTCGACCGACTCATCAAACCGCCCTGTCAATCAGGCACCCATTTGATGGAATCCGGATCGGCGGGCCGCGTGGTCGTGTAGGTCACCAGGTCGTATCCTCGCTCGACGACGAGATCGGCAACTTCAATGAAGCCTTCGTCATTCTCCTCCTTCGAGCTATGAAGTGTCACATCGCTCATGGAGACATTCTGGTTTGTCAGGGACAGCCTGACCATTCCCTGATGGTCTCGAATTGGCCTGCAGATTGGAATGAGCCGCGCCTCGAAGTTTGTCGGGTGATAGGGTTTGAGACGCAAGTTCTTGTAGAAGGTTCTGTCTCCCTCGATCGACAGCACACTCTTGCAGGCTGCCGAATTCACCATGAGGCCGCGGATGGATGAATCCGACCCGATGTGGATCGGGTACGTCTCGCCGCGTTCCAGTCGGACGCCCGAAAACGCGATCAGCCTCGACGAATACTCGACCGGTGTGCCCGCAATTTGATCTTTGAGCGGCACGCGTTCGTAAGCCGTGAATGCAAACGTGCGTTTGCACTTTGCAGTCTTGGCCGTCCTTATCTTAGTCAAGAAATTGCCAAGGTGCGTCGCTATCACGCCCGACAAGAACTCGGCTGGATGACTGCCGTCTGCATAGAGTTCCTTCGCGTCTACGTTCTTGGACTTGACGACCGCGGCAATGACATCCCTGACATCAAGATAGTACCAGTCCTGCTTCTGGCAGACGGAAATACAGGCGGAGATGATCGTTCTTGATGCGTTGATGTCGCTCACCGGTATGCAGACAAAAACCGGCTCGCAATTGGCGCGTTTGGCGGAATGCCCAATCCACTCGACCCACCTCACAACATCGTAGTAATCGATCGCATTGGCGGAAAGCAGCGAAAAATCGATCACGCATGTATCGACAATGCAAAACTCCGAGCCTTTGAAGAAGTCGCCCTGGGCGAAGTACGGACCGAGCAAGGAGGGAGATGCACCGATCCTTCCTGCCGATTTCACTTCAATTGTGTCATCGGCGTCCAGAAATTTCTGGAAAAAGCCTGCCTTCAGGATGCTGTTTGACTGTCCCAGGATCGAAATGCTCAGCGACATCAGATTGACTGCCCTCAGATGGAACCGCGCAATGACATCGAAAACGCACGATGGAGAACCCCGCAACACCGCGTCAATCGTCTATGTCGCGGCGACGTTATCAATTGTCGCAGCGTTCTGTCTACCATCGGCGGGACGCGCGCAAAGCTCGCGAGCTGCATGCGACAAAACCGATACGCAATTCGCCGTAACCGCCGCGATGCCGGACAATGCCGATGCCTTGCGCAAATATGAGAGAAATGTGTCGGGCCTGTCCGGCGATGTCTCGACGGTCTTGCTTGGTGACTCGCTGGTTGAGGCGTGGCCCAGGGAACTATCAGCCTCGCTCGGCGCCGGACCGGTGGCCAACCTCGGCGTCGGACGCGACAGGATTCAGAACACGCTCTGGTTCATCGAACACGAACGCGAGCGGCTGCGAAAAATCAAGCCGAAGTCCATCATCGTGCTGGTCGGGACCAACAACATCTATCTCGATAAGCCGTGCGGAGTGATGGAATCCTACCAAAAGCTGTTTGAGGAGATCAGGTCGCTTTGGCCGAACAGCAAGATTTTCTCCATCCAGATTCTCCCGCGAGGCGACCAGATGAAGGGGGCGGCCGAGAATATCGGATCTGTCAATGCCGAGCTCAGCAGAAGAAGCCGGGAACTCGGAATCAGAACGATCGACGCCTCCGACATCGCATGCGGACGAACAACGCCGTGTGCCAATTACAAGAGCGATCTCCTGCACCTGACGCCATCCGGATACGAAGCCCTGACCAGGATCGCAAAACAAGGCATTGGTTCATCGTAAGCTGCGCGGGAGCCATCAATGACGCTGAGGTGCGACCTGGTCTGCTAGCTCAGCATCGAGATGATCGATTGCAGCTGATCGGATGCCGATGCCACGAGCCCGTCGAACGACGTCTGGCCGTGCGCCGCCGCCCGCAAGATGCATTCTGCAACGGCCGCCTTGAGACCGAACACGGATTGATCGGCCGGCACGCTTGCCATCACCGTCTCCAGCGCGTCGCGCATCGTCTGGATCAGTTCGGAGCTGAATTTCATGGCTATCCTCCGCGTGCTCAGGATAGACCGGGCGCGCCACGCCACCACTCACAAGCCCGCGATTCCGGATTGCGTTTTCTTAATGCAATGACAAGCCGGTGAATCGGCGAAGCTCTAGAGCTCCTTCTCGGCCAGCTTGCGGAAATCGTCGGGCACCGAACGAACGACCTCCAGCGCTGCCGAACCGTATCCGATCGCATCCCAGCCAAAACGATCGCGGACCTTGTCGATGGCACAGTCCGCGGCCCAGCGGGCCATCCCGATCGGACTTCCAGGGCGAAGCGCTTGATCGGCCAGTCCGAGCGGGAGCTCGAGCGCAAGATCCCAATGCTCCTCGAGATGTGACACCGAGATTGCCAGCAACGAAATGATTTTCTCGCTTGGGTGGTCAGCAAGCGTGGCGCGCACCAGCTTCTCGGCGAGGCTGGCGAGGATCACCGTCGTGCACACGGGCGCATCGAGCGTCATCGAGCGCGTCACCGATTTCAGGTCGGCGAACCGAACGCGCACCGTCACGGTTCGTCCGGGCCGGGATTTCGCCCGAAGCCGCGTGGCGACGCGGTCGGCGAGATGAAGCAGCGTCGGCCGAATGACCTGCTCGATCGCGGGCTTTCGGCCAAGCGCCGATTGTGCTCCTGCCGATCGCGCGCGCCGATGCGGCGTGAGTTGTCGCGGATCGCGATTCCACGCCAGCGCGGCGAGTTTCTCGCCCGCCGCCGGACCGAGCAGCCGCGTCAGCGACCGCTCCGACAATTTGGCGAGTTGACCGATCGTCGAGACGCCGATCGCGTCCAGCCGTGTCTTGGTGACCGGCCCTACTCCCCACATCAATTCAACCGGCAGTTCGTGCAGGAATCCGAGCTCGGCGTCAGGATCGACGACGACAAGTCCATCGGGCTTTGCGACCTGCGAGGCGATCTTCGCCAGATGCTTGGTGCGGGCGACGCCCACCGAGATCGCAAGGCCGAGCTCAGTGCGCACGCGCCGCCGGATCGCCGCGGCTATTTCGGCGGGCGTTCCGAACAGATGCGTGCAGCCTGCAACGTCGGCAAACGCCTCGTCGATCGAAATGCGCTCGACGAGCGGCGTGAAGTCGCCGATCACCTTGATGGCTGCGTCACCCAGCCTTTGGCAATCGCTGAAGTGGCCGCCGACGAAAATCAGTTGCGGGCAGAGCCGGCGGGCTTCCCGTCCCGACATGCCGCCGTACACCCCGAAGGCCTTGGCCTCATAGGACGCAGCAAGCACAACCCCGCCTCCGACGGCGATCGGCCTGCCTCGCAGCGACGGCTCAAGCAGTTGCTCGACCGACGCGTAAAACGCATCCAGGTCCGCGTGAAGGATGGTGGCTGCGGCTGCCATCTCAACCCGTTCATCCCTGACCTGACCAAAACTGCTCGTCCTTGGACGCTACAATAAACACTAGAACAAAACAAGAACAAACTCAATTCCGGTCGACCAGGAATGGCCGCGGGCGCTGGCGGTCTGCCAGCGAACGTTGGGCGCGCTGTCGTGCCAAGCATCGATGCGGGCTGCCGGTTGCCGTCGAAGGAATCACAGCGAGGCAGTTGGCAGGTCGCTCGACGTCCACGGGCGTTCTCTGCCGAGGACGAGCGCGATTACGCGCGGCTCTCGCGTCCCGCTGCGCCAGCTCGCTCATGAGCCGGCGTTGTTTGACGAACAGGCTTTTTCGGGTAGAGATCAAGGCATGACCGACCACTCTCATCAGGTGGACTTCCAGGCCGCGGCCTCCCTTTACAAATGGCCTTCTCTCGGCAACTCCAGGCGAGAGGATCGCGCGCCCTATATGATCGTCAACGGAACGCTCGACCAATGCATCCGGGACTTCATGGGCAAGCCCGAGAAGACCCGGCATCTCTACGAGATCCGGACCACGTCGCAGCCTCCCCTGGTGCCGGATGTGCTGTCGCCCGAGCACGTGATCGAGCTCTCCAGGCTTCGCGAGTTCCTCTGAGGCGCTTCAGCGGACGTGATCCCGACGCGTCTCGTTCGCAGGCGTGCGCCGGAAGGCACATTGTTTGCCTCTGAGGGAGCCGCTACACTTGCCTGGCTCTCCGAGTGACGGACGTCCGCGCCGGCATGATTGACCCGCTTCGGCCTCGTCTGCGGTTCGCACATCGCCGGAACGGGAGCGAAGCGGCTGCACGACCGGTTGCCGGGGCATCGAGAGGCGCCACATGAGGTTCAATCTGGCGATCTTGAGCGTGCTGGCCGCAAGACCCGAGCAACGGATTCCGCTTGAAGAGGTCAGCCGCGAAGTCAAGCGGATGATCGCCGCGGGCGATGCAGCCACGAAGCTGAAGCGATCGTCAGAGCTTGGCGACGCCGACGTCTTCCAATCCGGATGGGCCTCGATCAATGAGGCCGGGCTGCAGATCACGGACTCCGGCCTGGTGCTATGGCGCTCGCTTGAAGCATCCCGCGTCGAACAGGAACTCAGCGAGCAGGAGCTCGGCGAGGAGAACCTCAACGAGCAGGAGCCCGGCGAACGGCAAGCGGAGCCCGTGGAAACCGTTGCTGCCGACCCACGCGATGCGATCAGCGATGCCGTTGCCGAACGGTCCGACGCGATTGATCGGCAAGTCTCTCGCGTGATGGAAGAAGGCCTTGCCGATCGCACGACCTTGGGCACAAGCCGCGCAATGGCAGCACCCGACCCACCCGCGCGCGCGCCGATCATCCCCGAGCCGGCATTTGGCTCCATTCACGAGCCGGACCGAAACGTTTCCCGGCTCTCGCACCTTGTGAAACTCCTCGGCACCGGCATCCCGGGAGTTGCCCGGGCGCGGCGGCGGCGCTCGAAGGGCGACGTGCCGGATCGGAAAACGGCCAGGGGCGTCGGAGTGCCGGGGCTTGCCGTTGCATGCCTCAGCCTGATCTCGGTTGTTGCGTGCGTTGCCGCAGCGATTGCACTCGGCCAGATCACCTCGCTGAAGTCGGACAACGCCACGCTGCGGCGCGAGCTGATCCCGCTGAGGGAACGTCTCGTACGACTCGAACAGGACGCCGCGAAACGCGAAGCCGCCCAGCAGGACGAAGCGCAAGACAAGCTTGAGGCGGACAAGAAGGCCGCTGACGCCGGGAGCGAACAGGCTGCGCTCAACCTCTCGCGCGAGGAGATTCAGATCATAAGGGAGTACATCAAGGCTGCCCCTTCGGCCGGCGCAGATGCAACGATGATCAATGTCGGCGATCCCATCACCGGCGGAATGATCCCGCTGCCATCACCGTTGACGGCGAAGGTTCCGCGCCTCGTCGGTGCGAGGTTTGCGACCCGCAACGGCGCCATCATCATCAGCACACGAAACAGCCGCCGCGTCGATGCAGTGCTCACTGCGAACTAGATCATCCCGCACCGCAATCTTCAAGTTACTCGACAGCCGCGGCCGGCGAGATAAAATTCGAGGATTGTTAAGGTACCCTCGTAAATTGGGTTCGTTCTGCCAAATTTTGCTCGGTGATGCGCTCCGCTTAGCTGGTCTCCTTTTTTAGCCACGTGTACGCACGACGCTCGTACCATTCGACGGCACCAAGCTTCCTAATGGCAGCATTTACGGCATGAGGTTCGGCTTGGCGCAGCGAACATTCAATTTCAGCAAGAATTTTCTTTCGCGCGACGTCAATTTGATGCAGCCTAGCATACGAGGTGGCAACAGCGCCTCCGCATTCCAAGCTTGGATTTAGCTCCTGAGTTGCGAGAACAAAATTCTCCCTTGTAGATGCCAATCCGTGGCGAATAGCGTTCATTCGTGAACGCGCTTTGCCTTCTTTGTACGGGGCCCCGTGCTCTTAGGCGCGTTGCGCCGGTTCGCCTCGATCTGTTTTGCGTGGCCAAGTTCCATCCCGATCAGCTTGAGGAACGGTTTTTGGCGCGTGTCAATTACCTAGCCTCCAGGTCGGTGGAAATATTGCGTAGGCGCTTTTCCTTTGACGCGATCATGCTCTCGAGTGTTGCCAACGACGGAAGGGAAAGGATGAACGCCTCTCCCTCGATCGCATGCGGCCCAAAGCCTGCCGCTTCAAAATCTTTGGACGACTTCTCCTTGTGCTTCGGGTCCGCATAATACTTGTCTGCGTCGAGGTGACACGTCGCTTGCAAACCAGCGGCAGCGCCGGCCATGGCGGCTCCCGGATGCGTCTTCCGCGGCATCGATTCGACGGCCGGACGTTCCTTCAGACGCTTGAGGTAAGTATCCCCCGGCAAAGCCGGGGGCTTTAGGAATTGGGCCGCTCAAAGCGGCCGTGGGGACGCTAATGCGTCCCCGATTTTTGTTGGCCGCCTGAAGGCGGCCTTAGCGCCACATATTGAGTTGATCGAGGCGAGCATCTTCGGTCTCCTGGTTCCTGATGTATATTCTCTGATCACCGCTTCGTCTCGACCAACGGTCGAGACGAAGTATCCCCGAGCCCAGAAGTACTGCCCTATGAAGTTGCGCTTCCGCTCCCCGTAGACACGGGCCAGATGGATGGCGCTCTTGCCTTTGATGTACCCGATCACCTGCGAAACCGCGTATTTCGGCGGGATCGATATCATCATGTGAACATGGTCGGGCATCAGATGCCCCTCCTCGACCCGGCTCTCCTTCTGCATCGCCAATCTGCGGAAGACCTCCCCGAGATGCTGCCTCAGCTCGCCGTACAACGTCTTTCTGCGGCACTTGGGAATGAACACCACATGGTATTTGCAGTCCCACTTGCTGTGGCTTAGGCTCGCGTAATCGTCCATCGTGAAACTCCTTCTCGTGTGCGTGGTGGCTCACGAGTCGGTAGTTTCATCGATGGACGACTGCCTTAAATGTCAAACTTCTGCTGCCTCCCGGCAGAGCCGGGGGGCCTCCCTTGGTAGGCTAGACTAGCGCTTTGGCGCCAAAGCTGCTCGCAATTGCGCGCACTTGTCGTTATGGGAGATGGGCCCTCCCGCAACTTGCGATCATCGTGCCATACGATTTCAAATGCTAATGGCCGGACTCAGTTGGAAGCGGTTTCGTTATCTCGCACGGCTCGGCATCGCGTTTGTGCTTCGATGCCCATGCGACAAACGGGTAGGCCAGAAGAGCCGGGTAACTTGAGGCATCGGATTATCGACGCCAAACGTCTTCGGCCTCTGCCCCTTCGGAAGATAGACGCTTCCAAACAGCCAATCGTAGAACGAGATCATCCCGGCAAAGTTCTTGTCCCTGGCTTCCTTCTCGCTGCTGTGGTGCCAATGATGAAATTCCGGCGATACCATGAGGTAGCGCAGCGGGCCGTAGTTCAAGCGTACGTTGGCGTGAACGAGATAGGCCTGCCAGTAGTAGACGAGGAAGTAAGTCCCGATCGCTTCCGTGGAGAAGCCAAGCACAAAGAGCGGAAACAGCGAGCCGGCCTTCATGAATATCACATCAAGCGGATGCTGATGAACGGCAGCGAGCCAGTCCAGTTCTTCAACAGCGTGATGAACGGCATGGATCTGCCACATGGCGGGCACGGCATGAAGGATGCGGTGGGTCCAGTAGACCCCGAGATCCCCGATCAAGATCACGAGGACCACTTGCACCAGATAGGGAAGACCGGCGATCGCCTGCTTCAGTGCCGACGGCATCGATTGATTGACCAGAATGGCCACCGTGACGATAACGATCACGCCGACCATGATCAGCACCCGTTGACAAACTGGAAGGCCATATCGGTCAGCACGCCACGTCTGAAAAGTTTCTGTGGCCTCGCAGCAAACAATCGCTCGACCGGAACGAAGATCAAAAGGGTCAGCAAAAACTCGCTCAATCCAAATAGCTCATCCATGCAAATGGCCGCCTCGGAAATGGCGGCAGTCTACCACTTGCCTCCCAATTCGCCAATTGTGCTCCAATCGGCGAAGTGCTGGGTTCAGTTCGTGCCGGCGATGAGGAGTAGGTTGTTCAGTACGGGCGTAGAGCAGAAGGCCACGACGAGGGCCACGTTGTAGAGGTTCTTGCTGCGCCAAAGCAGCCACGTCACGAGAAGCGTTAGACTCAGCTTGGGAATAAGCCACCACGCGCCGAGCCAGCTCTGCGCCAACCTCATGAACGGGTTCAGTTCGCCCATTCCAAGATCCAGGATCACATTCGTCGTCACGAGGTCGGCGCAACCCAGCAACAAGCAGGACAGCAACAGGAGCGCTTTGACCCGATTCACTTTTAGGCCTTCGATGCTGAAGATGCCTGGCTTGGTCATTTCAATGGATCCTGAAGCAATCGCGGAGTTGAAAGAATCGGCGAGGACGCAATTGGAGGATGCCTAAGCCAAAGAGCTTTATATTTTCCCAAGCTTCGGCTGATGCGCTCAAGGGCTGGGTGGCTTGAATGGCGCCCCTCGAGATTGTCCCCGCCCCAAAGGGCCGGTTTGGCGGACCGATTGCGTGGCTGAGGCAAGATGGAACAAAATAGGAACAATCGGACCAATTTCAAGCTTGTCTTCCTGCAGGCTCGTCGCTGTGAACAGCAGTCAAACAGGCATGGTTAACGTCGGTGATTCAGGTTTCCTGCAGATTGGATGAAGGCTGCGCGTCGCGCATCCCCTTCGTGTACCAAACAGGATGAGGTCAAAAACGCGCAGGAAATCCCGCAAAAATCACGGCTTGCACTCCCTCAAGGTTTAAGGAAATATGAGTGTTTCAGCATCCGGAAGACGGATGCCTTCTATCTTTTGTTCGTTCTTTTATTGGCAATTGGATTTCCGCTGGCAAAGCCGAAGGGGCTGCCTACCGACCCAAGACGACATTGAATCGACGAGTCATTCTTCATGTCGAGTGAGATCGCAAACGCCGTTTTTCTAGCGGCGCTGTTTCTAGGTGTCATCTACGGCAGTCGCATCTTGGAGACAAGGTGGCCCATTGCGGACGTCCCCTACTCCGAGTTTCGTGATGACTGGTTCGCGGTGATTGTGAGCGTCGGATTAGCAAGTTTGCTCGCTCCGATCGCAGCGATCATTGCAGGCAAGATAGCTAGCTACACCGGCGTCGGCTGGATTGTGTTACCGACCGAAGGTTACTGGTGGTACGCCTCTCTTGCGTTCGTTGTAGTGGCGATGGATCTCTACAAATACACATTCCATCGTCTCCAGCACGCCATCCCGTTCCTTTGGTCGATGCATTCGTTCCATCACAGCGCGAACTCCGTTACGTTCATCACCGGCGCCAGACATTATTGGCTCGAGCGAGTGCTGGCTGACGCCTTTCTTCCAATCCTGGCGATCTTGCTTCGGGTCCCGCCAGACATGGCAATCGCGGCGGCGTTTATCTTCTTTATTCCCGACGCTTGTGCGCATCTGAACGTGCGCATCCCGCTCGGCCGGTTTGTGACCTGGATCAACAACCCGCAATGGCATCGGATCCATCACTCGGTCCGGATCGAGCATCGGGACAAGAACTTTGCCGCCTTCTTTCCGCTCTGGGACATTCTGTTCGGCACGGCGTATGTGCCGAAGCCTGACGAGTATCCCGCAACGGGCCTCGTGCCTGCCGAACAAGTGGACGTCGTCAATAGTGTGATCTGGCCAATCCGACATCTGCGGCATCGAGCGTCCAAGAATGAAGCGGCGACGACGGGACGATAGGCGCCACCTCGGCGGCAGGTCGCACCGTCGCAGCCTCCCCTCGTCCCCGACGTGCTGTCGCCGGAGCATGTGCTCGAGCTCTCCAGGCTTCGTGAATTTTCTCTGAGGCGGGCTTCGGGCCGCGCGACCCTGACGCGTCTGTCCGCAAGCGAAACAGCGGCCGCATCGGCGCAGTGCTGATGCCGAACTAGCTTCCCGCCACAGGACTTTGGCCGGCTCGACACGCCCGGCGGCCAGAGCGTTTTCGAGCGAAGTGGCCGCCGGTTCGCGTGAAGAAAACGCGTCAAAACAAGAATCTAGAGCCACTGATTCAATCAGAACCGAAGCTCTAGCATTTCCTGAATCCACGCGATGATGCTATCTTGAACGTGTTTTCCTTCGAGGATGAATTAACCATCCCGGCGATTTCGTTGCCTTTTCAATTTTCGATACCAGCGATTTTTACTCGCTAATTTGGCACCGCGTGCCGCGTCACAATTCAGAAACACCATGCATTTTGATGGTCAGGCAAACCTGCGAACGATATCCGCACCTGCGCTGCGTTTTGCGCCCGTGATCTATCCAGCGGCGCTGTTCCTCTCCGCGCTGTTGCTGTTTGCGATCGAACCGATGTTCGCCAAGATGGTGCTACCTCGGCTTGGCGGTGCCGCAGCCATCTGGTCCGTTGCAATGGTCTTCTTCCAGTCGGCGCTGCTTCTGGGCTACGCCTACGCCCATTTGCTCAGCCGCACGTTGTCGCCGGGACCATCGGCTCTCGTTCATCTGGCGCTGCTGGTAATTGCCGCCGCGACATTGCCGGTCGGCATCGCTCAAGGCTTCGAAACAGCGCCACAGCAAGGGCTCGAACTTTGGCTACTGGCATTGTTCGCCGCCTCGATCGGGTTGCCGTTCGTCGCGCTCGCCGCGACCGCTCCGCTGCTGCAAAACTGGTTCGCGGTGAGCGGTCATCCGCAGGCTGCCAATCCCTACCTTCTGTATGCAGCGTCTAATTTGGGCTCGTTCGTCGCGCTCATGACCTATCCATTTGTTGTCGAACCGCTGTTGACGTTGCGGACACAGATTCAGATGTGGTCGCTCGGCTACTTTCTTTTGACGTTGCTGATCGTCGCCGCGGCGATCATCGTCGCCGGCGCGGGCAAGCGTTCGATCAACCAAGGAACCGCCACCGCCACCACGGCCACTGAACGGGCGATGTGGACCATGCTGGCCGCGATCCCGGCGGGCCTCGTGATCGCCGTCACGGCAGCGATCTCGGTCGACCTGACGCCAGCGCCATTCCTCTGGGTCGTACCGCTGTCACTCTACCTTCTGACCTTCGTGGCGATCTTCCGCGAGCGTGCCTGGGTGGCGCACACGAGCGTGCTGAAGCTGGTGCCGTTTGCTGCTGTGGCGTTCGTCGCAACCGCGTCGATCGTGGCGCGTCCGTATCTTGGCGTCCTGCTGGTGATGCATCTCGCGAGCTTCCTGGTGATCGCACTCGCTTGTCATGGCGAACTCTATCGCCGCCGGCCGGAGCCGGCGCGCCTGACGGAATTCTACCTATGGACCTCGTTCGGCGGCATGATTGGCGGAATCTTCGCCGGGTTGATCGCGCCGCACATATTTAACGGTGTCGCCGAGTATCCCATCCTGGTGCTGGCTGCGCTGCTGGCGATGCCCGGCGCATTCGACGGCGGGCCGCGCCGGATGTTGCGACAGAGTGGCCCCGGTCTGGCATTGGCCGCCCTGACCCTCGGCATGGTTTGGCTGCACGTTCGCATTCCGGCCAGCGCCGCGCGGCCGATCGACATCGGGATCATTCTGCTGGCCGGCGCGATGGTGCTGGTACGTCGGCAACCAGCCAGGTTCTTCGGCCTTGCGGTGCTCGCCTTCGCGATTGCCAGGCTCGATCCCCTGTTCGCCCCCATCGAGCAAGTCCGCAGCTTCTTCGGCGTGCATCGCGTGGTCGAGGACCACTCCGGGCAATATCGTATCCTGTTGCATGGAACGACCGCGCACGGCGCCGAGCGCGTGCGCAATGCGGATGGAACGCCGTTCAGCGGCCGGCCCGAACCGACCACATATTATTATTTCGGCGGGCCGATAGGCGACGCGATTGCTGCGGCTCGCCGTGCGCAAGGACGGCTGGCGCGCGTAGCGGCAGTTGGGCTCGGCACCGGCAGCCTCGCTTGCCATCGTCAGGACGGCGAGGAGTGGACATTCTTCGAGCTCGATCCGCAGGTGGTCCGGATCGCACGCGACCCCGCTCTGTTCCGCTTCCTGTCGGAATGCGGACCGGATATCCGCATGGTGCCCGGAGATGCGCGGCTGACTCTTGCGGCATCCGCGGAGCGCTACGACCTGATCGTGCTCGACGCGTTCTCTTCCGACGCGATTCCGGTGCACTTGATAACGCGAGAGGCGTTCGCTGGATATCTATCCCACCTCTCCGCTCACGGTGTCATCGTTCTGCACATCTCGAACCGGCACATGGCGCTGCGCGGACCCGCAGCCGCGGTCGGCAATGCCGAAGGTCTCGCTGTTTTTGCCAAGGCGCAGTTTCCGCCTGATATGACCGACGACGACATGCGCAGTCCAGCTGACGTGGTTGTGTTTGCCCGCAATGTAGGGGATCTCGGCGATCTACCCGAGCAGGGATGGACGCGCCTCGATCCCGGCACGCGGGCTGCATGGACTGATGACTACGCCAACATTCTCGGCGCCGTGCTCGACGCGAAACTCGGGCGCTGGGCCGGGCAGTGACCGACCACCTTGTCCGCGACGAGCCCGCGAGGTCGGGACCTGCAAGTCAACACAAGTCGCGGGGCCATCAGCCTACGGCTGATTGTTCGGCGGCCTCTCGATGAACTTCCGGCTGCCGTTGAGAAGCTCGAGGTTGTTGGCGATCACCGGATTGCCGGGATCAAGCGAATACGCCTTCTCGAACTTCTTCCGTGCCGCGCTCAGATTGCCGCGCAGCATGTAGGAATAGCCCTGATCGTTGAGGATCTGAACGGTCTCGCCGCCGATCCGGATCGCTGACGCATAGGCCTGATCGGCGAGATCGAAGCGGCGGATCCGATCATAGCTCGCCGCGAGCCCGACCCAGGCCGTCACGTCCTTCGGCGATTTCTCGACGGCGTCCTTGAAATAGCGCTGCGCTATACCGTAGTTGCCGCGGTTGAAATGCTCCAGCCCCAGCCGCACCGGCTCGTCGGAGGGATAGTATTTGACGTCGGTCGGCTCCTGCACGGGGTCGCCACCCGGCGGATCCACCGGCGCGACGATCGCGGCTTCCCGCGTCGTATAGTCACAAGCGGCGAGGCCCACCGCAAGCCAGCAGCAGGCGAGCGCCGGAATGAGACGCCGCAATCCTCGTCCCATACCCCAGCTTCGGCGACTTCCCTGCGTCATCAGACAAACCATCGTGAAACTACCTAAGAGAAACAGACGGCGCGACCGAACACTGCCTGCGCCCAGAACCCAACGTCACAGCCTTGCTTCCAAACTCTCCGTCCCAGGAGACGGACGCATCTGAGCGGCTGAACCTTCAGCTGGTTACTTGCCCCCAACCCCGACGGCCACCGAGCCACCGGTCCCCGCGCCCAATCCAGTCGTGTTGACATTCTGAATTGTGGTGACCGGCGGCGCCTGGCCCATCGCCTTCGTCGGATCGCCCATGTCGGGCAGCTGATCGACCGGGCGTGCCGTGGTGCCGTAGCGCTTCACAGCCTCACCAGTGCGCCGCGCGTCATACGCGATCCTGCGATCGCCGACATAGGCCGGCCATGGATGGATCGTGTGGGTGGCGGCGTTGACCTCTTTGGCGTTGCCGGCGCTCATCGTGATGGTGTCGGAACGCTGGACGTAGCGGTCCATCTCGTCATGCCCGTACACGCCGTAGCAGCCGCCGAGCAGAACGGGAGCGAGCAAAGCCAGATATCTGATCGTCATCACTCGCCTCCTCTAGTTCAGGGTCTTCACGACCGGCTGGTCGACAACGACCGCCGGTGGCGGAGGCCGTACGACCGCATTTGGCGCGATGATGTGGCCATACGGTCCCTTCACCTCGCCGCCGGAATTGACGTAGTCGTCGTAACGCTTGCGAACTTCCATCTGGCCATTGAGGAAGAAATCGACGTCGTTGGCCGGCAGCCGGGAGTCGAGCGGCGATGCCAGTTGCTGGCCGGGCGCCGCCGGCGCAACCAGGCGCGGCGTGACGATGATGACCAGGTCGGTTTCCTCCTGCTGGTACGACTTGCTGCTGAACAAGGTTCCAATCACGGGCACCGAGCCGATCCAAGGCAATTGCGAGACGTCCTGCCGGTTGCGGGTCTGCAGCAGGCCGGCGATGGCAAAGCTCTGGCCGTCGCGCAGCTCAACCGTGGTGCGCGCGTCGCGGCGGGTCAGTGACGGAACGGTGGTGCCCTGGATCGACACCGCATTGGCGAAATCGAGCTCGCTGACCGAGGGCTCGACCCGGAGGTTGATCACACCGCGCGAGAGCACGGTGGGGACGAAGGCCAATTCGACGCCGAACTTCTTGTATTCGATCGACACGGTCGGAAAGCCGGCTGCCGACTGCGTCGGGATGGGCACCGGAAATTCGCCGCCGGCCAGGAAGCGCGCGGCGTCGCCGGAAAGCGTGGTCAGGTTCGGCTCCGCCAGCCGGCGCGCCAGTCCCTTTGTTTCCAGTGCCGTAATCAAGAGGTCGACCGAACTGCCGTTGCTGGTCCGCAAGATGCTCGTCAGCAGGCTTCCGAACGGGGGCGGAGCTACGCCGCCGGCGGAACCTATGAGCGTGCCTGCCGTAGCAAGCACAGGAAGGCTGCCTGTGGGCGGAGAACCAACAGCACTCCCACCGGTGCCCAAGGGGCCAGTGTTGGTATTGATACCACCAATGGGAGTCCGGCCCGCGGCCACGACTCCGCCCTGCCCCGAAATGCCAACATTGGTCCCATTGGCGTTGGCCGCCATAAGGTTCACGCCGAGGTCCCGCCCCGCCTGCCGGGAGACCTCGAGGAAGCGCACCTCGAGCATCACCTGCTGCGGCGCTGCAACGCTCATCGCATTGACGACGATGCCCCCCTCGGGAACGCTGCCTTTGGCGATCGCCAGCGCCTTCTCCGCGGCGACCGCATCGGCAGCCATTCCGCTCAGCACGACCTGGCCTTCAGACGCAGAGACACGAATGCCGCGCGTACCTGTGCCTGACGAGATGTTCTGCTGCAGATTGCCGATATCGAGGGTCACCTCGACATCGAGAATGCCGATCTGCTTCATCGAGCTGTCGAACAGGATGACGTTGGTGGTCCCGGTCTTCTTGCCCTGGACGTAGATCAGGTGATCGCTCAGCGACTTCACGTCGACGATGTCGGGCGAGCCGGCCACGATGGTCGAAAAGGCCGAGTCGACCCTGAAGGTGCGTGACTTGTTGAGGGTCACCTTGACCCGCTGGACGTCCGTCATCTCGCTGACGAAGACGCTGCCCGAGGAGACCCGCCGCTGCTCTGCTGCCGACACGTGACCGGCCGAACTAAACACGGCAAGCGCGCCACCGAGGGCGGCTACGCCCAAGGTTAGGAAGTTACGTCCCGCGCTACCCCATACGCGACCGCCACTCATTCGAATCCCCTTCGCCACTGCTGTCGCAGCTATCCGTAAATCTACGGCTCCCCGGCGTCCTCACTAGTCTCCTTCGTGCACCACGCCGTAGAGCTTACAATTTGTCGGATTACAAATAGTTACTTGCGAATTTCCATTCCCTGGCAGGCTCGAGCTGGTCACTAGCCAGCTGGATCGAGCAATGTCCCGGCGCCAGGCCGCAAATGGCGGCATCTGGATCATCCCCCGCTGCGCGCCTTGATTGCAAGGAAAGAGCTTCGGCAAGATGTGGCAACGCCGGATAAAATTTCCCGATGTTGCCACCATGCACCACTTTCGTAGCTTGCCTGGACCACTCGCTGGCCGGCCCAACGGGCAGAGGCCCTCCTGGCGGCTGTCGCTCCAGCAAAGCCCCCCTGCCAACCCCGACGAATCGGGCTTCCTCAGAATGGAATCTTGGTCGTTACGCTCGGCGCATTGAGCGTGGTGCCCCAGATTGGCATCAGCATGGTGAAGCTGGGCGAAGATGCGGTCACGACGAGCGGGCTGCTTGTCGTTGACGGGACGTTCAGCGTCGGCGTGAGACCGCCATAATACAGGAACGGCGCGACGGCCTGCTTTGCCGCAGTCGTCGGCAGCGGATCGCCGCTGCAGCTGGTCGGCTGATTCTTCTGGATGACGGCGTTGGTGTAGCAGCCGATCATGATCGTCCGCGCGCCTGCATTGGCGAGCGCACGCAGCGACTGTAGTGTGACCGCGTATCGCCCCAGATCAAAGACTGCGAAGATCAAGGTGAACAGCGGCACCGCGATCAGGCAGAACTCCAACGCTGCCACGCCGCGTTGATCGAGCCTCCTCATCACTGCACCAGCTGTACGTATTGCGGCGGATTCTTCGTCTGCACTTGGCTCGGGCAACCAGAACTGTCGAGAGTAGCATTGCCATTGAACGCGACCGATGCAGCGATCAACTGGCCGCAGCTTGTTCCATTGCCCATGCTGATCGTCGGATTACCCTGAAACGTCACCGTCGCGTTTGGCGCGTAAATGGTTCCTGTGAGGTTGATGTTACTATTTCCGCCAAATCGCACAGCCGCCGCTGAGGCGTCGTACATCGACATGTACTGGAATAAGCTGGCGGAAGCCTGAAGGGCTGCAGGAAGCGACGAAGCACTTGGGACAGTCGACGGCCCGGTAATGTTGATTACCGCATTCCCCTTGTTGTCGATTGTCGCTCCTGGCAGCAAAATGAAGGTTGCCGTACCCGAGATCGTGGGGGTTCCTGTGATTTTCAGAGTACCAGAGATGAAATATACCCCGGACAGAGGTATGGCCGTATTGCCCGTAATATGGAGGTTATTATTGGTACATTTGGTGGATGCATTAGCCGAGTTGTAAGCGACGAGCGACGATCCACTGCATGTCGTCAGACCGCATGTGGCGGGGAGAGAGGGGTTCGCTCCACACAACGTGGTGAGGGCGCCATCGAGGGCGGTGTAGGGGTTTTTAACCGGCTGCTGATAAAGGAAAGCCTTGTTGCAGAACGTTGTACTCCCCGTGCAACCGCCCGCAGCAGACAACGGGCCGGTGAGCGTCATGCCGCCGCCCGTGAAGTCTATTGCGTTTTTGGCCGTACTGTCCGAAAACATGCCGCAGTTCTGCGCATTGATATTGGGACTCCCTTGGAAACTCAGAGAGCCCGACAAAGCCAGCACGCATGGTGGATTTGCCGCCAGACTATTAATTTTGGCGACGGCAATTGCGCCGATCGTTACAGTGGAAGTCCCAACCATTTTTGCCAGATAGGTCGGCTGCGTCTGGCTGACAGTGGCCTGAACGTAGGTTCCGGCTGTGCCGCCCCATGAATTCAGCAAAGCGATCTGAACGTTCTGCGAGATTCCGTTCGGCAGGCTCGTTGCACATTTTGAGCCGACATAGTTCGTGTCACCCGAATTGCAGAATGTATTCTGCGCGGCGAACTGCTTGCCGCGAGTGATGAAAGTACCCGTCGTAGTGCAGGACGATCCGCAGGCCTGTTGCAGGGCGCCCGAATAGGCGGCCGCATCGGCGGCATTCTGCGCACGCTGCTGGGTGACGTACCAGGATCCCGCCTCGCCGCCGAGCGCGAGCACGCCGATCATGGGGATCATCGCGACGACGGTCGCGAATGCGGCCGATCCTCGGCGGCAACGGAGCACGTTACGCATGAGACACTCCTATTGAAACCGTTCGGTGTAAGGCAATGTATACGAACAGGTATTGGTATTGGTGCTGTTGCACAACGCCGTCCTCAACACGTACGGCGTCAGCGTGATGGTCGTGCTGTACGAATAGTATTTTGGTGACCCCGTGTTGCCACTGGCACACACGGCGCCACCGTCGCCGCAAATCACCTGGAAGTTCGTGATCGGGTAGCGGGAATCTGCCTTGGCGAGCGCGGCCGGCGCCCAGCTCGAGGTATCCGTCACATCTGATGGCGGCGAGTACTGGATGGATTGGCCGAACGCGCGCAGCGCGTCCCACGCCGATGCATATTTGTAGCCGGCGATCGCGAGATCGGAGAGCGGCAGAAGAACCAGCATGAGCAGGAACAGGTAGACGATCGGCATCTCGAACGCGACGGTGCCGCGTTGATCGGCGATCAGAGAACGCTTGGGGCTCACACGATTTTTCCTGCTGTGCATGGCCACTCACCAAACGTAGGGAATCAATCTCCAGCGCGATGCTTCGTAGCTGGAGTATTCAGGAAGATTGCGCCGAAGCACGTCTTCCTCGTAGAGGATCCGGCAGACCTGAATGCCGATGTGCAGGATCAGCAGAGCCACGGTCATCAGGCTCAAATGCTGCAACACGACCCCCAGGAACACGATCTCCTCCGACAGATAGAGCGGGTGCTTGATCCAGCGGTACGGACCGGTCTGCACCACCGAACGGGCCTGCGGCACCACACTGAAAGACCGCCCGAGATGCCGGATGGTGACGAGTATCATGACCATGCCGGTCAGCACGCAAACCGTCGAGGCCAGGTTCGGCAGTGCCCCCTCGGTCTTGGCAAAGAACGTGATGGTCCACGGCCAATAGGTGCCGACGAATGCCGCTATCCTCGGCAGCAGGCCTTCCGCCTGCGCCTTCGCCGGCGCCCGGGTCAGCACCAGCAGCGCCAGCAGCAGGTAAAACACCGCGAGACAAAGGCTCGACACCAGCGACGGCCAGGGATCGCCGGCCGACGTGCCGAGCTTGACTGTTACGGTCATTCCCAGGAGAAGGAACCACGCGCTGCCCAGCAACCGGGTTACCCGATCGTAAGCCAGGTTTGTCGACGACAGAGTCGTTGTACTTGTACTCATGGCTTACTTGCCGATGCTGCTGAATGTACGCATAAGGTGAAGGAACGGGCTTGCGCCCAGGATGATGAACATTGCCGGAAGCAGAAACAGCACCATCGGAACGGTGAGCTTGGCGCCCAGTTTGTGCGCCCTCTCTTCCAGCTTGGTGATGCGCTCCCGGCGCAAATCGGTCGCGATGCTGCGCAAGGCCTGACTCAACGGCGTGCCGTATTGCAGGCTTTGGCTGACCATGGTGCCGAAGCGACGCAGACCTTCCGACGTCAAGGCAAGCCTCTCGAATGCTTCGGCGCGGTTCGGCAGGACCCGGAGATCATCAAGCAGACCGCGCAACACCTGGGTGATGGCGGGATTGGTCTCCTTCATCTCGTCCGCCACGCGTTCCAGCGCGCTCTCCAGCCCCATGCCCGCTTCGCTGCAGACCACGAGCAGGTCGATGGTATCGGGCGTGCCCAGCCGGATCGCCGCATCGAAGCGACGCTTCATGACGAGCAGGATAAGACGCGGGCCCATGATTCCGAGTGCCAGCCCAAGGAACGTGAAGATCATCACGTCGGTGAACGGGTTTCCCAGAATCTGCGCGACGGAGAAAGCTGCGATCGGAAACAAGAACGTGCTGACCGTCTTGAAGCCGATCCAGATCGGCAGCACTCGATGATGGTTGAAACCTGACGATTGCAGGATGACCCGCAACTCGCCAAGGTTTTCCTGACCGTAGAAGCGCCGGTAACGCATGCCGAGCGCCGAAAGCCAGCCGATCAGATCCGTCGACGAGGTCGACCGGTCGGGGAGGCCCAGCACGGCGTTGGACACACGCGTGTCCAGCGCGCGGAGGTGGATCTCGCGGATGATCAGCAGGAATGTCGCAGCCATGGCTGCGACGGCGAGAGCCGCTAAACCGAGACCAGCCGTCATAGCGCCGTTTCCCTTCTGATCATCCAGCGGATCACGAAGTGCCCCATCACGACCGAACACGCCGCGTAGGCGAGCAGCATGTTTCCTTCCGGATCGAACAACAGCAAATCGATCGATTGCGGATTGATCCAGTAAAGCAGCCCGCCGACGATCAGCGGCGCCAACGTCAGCGCGCGCGATGAGAAGATGACCTCTCCCGCCAATGCCTTCGCACGCGCCGCCAGCGCGACCCGCTGCCCCACCGTCTCGCCGAGCGTCTGCAGCGTTTCCGCCAGACTGCCGCCGGTCTTCAGTTGCACCGCCAGGGTCACCGCAAACATTGCATATTCCGCTACCCCGGTTCGCTGATAGATCTCCTCCACGACTTCCTCAGGCGACCTGCCGAGATTCAATTCGCTGCAGACGATCGCAAACTGCCCGGATGTCGGTTGCGGCATCTCACGGGCGATGGTGCGAAACGCTTCGTTGACCGGCAATCCCGACCGGACGGTGCTCGTCACCAGCTGGACCGCGTCCGGAAGCTGCTGGAACAGTTGATTTGCGAAAAGCCGTCGCTGCCATCCGAACAGGCCGCGCACGACCAGGACGGCGACGACCGCAGCCGCAATCGCCGCATAGTGGCCAGGAAACCTCAGCAGCTGATTGACGTAGAGGACTGCTGCCGCTGACATGACCCCCGCAAGCAGCACGTAGACCGGACGCAGAAAGTACACAATATCGGGGCGGTAATTGGCAAAGCGATAGATCATGTTCCAGCGGGACGTCTTGGCAGCGCGACGGATCGATACCAGTGTTGCCGCCTCGGCCGCCGGCAGAGCAATCTCGAGCTGGCGGTCCATCCGCCTCTCGCGCTTGTCGAGCCGCAGGGTGTTCGCCGACGCAGCCAGCAGAAGCACCAGAACGATGATCAACGTCGTCGACATCAGATCTGCCTCATTGCCTCGGCCCACGCTCGATCAAGCCCGTAATAGACGAGGCGGCTCTTGAATTTCGGGACCGCGTTGGTGGACCTGTAGGTGCCCGATATCCGCCCGTGAACGTCCTCGTCCTTGTATTCGAACAGTGCAATGTCATTGGTGGTGATCACTTCGCCCTCCAGGCCGATCACCTCGCTGACTTGCACGATGCGGCGTTGTCCGTCTCGCATGCGCTCGACCTGCACGATGAGGTCCAGCGCGGCGACGATCTGCGACCGGATTGCGCGCGAGGGCAGATTGACCTGCCCCATCTGCACCATGTTTTCCACGCGGGTCAGGGCATCGCGCGCGCTGTTGGCGTGCACGGTGGAGATTGATCCGTCATGACCGG
Organism: Bradyrhizobium altum; assembly: GCF_020889705.1. Lineage (GTDB taxonomy): Bacteria > Pseudomonadota > Alphaproteobacteria > Rhizobiales > Xanthobacteraceae > Bradyrhizobium > Bradyrhizobium altum. The sequence goes on along the minus strand of NZ_JACMYP010000004.1, from coordinate 17,730 downwards.
TGTTCATCGCCTGCAGCATGTCGAATGCCTCGGCGCCGCGCACCTCGCCCACCACGATGCGGTCGGGCCGCATGCGCAGTGCGTTCCACAGCAGGTCACGCTGCGTCACCTGCCCGGTGCCCTCAAGGCTCGGCGGCCGCGTCTCCAGGCTGATCACATGCGGCTGCTGCAGCTGCAGCTCCGCGGCGTCCTCGATCGTGACGATGCGCTCGCTGTGGTCGATAAACTGGCTCATCGCGTTAAGCAGCGTCGTCTTGCCTGAGCCGGTACCGCCCGAGACGAGAACATTGAGGCGGCAGCGGGATGCGATCTCCAGGAGCTGCCCGATTGCTGGTGTCATCGAGCCGTTCTCGATCATTCCAATGATATTCAAGCGCCGGCTTGGGAATTTCCGGATTGAGATGCAGGGGCTATGGACCGAGAGCGGCGGCAGAATGATGTTGACGCGGCTGCCGTCGTGGAGGCGGCAGTCCACCATGGGGCTTGACTCGTCGACGCGACGGCCGACCTGCGAGGCGATTTTCTGTGCGACGGCGGCGATATGATCATTGTCACGAAACCGGACCGCGACCCGCTCGAGCTTGCCGCTGCGCTCGACATAGACGTTGTTCGGCCCGTTGACCATGATATCGTTGATCGACTCGTCCAGCAGAAGCGGACGAAGCGGCCCGTAGCCCGTCATGTCGTCGGCGATTTCCTCCGCAAGGAAGAGCTGCTCGCGGCCCGACAGTTCCATCCGCTCCTGGTTGGCGATGCCGTGGATGATTTCCTCGATCTGCCGCCGCAGGATGTCGCGGGGCACGGTCGTGGCCACCGCCGGCTCGATCTGCTCGATCACCCGTTCACGTAGCGACGCCGACATCACCGGATGGAGCGAAGGCTCTTCATGCTTCGGCGGCGGTGCAAACAGGCTGGACGCCGGTGGCGCCATGCTCGGTTCCGCCGGCGGCAAAGCCGGCGCGACCGGCTGCGCGCCTGGTATCGGTGGCGGCGAGACCAGCACCGCACCAGCCATCCGCAGTGGCATTTCGTCTGCGCGCCTGCCGAACTTTTTCATAGCCCGAGCCACCTCTTCCAGCCGGCCTTTTTCATGGAGCCGACGCCAGTGATCTCCCGCACGATCGGGGCGAGGTGACGCCGGAGCCTGGATACGTGCTTCAGCGCCGGAATGCCGAGATTGACCGCCTGGGTCATTCCCTTGCCGAGGTCAGGGATCACCATGTCCGGCTCAGCGCCAAGGGCCTTGACGATGGTCCCCCTGGGCAGGCCGCCGGCGCGGTCGGCACGATTGAGCAGGGTAAACACGCGGTCCTTGCCCGCGATGTTGGTGACGGCGTTGCGCAGCGCGTGCGCGTTGCGTAGGCCGGTCACCTCGGCCTCCAGCAGCACCAGCACGTGACGTGACATCTGAATCACTGGATAGATCGATGCCGGAAACGGCACCGGCACGTCGACGACGACGTAGTTGAACCGCTGCCGGAGCAGACCCAGCACGTGGCGGACGCCAGCCTCGGTGATATCGAGCTTGGCATCAAGTTCCTCGTCGCCGGAAATCAGGACAACCCGGTCGTTCACGTCGATTGCCGCCCGCTCAAGGAACAGCGTGTCGGCCCGCATCGGATTCTCGAGGGCAATGCGCAGGCCCGGACCGGGGCGAACACCAAGCATCACCGCGGTCTCGCCGCCCTGCAGATGCAGGTCGAGCAACGCGACCTTGGCCTTGGTGGTCTCGGCCAGTTGCAGCGCGAGGTTGATCGCGACGCTTGTCGCTCCAGCACCGCCCTGTGCACCGCAGATCGAGACCACATGCCCGCCGCGATCATTCTGCGCCGGCGCGACTTCGCCAAGCAGCTTCGGCCGGAGTTGGTCCAGCACCATATCGCGCGTGAGCGGCCTCGGAAGGTACTCGGTAAGGCCGATCTCCATCAGTTCGCGGTAGAAGGTGATCTCCCTGTTCTCGCCGATCAGGCACACCTTGACGTCGGGCGGGCAGACGCTGGCCAGACGTTCCAGCTCGGTAAATGGATCGTCGATCCCGCTGATGTCAGTCACCAGCGCCGACAGATCGGTGTCGGTCTCCAGCATTCGTGTCGCGTGACGGATGTTGCCCCGCCGGATGACCAGATTGCTGCCGTCGAGGCCCTTGCGCAGCGCCGCAGCGCTCAACTCGTCGTTCACGAAGCAGACGATACGGTTACGCGTGAGAACGGACGTCGTCTCTACGGGTGGTTCCACCATTGCCATGTTCACACTCATCAGCGCTTCTCCGGAACCTTGCCCGCATCGCTCACGGCCGTGGCCGTCTCGCGCGCAGCCTCCGTCGTGCCGTCGCAGGCAGCGAAAGCGTCGTCGTCCTGATCCCGCTTCCTGACCGAGTATTGCTTGAGCTCGCGGCCGTTATAGATCGCCACCGTCGTGCTCTGGCCGGCAACCGCACTCTGGCGTGCCAGTTCCGGCGACACATCGCAGCTGGATGTCGCGCCAGTGTCGGCGGCCTTTTCCCACTGCTCGGCCGCAGATCGGACGACGAGCGAGAGCGTGCCAAGCTGCTTTGCGACGGAGACCTTCTTGACCTGCTCCGGCTTAAGCTCCAACGACACGGTTTGCGCCGTCTTGCCTGCGACAGCATTGCTGATGGAGCGCCCGCCTTGCGCGATCTCCTGGTCGATCGCGATCACGCGCACGTTGGACAGAACGGTTTCGCTCACAGCCCGCCGCACCGGATCCGCCTTCTCGAACACCTGGGTCAGGACCACGTCGACATTGTCGCCCGGCCTGATCAGCCCCGAGACGCCGGTTTCCTCGTCGACCTTGATGCTTATCGCGCGGCTGTCCGGCGCCAGAACGCTGGCGAGGAAGCCACGATCCTTCGGACGCAGGATGTCTTCCAGGGTAATGGCGCTGCCGGCTTCGACGAACTTGCGAACCAGAGAACCGGGAAGTCCGGCCTTGGAGTCAGGCGTTTCGAGGATCGCCCCAGCGGGGACGCGGTTTGGCGCCGCCTGGCGCACCGCGAAATCCTCGTCGCGCGCCAGCGTCCCTTTCGAAAGCGCACGGGTCGTAACAAAGTAACCGACGGTCGCCGGCGCGGGCGGCGCCTTATCCGCGACCACCTGCGCCACGACCGCGTCTTTCGGCTGGTTCAGGTTGAAGGCAATGAGCCCGAGCGCCGTAGCCGCAAGCAACAGCACCATAATGATTGAGACGCGCAAAGCGGACGACATGTCAAAATCCTTTGCTCAAAAAAATCCTTTATTCAAAGTCCAGATACCGCCGCATGCGATCGCAACCCCATAGGGCAGCGGCGCATGTCGCAAATGACGCCAGCGCTCGACCGCGTAGACCCTTCGCACCAGCGACGATCCTGCGGGCGCCAGCCTCGGATATGGCAGGCGGCGCATCATCAGATGCACTGCGGCCAGAGCGCCACCGGCCAATGCAGTGACGGTCAACAGCTCAATCACGCCGGTCAGCGGCAGACCGATCGCCAGGGCAACCAGCAATTTGACATCGCCGCCGCCGATCATTCCGCGCTGATAGACCACGAAGAGCACAAGAAACAGGATTGCGGCAACGATCAGCGACTGGCCAACCTGCATCGGGCCGGCCAATTGACCAGCGATCCCAAGGAACGCCAGCGCCAGACAAATTTCGTTTCGGATCAACCGTGTCGCGATATCGATCGTTGCGACATAGAACAACAATGCGATTTCCAGACACGAGGTCGTGGTCGCAATCCAGTTCATAAAATAGATGCCTCAGAAAAAGGGCGGGGGGCATAAAATGATGTCCCCCTCCGAGCGTGCTCTCTGCGGACTTAGGCAGAAACCGCGGTCGTAACTGCAGTCGTGATACTGGCAATCGCGGTGCTCAGCGCTTGCCCGACACCCTTGGTGGTGTCGGTACCGAACGCGGCAGCGACTGCGGCAACGATGCAAGCCGCTACGATCACGTACTCGAACGACACGACGCCGTCCTTGTCCGTGCTCAGGCGAAGCAACGCGTCTCTGGCCTTGACGTAACAATTCATGGAGACAGCCTCCTCTTCCTTGCCGACATCGCAATCCTATTGGCAGCTGTTAGCAGAAAGAATCTGCCAACCGCCGTCAACGTTGGGATTTAGGCCGAAACGGCGGTGGTGAGAGCGGTGCTGATGCTGGCGATCGCGGTGCTCAGCGCCTTGCCGATACCCTTGGTCGTATCGGTACCGAACGCGGCGGCGACGGCGGCAACGATGCAAGCGGCGACGATCACGTACTCGAACGACACAACGCCGTCCTTGTCCGAGGCGAGACGCTTGATGGACTCGGTGGTCTGGACATAAAGCTTGAGCATAGGAAAATCCCTTTTTACGATGAATTTACTATGATGAAATTTACGCAATACGGTTGACGGGGCAAAATCCTGCGCCAACTCAATTTATTTATAATCCGTTGCGAGAAAGCTGTCACTTGGTAATCGTTTCTTAACCCTACTCGCGCAGCCGCCGATGGGCTTTCGCAGCGCATGCTCCGAAGATGACGGAGCGAAATTGCCAGAAATTCCCGGGATTTTTGACTGCCGGCGGTCCGCCGTTTTAGCTGCCCCGTGCGAATACGGTGTCGGCGTCCCAGAGCGCACGGCCGCCCATTTGTAGTTGCCGGGCAGCCAAGGGTATTGGCGAACGGGAATTGGAAGACCTCGAGCAACGGGCTAGTTCCGGGATTCCGAATTGGCTCCACGCATTCGCCTGATGTAGACGACGGCCGTCTCGTCAGAATAGGTCCGCTCCCACTCCGGCATTCTTTCGAGCAGCGCTACGGCCGGAGTCAATGGGAACATCAGCGCTGCGTCGATCTTGTACTCATCGAGCAATTTGACAAAATCCGCGAGATCTTCGAGCGATACGGCCCGCACATAGCGGCTGAGAAAGACCGGCCCATACAATTCGGCCCGTGAATCGATGAACGTCGGAATGCCCTCGGACATCAGATACGGACCGAAGTAGTAGTCGTTGAATATTCGACTGCACTTCAGCTGCTTGAGCTTGTCCACCGCAGCGCGTGGGGCATCTGGCGGCGCGTGGTCCTTCGTCGCCACTATCACACCTGTTGCGATCACGAGGCCCGCGAGCGCGGCGACAAGCGCTTTCCGTGACGCGGGGACGATTTTCCGGTTCAGCGACTGCGACGACGCCAGTTGCTGCGCCAGGGGACCGGCAATGAAGAATGGCGCAATCAGCGCGCAAACGTCGACATAACGTACGTGGGCGAACGTCTGGTAGACCACGGCCAGCAGCACGGCGACCCTGATCGGAGGTAATTTGAGCCCGCTGTACAGAACATACGCCATGCCGGCGAAGAAGCATGTTGTAACGGGATTGAACCCGTCGAAGCCCAGTGCCGGCCTCCATTCCCCAATGGTTGAAAGGACTGGCCCGAGATTCAAAATGCGCAATGTGACCAGGATCGACTCCGGCCCGTACGGCGTGATGCAGGCGGCGACGAGCGCCAGCGCGCCGAAGCGAAGCCAATGCAACGCGGTGGCCACTCGTGCAGATTTGTCTGCAGTCCAGATCGCCTCCAAGGCGAATGGCGCAATCAACGCCAGGCCCAGCGTGAAGCTTCCGTGGAGGTTGGCCCACAGCGTGACGAGCGGGAGATAGGCAAAAGAAGGTGCGCGTCGCTCCTCGCTCGCCTCAACCAGCGCATTGGCCCACAGCACCATCAGGGGAAGCACCAGGACATGTGGCCGTGCGAGCATGTGGAATGACGTCAAGACCAGTCCGCCACTCACCAGGATCATGACCGGTACGTTCGGCAGCCGTTTCAGCAGCAGGTACGTCAGCAGGAAGAACGCGACGGACGCCGACAATGCGGCAAGCAACGCAGGCCCCGGCCAACCCGCCAGTTTGAACGCCGCGAAATAAAGCACCTCCGATAACCACTCGCTGGTTATCCAGGGTGCACCGCGCATCGTGAAGGAGAAGGGATCGACGTGGGGGACGGCACGATGATCAATGATCCACTGGCCGACCACGATATGCCAGTAAATGTCCGCATCCCTCAGCAGGCTGCTGATTCTGCCGATGAGCGTCAGATAGGCGGTGGCCCCGAATATGAGTGGCAGCCAAGGCCGAAGGTGATCGCTGCGCGCAGGCGCCGCGCTTATCCCGTTCTCTGTGTCCGTCTGAAGCGAGCTATTGCTTGAATGCATGCTTTCCGTCCCGCGCTACCGATCACTGGGGACTGAGACCTACGGACGCAACCCCCACGCCAGGATCGTCCACCTCAATAACACGTCCCCGAATCCCCTCCGAGCCGCCCGCAACTCTCCGGGTTCGATTGTCGCCACGGTGTGACCACCAGCGGCAGCTTGCTCGCGTGCACCCCGCATCTGTCTCACCTGAGCGAGGTCGATGCCGGGCCCCTCAACGGCGTCTGCTCCATGTGGTAGAATGTTTTCCCGTCTCTCGCGCTCGCCAACGATCCACACTTGCCAACTCTCCGCAACTGCGCGCTAGGTACATGATGCGTATCCTTAACCTCAACTCGATTGCTTACCAGGAGAGCGCTCTGCACGGGTTAAGGCGCAGTCTGAGATCACCGCCCCCCGAAAAGTCGCGGCCACCATCGAGTCCCCGTATACGCGAGAGGGTCAGCGGACATTTCGCTATGTTTCTATCCCCCAGCCTCGACATTCTCCGCAAATGTCTCCGCCAGCACGAGATCGCTACCGTCCAATGTATGGCGATTGATCGGGACACCGGGCTGATCAAACCGCAGCCCGACCGATCCACGGCGCTACGCCAGCCCCGTGCTCCGCTGCGAGTTCCGGCGTCCAGAACATGCATCTAAATGGCTATTATCTTGAGGCTTTCGATTGGCTAGAGTAGTGTTTTGTGCATTCCACGAAGTTTTTTCTTGGGAAGAAGTTTTTTCTTGGGAATTTGGATAACCGCTTCGAATAGGCGTCTTTCGCATGCGCCACCCGATCGACACCGCTCCAAAGGATGGAACATTCGTCATTCTTGAGGATGACGTAAGCGGATGCTTCGAATCTGCTCAGTGGTCGGCTGAGGGGCGTGGGTGGGTTAGGCAAAATGGCGAGCCAAGCGAGATCACGCCGACGCATTGGCAAACAATGCATCTTCCAAAGGAAGGTGATGAATTTATTCTGCAAGATGAATTAATTCCGCCAAAGGAAACTGGATCGATCGCCCCCCCGGCGTCGCCAGGGCCCCGCTCCTTTTGTTTCCCCTCGGGCCTGGCCGAACGTGCGAGGGTGACGGAATTAACTCGTCTGGTTACGAACGCGGACCCTGTCAGTGTCGTCCGGTTCGAAGCGCAGGCCGCGCAGGGCAAACCGGAGCGCGAACCGCGGCGGCGCTGGTTTGCCGTCTCCTCGATCGCCACAGTTATATTCGGGGCGTCGCTCATCGGCTGGTATTTCGACGCCGAGTTCGTCGCCCATGTGACGCGATACATTGGCGAGCAGGTTAACGTCAGGACTGGCACAGCTGGCGTGGAGGCCGTCAAGCAAGAGACCCAGGTCCCAAGCCAGGACTCGCAGAAAGCCGATTCATTGGCGCGGGATCCGGCTCTTCATCAGCAAGCCGACCGGGCAATCTCACAGGCACCGCGGGATACTGCGCAGGGCAAGCAAGGTGCGGAGGCAATGCAGCCGGAAGCGCAGCAGTCTTTGGAAAAGGAGCGGCGCCGCGCAGAGGCCCTAGCAAATGAACTAGCGAGGGCGCAGCAGATCATTGAAATGCAGGTAGCGCGGGCGAACAAGGCGCGCGACCAGGCGGCGCAGCGCAATCAGGCCGCCGAGAAGGCGACGGCGGAGCTTCGACAGTCTTTGAAGACGGAGCACGACCGGGCCGAGGCACTGACTGGTGAGCTTGCGAAGGCCCGGCGGGACCTCGACGCCCACCTGGCGCTGTCAAGCAAGGCCGGTGACGAGGCGGTGCAGGTGAAGAAGGCCACCGAGAGCGCGACGGCGGAGCTCCGACAGTCATTGAAGACGGAGCATGACAGGGCTGAGGCGCTGACTGGCGAGCTTGCGAGGGCGCGACGGGACCTCGAGACCCGGCTGGCACTGTCAAGCAAGGCCGGTGACGAAGCGCTGCAGGTGAAGAAGGCCGCTGACAGCGCGACGGCGGAGTTGCGACAGTCTCTGCAGAAGGAGCACGACCGAGCCGAGGCACTGACTGGCGAGCTTGCGAGGGTGCGGCGGGACCTCGAGACACAGGTGGCTCTATCAAGCAAGGCGGGCGACGAGGCTACGCAGGAGAAGAAGGCCGCCGAGAGCGTGACGGCAGAGTTGCGACAGTCTCTGCAGAAAGAGCACGACAGGGCCGAGGCACTGACGAGCGAGCTCGCGAGGGCGCAGCGGGACATCGAGAGGCAGGTGGCGCTGGCGAGCAGGGCGGGTGACGAAGCGGCGCAGCTCAAGCAACTCAAGGAAGCTGCCGAGAGCATGACGGCGGAGCTGCGACAGTCTCTGAAGAAGGAGCGCGACCGGACCGAGGCGCCGGGCCGCGAACCCACGCTGGCTCAAGCCGCGGAGGCGGCTGCGACAGAGCAGCTTACGGTCGCCGAGGCGCAAGGCGGTCCGGAAGCGGCCAGGTTGCTGGCGCGCGCCAACGCCCTACTCGGCCAGGGGGATATTGGTGCAGCGCGGATCGTGCTCGAACACGCTGTCGAGACGGGTAACGCACAGGCGAGCTTCATGCTCGCGGAGACATATGATCCCCTCGTTCTTTCCACATGGAAGACGTACGGAACACGCGGCGATGTGACGAAGGCACGCGAGCTATACTCAAAGGCGCTTGCCGGTGGCATTCAGCAGGCCAGGGATCGATCTGTCGCGTTGCATTAGTCTAGTATGACAGCGACGATGGCGCTCCAGATCCGACCGCTCGGTCTAAGAGAGTAGCCGACTTCGCGCCGTCTCAAAAGCAGTTCGCAGAGTCCCCTCCGAGCCGCCCGCAACTCTCCTGGTTCGATTGTCGCCACTGCGCGACCACCAGCGGCGGCTTGCCGACGCCTGCCGATAGCCTGTTGCGCTCTTCATCCAAGATCTGCGAATGAAGCTTCAGGATCTGCACGTTTCGCTCGCGCAGGGATATTGTCCTTGCCTGAACCTGCCCTGCCAACGCCTCGCGCGGGGCGTTCTCCCGATCGAGGAGCTCGGGAAACGGCAACAGTGGCCGTGCCAGCTCCATCGCCTTGATGACGCAGGACGACCGCTCCACCGCCTGTGCGATCTGATCCGGGAAGCCGCGGCGGCATTCCGCGAGCGCGCCGTTCAGGTTGAGCGCTGCCGGCTCCGCCTCCTCCTCGATGGCCTGGCGCACGGCCCCGCAACAGGCCAGCAGGACACAGCGCGAAACAACGAGTGCGAACCGGATACTGTCCCTTAAGCTGCAGTTGAAATCCACGACTCTTCCCTAGTTCGCCGTCGTTCCTCACAATCAGCGCGCAAACCGTGGTTTAGGACGGTAGGTTCGGAGAATGGCTTTAATCGGGGAAGAGCCAGGTCCGTGTCTGCAGTGCTAAACAGCGATTTTCGAAGTAACCGCGGAGAGCTCGGCGAGCTCAGCTTCAGCCTCCAGTATCCCCTGCGCGACGGCGCTCTCAAACCAATATTGCGCGTCGCGTAGATTCTGTGGTTCGGTCCCCGATAGCAAATATCGTCCGAGCATGAGCTGGGCATGGCCGTGGCCAAGTTCGGCGGCGGCTCGAAACCAGCGTGCGGCTGCAGCCCGGTTGACCGCGATCCCGTGGCCTCCGCCGTGGATGGCGCCGAGCGCGAACATCGCACCGCTATGTCCTTTGGCGGCGGCCTGTTCGCAAAGCTTGATCGCTTTCGCGATATCGGCCGGACCGCCGCGGCCGTTGACGAGCATTTCGGCCAGCGCCGCCTGACTGTCCGCATTGCCGGCCTCGGCGGCAAGCGCGAACCATTCGCGCGCGGCTTTCAGGTCTGCCTGGATGCCACGGCCTTCGCTCAGTAGCCGACCAAGCATGTATTGGGCTTCCGGCAGGCCCTCCGCCGCGCGTCGCAGCCAGATCGCTGCCTGCTGATCGTCCCGCTCGGCGTCTGCGCCATGCAGCAAGCAGACTCCAAGATTGAAGGCCGCGACGAGGTCGCCGCCCGCGGCGGACTTCCTGAACCAATCGTTCACCGGCGGCCGCCCTCCGGGCAGATCAACGCCCGCAAGCAGCTGTTGGGCCAGGTCGACCTGAGCGCTGGCATCTCCAGCCTCGGCCGCCATGCGTAACCATCTTGCGGCTTCTTCAGCATCCGTGGGCACGCCCGCACCGGTCATGTAAAACGAGCTCAAGGAACGCGCCGCGGTTGCGCTGCCGGCCTCCGCGGCGCGCCGGTACCAACTCGCGGCTTCCGCATAGTTCGGCGGCATTGCGCCGCCCTTGGTATAAAGATCCCCAATCATCTCGGCTGCGCGCGGATCTCCGGCGAGTGCGGCGCGTCTCAACCATGATTCTCCAAGCACCGGATCGGGAGGGACGGTCTTGCCTTCGATCAAGGCCGCTCCCCATTTCAGCTGTGCTCCGCGGTGGCCGAGTTCTGCCGCCTTTCGATAGTGATCGGCGGCACGGCCTGCATCTTGCTCGACGCCGGCCCCCTCTTCGGCGAGAACACCGAACATGTAAACGGCCGACGGAATGTCGGTTGCGGCCGCTGCGCGAATGTGCTCGGCGATCTCCGTCTTGCGTTCCGAGAGCTGAGCATCACCCGCAAGGGCCAGCGCATAGCCGAGATGGCCTTGCGCGCAGCCGCCCGAAGCCGAACGCTTATAGCAGTCTCGTGCCTCGTCCAGATTGCGCAAATGGTGCGGACCATAGGTCAAGACATAGCCGAGCAAGGCCTGTCCTTCCGCCGAGCCGGCTTGTGCCGCCATACGAGCCCATTTGTGCGCAGCTTCGAAATCAGGGGTTGGGCTAACGACGCTCGCTGCAGTCGTGGAAAACAGCCGCGCCGCCCCTTCGTCAGCACTCGTCTCCGGAGCGGACACCAGCCCCTGCACCAGCAGCGCCGCCAGCAGGCATTGGGCCTCGACATTGCTGTGCAACGCGGCCTGCTGCAGCCAGCGCACCGCCTCGCTCTGGCTGTACGGAACGCCTGAACCTTGCAGGTAGAGTCGGCCGATCTGATACGCAGCCTCCGGCACGCCCGCTTGAGCGGCCTGTGCGAGCAATGGCAGAGCTTCGGTGAACTGCTCCTTTTCAAGCAGCCCCAAGCCGCGGCGCAGCGCGGTCGCTGGCGAAGCTTTGCCGATCAGTCGATCAAACAGCATATTTCAACCGCTTCGTCGTTCGTCGCAGGTCCATTCAGGTTCAGGGCTCCCGCATGGCTTCCTGGGTCACCGGCAGCATCAGCCCAAGCAGATATTTCAGGACCGTACGTTGCCCGACCTTGATGTCGGCGGTCACGGGCATGCCAGGCACCAGCTTAAAACCGGCCGGCACATCGTGCAAAGCCATCCGGTCGAGGCTGATCCGGCCGCGATAGAAGGGCTCCGTCGTCGCGGCTGCTGGTATGGCGCTCGTCGGATTGCGCGCCTCGGCTTGTGCATTGAACGCATCGGGGCTTACCACGCGGACGACGCCTTCCGCCATGCCGTATTGCGAGTATGGAAAGGTATCGAACTTGACCGCGACCGGATCGTTGACATGGACAAAGCCGTTGTCCCGGCCAGGGATGTTGGCTTCCACTTCAAGCGGGGCGCCGGTGGACACGAGAGTGATGAACTGCTGTCCCGACTGCATCACCGAGCCGACCGATACTTTCGAGACCGCCTGGACGATTGCGTCCACATTGCTGCGCAACTCGACCAGCCTCCGCCGCAGCTTCGCTTTAGCGACAAGCTCGCGAGTGTTAGCTGCCTTGACCGAGCTCTCCTGCAGCTTCTGCGACGTTTCGGCCTTCCATCCGCGAATGAAACCGTCCCGTTCAAAGGCGAGTGCCGATTGGTCCTGCTTGGCGCCCTCACCGGTTGCGACGGCATTAGCGAGCGCGCGCTCCATTTCGACGCGAGTATCCTTGGCGATCAGCGAGTTCAGCCGGCTGCCGGTTTGGGTCGCTTCCAGCTTCTTGCGCATGTCCTCAATACTCTGGGCGACATCAAGACGCTCGCGATAGCCGGCCGCGTCCGAGTTCGACCGCCCGATGACGGAATCCAGCTCCCTAAGCTTCTGATCATAGTTCTGCAGCTTCAGATCGAACTGCGCATGGCGATGCTCGAAGATTGAGGCCTGCAACATCCAATGTGGGTCGTCGCCGTCAAATTTGAAAGCCTGCCCTCCGGCTTCGGCTCGCAGCCGTGCGACCTCCGCGTCGAGGCTACTTGCCTGATCTTCGAGCGCGACGAGATCGGCTTCCGCAAAGGTCGGGTCGAGCCGGGCAAGCACCTCGCCGGCATGCACCCGCTGCCCCTCCCGCACGTCGATCGACCGCACGATTGAGGTCTCGAGCGGTTGCACCAGAATTGTGGGTGCCTCAGAGACGACGATTCCTCGCGCGGAAACCACCTGATCAACCGGCAATACGCCAGCAATCACGATCAGGGCAAACACCATGCTGGCCACCAGCCAGACCATATGCTGAGCCGAACGCGGGATCGGTGTGTTGACAATAGCCGTCGAGGGTTGCTGGAACTCCAGGATGATCGGCAAGGTCGGATCGTTTTTCCTCGAGCCAAACAGGATCGGCAGTGACGGCGTTTGCGCCTCGCTCATTGCTCCGGTCCCCCCGTGACCAATCGAGGTGCCGCGCTTGGCTTTGGCGCCGTGATGTGACGATTCTGCTGATTCCAGAGCTGGCGATAGATTGCACAACGCTCCACCAGGACGTCGTGCCTGCCGCAATCAACGATATGGCCCTGCTCCAGCACCAGGATCTGATCGCAAGCGACCAGAGAAGACAGCCGATGCGAAACGATGATCATGGTGCGGCCGCTTGCGATCCGCTCGAGGTTGCTGGTCACCACGGCTTCGCTTTCCGGATCGAGAGCACTGGTTGCTTCATCCAGGATGAGAATGCGCGGGTCGGTGATCAGTGCCCGTGCAATGGCAAGACGTTGACGCTGTCCGCCTGAAAGGTTGGGTGAACCTTCCTCGATATAGGTATCGAAGCCGTTCGGCATACGCTCGATGAACTCCTCCGCGCCGGCGAGCCGCGCGGCGTACACAGCGTCCGACAGCGTCAGGCCGGGGCGACCCGCGATGATGTTGTCGCGGATAGAGCCGCGAAACAGAAAATTCTCCTGCAGTACGACGCCCAGGCTTTGGCGCAAATGGCGCAGATCCACATCACGCAAATCAACGCCGTCGATCTTCACGAAGCCCTTGTAGTCGCGATTGATTCCTTGCAACAGACGGGTAATCGTCGACTTGCCGGAGCCGCTGCGTCCAACAATTCCGAGCGTCGTTCCGGCCGGCATCGAGAAAGCGACGCGGTCCAGCGCCGGCACTGTGGTGTCGATGTAAGTGAACGTAACGTCCTGAAATGAAATTTCGCCTGCGAATTTTGGCCTCAGCCCGGCTGATCGCGCATTGCTCTCGGCCGGCCGGTTGAGCACCGAAGCCGCCTCGCCAATTGCCGCACCGATCTCCTCGTATTCCTCAATCAACCGCGCCAACCCAACTAGCGGCTGCGCGGCTCGTCCGGAGAGCATAAGGAAAGCAAACAGACCTCCGACCATGTAGCCGGACGGATCGTTCATGGCGATGTAGGCGCCCAGCATCACGGTGCCGATAACCATGATGCGCTCGATCGGTGTGACGAGCGTCTGAGGCCAGTTGGAAAGCTTGCTGAACGCAAGCTGCCACTTGCCGGCTTCGGCAATCCGCTCGTCCCACAACGACCGACGCTGCGGTTCGAGCGCCAGGGCCTTGACGGTCTTGATGCCCACGATGGTCTCGCCCAGGGTGGCCGACTTCCAGGTTTCGGCCGTGGTCACCCGGGAATACATCTCACGCATCGGCTTGAGGTAAGCGAGAATGATCAGCAGGATCACGACGGCGCAGCCGAGCACGATGCTGGCTAGAATAGGGCTCAGATAAAACAGGAACGGCAGCAGGACGCAGAGCGTTATCAAATCGAGGAACGTGGTCAGCAGACGTCCGGTGAGAAACTGCCGCACCTTGTAAACCTGGGCGATGCGAAACATGGTTTCGCCTGCCGGATGCCGTTCAAAATAATCGAGCGGCAAGCGCAACAGTCGATTGAAGACGTGCAGATTGAGCCTCGCATCGAGCCGCGCGCCGACCACCGCAATGATCAGGCGGCGGGCATGACCCAGGATCGCCTCGTACACCACGACCACTGCCATCACTGCGGACAGCAGGATCAACGTGGAGGTGCTGTGAAATTGCAGCACCTTGTTCACCATCGTCATCACCAGCAGTGGCGGAAAAATGGTGAGGAAGCTGATGGTGACGGAAGCTATCCCGATGTCGCGCAGCGATCGGTGTTCCTGCAGCACAAGGTCTGAGAGCCATCGCAAGCTGAACGGCGTGTCGGCGGCGGTTCGTCCGCGATTGGCGCGCACCAGGATCGCCTCGCCATCCCAGACTTGCGCAAGGCGCAGCTCGTCGACCGCGACGGGCTGCGCCTCCGGCGGGGCGCTCGGCTCTCGCATCAGGATGACGTGTTGCTCGGCAATGGCGCCGACCATCAGCCCTGCACTGCCATCCTTGAACAACAGGACCACCGGTTCGGCACTGCTCATCCGCAACAAATTGCGCCAGCCGGTACGAATGGCACGTGACCATAGTCCCGCGTTTTGCGCCCACTCCGACATCGCCGCGGCCGATGGCAGCGATTGCGATGCGTCACCTTTGAATTCGTTGACATCGAGATCGACGCCGTGGTGGCGCGCCACCTGGATCAGTGCCTGCAAGCGGATCTGGCTCAGCGGGTTTGCAACGCCGTCGATGCGCCCATCCGGCGTGGCGGGCATGATCTTCAGAACCGTTGGGGCCGCCCTGCCGACGCCATGCTCGGGTGCAGCTTGGTTCGCAGTAGCATCGGTCGCGGCGGAGCGAGAGGCACGTCGAACCAACCGGAGCCTTACATCCGAGACCGCCGCGACCATCCGGCGCTTGGCGAACTCGGCCGCGCCACGCAGCTGAGAAGCGGCACGCTTCCAGGCACTGTCAAGCGTCCCGCCAAGTTCCCCGCTAACATTGCGCGGTGTGAAAGACCGCTCAGGCGGAGGGCGCGAAGGGGTTTGGTCCCCCTGGTTCGAACCATGCCCAACACCACTTGATGGCGGCACCTCCACAATGCGAGATTCCGTGAAAGCGATCGTCGCGATGTTGAGCTGCTGAGCTTCTCGCCGCTTGAATGACGACGCCACGGCGCGCGCTTGGGTCTCGACCTGGTTGACCGCTTCGTCGAACGTGCGCGCCTCGGCTTCGGTCTCTGCCTGCGTGAGATCTTCACGCTCCCTTAGACGGTTGGCGAGCAACGACCGGCCACGATCATAGAGGTGATGTCGCCCCGCTGCATCGCCAGGGCTCAAGCCGGCAATCGCCTTTTGCAGCGGGCGAACATATTTGTTTTCGCCTGCCTGGTCGCTACCTGGCCCGGCCAAAATAAATCTCCAATAGCAATACGCGATAGTGTTTCACTATGCCTCGGTAAAATCAACGTTTTTGAGCCGGACGGCCCCCGGAAGCCTGATGCATGGTTTACGTCACGCGCTCGGATATCGCTGCCTTCAGGCGAGCCCGAACAATTGTTCCACACGAGACGGCAACTCGCCGCTTGTGCCGATTTCCGTGCAGCTTCGTTTCCACCGATCGACGTAGTCATCAATCGGAAGCGAGGTTCGTTCCGGCCAGCGATTGAGCGCGCCGAGATCCTCGATACACGCACGTCCGCTTTCATAGATGGCCAGGATGCCGAGGATGGCTGGCCCGCGCGGAACGGCCTGCCCCGCTGCCAGTGGCTCCCGGTTGCTATGAAACCACGAGGCAGCGTCGTCCGGTGAACCTGCGGCGCCATCGGACTTGCTCGCCTGCAGCAGATCTGCACGGTATTGCCGGATCGCACCGGCAAACGCTTGATCGCCGGCAAACGGCGGCGATTGCTTCCAGCTATCCGCAAGCAGCCCGAGCCCACGAATTGAGAAAGTCTCGACCAGGGCTTCTTCAAACCATTGCGTCGGCGGCTGTGGTTTTGACGAAAGCTGCCAACTGTTGGCGAGCACATGCCCGAGCTCGTGCCCGAACTGATAGGCAAGCTTGCACCAATCGGCCGCGCCGACATTCAAGATGATAGAGGCCGTTTCCGGCTGATCACGATGCAGCCAGACGGCGGGCGGGCCTTGATGATGGTTTTCGATCAGCAGTTTTGCGGGCTGACGATCGGACAATAAGCGAAGCTTGTAAAGATCGACCGCCCTGACCCGCGTCAATACGCGCAGTGTCGCCTCGCCGGAGTTCCAATCGCCTTGCAACTGGATCGGCGCGGTCAACAGATTGCTCGTGCTTGCCCGCGCGGACATGGCGCTCCTGCTTGTAAAAACGGCGACGGCCGTCAGCTTCAGGAAGCGACGCCGGCTAATTGCGCTCGTGCCTGACATCATCTGGCTGATGAAGAACGGGCGCCTTGGCACTGGCTTTGGCGCCCGTTCCCTTACTCCTCTCAACCGCTAAGTGTCGTGCTTCGACACATGGTTGATCCAGCTCGGCCGATCGTCCGCGTGGCCGACACTGCCAGCACTGTTGCTGTGGTGCGGATCGTTCGCCGAGCCTGCGCTCGACTGGTCGATCCTGGCCAGCAGGCTGTCGGCCAAGCTCTTGATGGTGGTGAGATCCGCCATCAGTTGCGTGGCGCCCGCGTGATCGAGGGACTGGACGGCGTTTTCCAGCTTCATCAGCGCGGATTGCGTCGGCAGCAGCATTGCCCTCCAAGGCCCGACGACACTGTGCTGGTCGATCGTTGTCGTCAGCTTGGAGTGGTGGTGGTCGTCTCCGGTTCCGCCGGTTGCACCCGCGGCTCCGGTGCCGCCGGTCGACCCGTTGTGACCGGTTGAGCCCGTGGCTCCGGTCGCACCGGTGTGACCGGTTGCGCCGGTCGCACCCGTGGCTCCGGTTGCACCGGTGTGACCCGTTGCTCCGGTCGAACCCGTCGCTCCCGTACTTCCGGTCGCGCCCGTTCCACCTGACGGCGGATCGAGTGTCCACACCGTGTAGGTGTGACCATCGTAGCTTGCCGTACCGCTGTTGGGATAGAATCCGGCACCAGTCTGGTTGCTGTCGTCGATGGTTACCTTTCCACCGTCGAAGAACAACTGACCGCTGCCATTCCAACTCGGCACGCCGGCACCGACACCTCCGATGCTGTCTCCAGCATTGAAGTGTTCGATGGACGGGTTCTTGCCCGCATTGTTGGAGACCTGCAGGAGATCAACGGAGTTGACGGTTCCCCCCGCCATATCGATCGTCAGGCCACCGTTGTTCGTTCCCTCGATCACGAGCGTCGCGTTGTAGAGGTCGACCGTTCCGGACAGGTTGCTGCCTGTCAGGATCAGCGTCTCGTTCGCGGCGACGATCGTCGCACCGTTGGTTGGACCATTCTCGGTCACAACATGCTCGCCTGAAGACCCGGTCGCGCCCGTCGCTCCAACGGGACCCGTTGCTCCGGTCGAACCGGTGGCACCCTTCGGCCCGGTGGCTCCGGTTGCGCCGGTCGCACCTGTGGCTCCCGTCG